>JANNHY010000056.1:0-18787 GCA_031404635.1 Ilumatobacteraceae bacterium
TCCGGTCGGGAACCAGCCGTTGATGTCGGCGAGGATGTGGGTGTTGGCGATGCCGGTGAAGCAGATCTCGCCGTCGGCGCTGACGGGCGCGATGACGGCGTTGGGGATTGTCTGTCCGGTGGTGAAGTTGAGGTTGGAAGCGGTGGGTGGCGTTCCGCACGGGTAGACGGTGAGGTAACCGGGTGCGCTCGGCTCGGTGACGGTGACATTCAACGACACCGCGGCAACGCCGACCGACGGCACGCCGGCGATGCCGGTGACTCTCACCCGCAACACGGTCGGTCCATAGGTGCGCTTGAGGATCACGATCGCGCCGTGCGGGGAGCCTGGCCGTGAGTCGAACAGGCGGACAGGACTCAACGGAGTGAAGGCTGCCTCGATCACGTTTCCGACTTTGATGTTCGCGGGCACGGTTGCCGACACATCGCCATGTTGGTCGACCGCCGTGATCGTGAGGCTGTAGCCGGACTTGGTCTCGTAGTCGAGTGACTCGGTCGTGCGAATCTCGGCTCCGACGACCGTGAACGATTGCGCACCGAGGCCGCCGAGTCGGAACGTCACGACGTCGCCACCGAATGCGATGTCTTCGTCGAACGCGCCGATCGTGCCGACCCGCGTACCCGGCGCGGCATTCTCGGCGACGGTCGACAGCGACACCGAGCGGATCTCAGGTGGGGTGTTCAGCCGTACGGTCACGCCTTGCCACGAACGGCACTTCGACCATCCGAGAACGTTTCTGGCGGCGATGCACGACCAGTAGGCGCCGGGGGCGACGGCGAGTCGCGCCGTGCCCGAGAGTGGAAGGGCCAAGCGGATCGAGGGCGAGATGTCAGGGTCGGATCTGGGCGAGAGCCACAGCTGCCGCTCGAGCAACGGCGCGCCGCCGTCCTGCGTTGCGGTGGGGTTGACGAGAGTGACGTCGATCGCTCTCGGCACCGCCCGCACGGTTCCCAATCCGAAATCGGGAAGATCACCGACCTGAAACGACCAGGTGAGGGTTTGCGCGTCGCCTCCGCCGAAGGCAGTCGTGGAGAGCTTGACTTCCACTGTCGAGCCGACCGTGTAGGCGCGCTTGGCGAAGATCGTGAACCGATCGGCCAATTCGCCGGGCAGCATCACCGCCGGCGGTGACGAAGTTGGCCGAAGCACGCAGAACGGCACCGCGGCGGAGCCGTCTGTGACGGTTGCGCTGACGAAGACACGCCCAGTCGGGAACCACGCGTAGACGCTCTGACCCGGATCCTGGCCGGTCACCCGCGGGCACGCGCTCGTCGGGTCGGGACTCTCGCCGGTCATCATGTGGGTGCGTGGCAGGACGCCGTTCGCCTTTGGCCATGTGAAGGTCTCGGTGATCGGCACTGACGCTGCGGTGACTGCAGCGCTGGCCGTACGCGATCCGAACGTCGCCAGCCCTGCCCCGACCCGGGTGACGTCGGGAGCGAGGATCGGCGGTCCGTGGTACGGGGTGTTCATCCATCCGTCGACGGCGTCGGTCAGTGTCGGCGGACCACAGGACAGCACGTTGTGGAAGTAGTTGACCCCGGGCGTCTTTGGAAACGACGAGTCCGCGAAGTGATTGCAGTACGTCGAACCCTGGGCCCAGATCGACGTGAGGTAGTTGACATGATTGACCGGGCCGACATTGTCGGCCGCTTCGTTGGTGACGATCGGGAACGGCGTGCCATCGGTAGCCGCGCCAAAGTTGCGCCACCAAGCGATTTGTTCCAGCCACGGATCGGCGCCCCCCGGTTGCGGGGGGATGGGCGGTAACGCTGCCGCGACCGGCGACATTCCTCCGCCGCTGAATGCCACTATCGCACTCGACAACACGGCGAAGACCACCGCACGCCTGCACCTCGACGTCGCCCTCATCCCGCTCTCCCGTCACAAAGTTCCAGTACGTTAGCCGGTCGATCACCATCCCGCCGGTTGCCGGCACCGATCGCGTGCGAGACTGGCCGGCGTGACGGAGCGACCGCCCCGAATCGGTCTGGTTCTCGGCGCGGGTGGGGTCACCGGCGGGGCGTTCCATGCCGGCGTGCTCAGCGCGCTCGAGGCAGGGCTTGGCTGGGATCCGCGCCAGGCGACGATCATGGTCGGTACTTCGGCGGGATCGATCGCGGCGACGTCGCTGCGCGCCGGGCTGTCGGCTGCGGATCTTCTCGCCCGGTCCGAGAGCCGCCCTCTGTCGCCGGAGGGCACGCGGCTGATGCGTAACGTCGGCCCTCCGCGGCGACCACCACCGCTGCGGCCGGCATTACGCGGCCGGCGACCGGCGGAGATCGCTGCGGTGCTCACCCGGGCGGCGACGCGGCCGTTCTCGGCGCCCCCGTGGGCGTTGCTGTCGAGCCTGATCCCCGACGGACAGGTCAGCACGGCGATGATCTCCGACACCATCGCCGGGTTGTTCCCCGACGATTGGCCGGAGGCTGCGCTGTGGTTGTGTGCGGTGCGCCAGGAGGACGGGCGACGGTTCGCGTTCGGAAAGCATGCCCTGCGGCCTGCGCTGCCCGACGCCGTCGCCGCGTCGTGCGCTATCCCGGGGTTCTTCAGCCCGGTGACGATCGGCGGCGAAGCATTTGTCGACGGCGGTGTCCACTCACCCACCAACGCCGATGTGCTCGTCGGCGAAGACCTCGACCTGGTCATCGTCAGCTCGCCGATGTCGATGACCGGGCGGCGCGTGTCTCGGTCGGCGGGATCGGTCGTGCGGCGATGGTCGGGGGCGCTGCTCGATGGCGAAGCGCTGCGTTTGCGTCGCCGCGGCGTGCCGATCGTCGCGTTCCAGCCAACAGCCAGCGATGTCGAGGTGATGGGCCTCAACGCGATGGACCCGCATCGCCGCGGGCCGGTGGCTCGACAGGTCCACGAGTCGACGCTGCGCCGACTTGCCCGCAATGACACTCGCGCCCGCCTGTCGGCGCTGGGAGCAACCCGTGCCGAATGACAACGGCGAACTAGGCGGCCGAGCCCGGTCGTACAATCCCGACATCTTGCAGATCTCGGTGCTAGGCCCGATCGAGGTCATACGCGACGGCCACCTCGTGCCGGTTCCGGGCGGTAAGACATCGGAGCTGCTGGTGCGCCTTGCTGTCGAGGCCGGTCTGCTCGTGCGCACAGACCGGCTCGTCGACGACCTGTGGGCCGCCGGCGCCGTCAACACTCGCCGCAACACACTGCAGTCGAAGGTCGCCAAGTTGCGCCGCGCCCTCGGGGATCCGCCGGTGATCGCCGGCGGCGATGGCGGGTACAAGCTCGCCGTTGAACCGTCCGACGTCGATGCGCTCGCCGTGCTGAGCCATACGGCCACCGCGTCTCATCTGCTCGACGACGGCAACGACAGCGGCGCCGCCGATCTGTGCGAGTCGACGTTGGGGATGTACCGCGGGGATGTACTTCAAGCCGCCGGCGACGGCGATTGGGTCAACCCGCACAGGGCACGGCTCGAGGAGGCACGGATGAAGCTCGTCGAGATCCAGTTCTCGGCGAGGTTGCGGCTCGGGGACGTCGGCGACGTGATCGGTGAGTTGGAAACGGCCGTGGCGACGTACCCGTTCCAGGAGGGCCTGTGGGAGCTGTTGATCACCGCGCTGTACCGGGCTGGTCGCCAGGCCGATGCGCTGGCGACGTATCAGCGGGTCCGTAGCCAGTTGGCCGACGAGCTCGGCCTCGACCCTGGGCCGCAACTGCAGCAACTCGAGCAACAGATCCTGGTCCACGACGCGTCACTCGGCGTCCCACATCGCACGGTACGACCGTTCGCGCCTGACGCCCCGATCGGGAACCTGCCGTCGATGTCTGCCGAACTTGTCGGTCGCGAGACGGAAATCGGCGCCCTGTCCGACCTGCTCGCAGATAAGCGACTCGTCGAGATCGTCGGGCCAGGGGGTATCGGCAAGACGGCAGTCGCGATCGCGACAGCCCGAACGTTGACCACAGCTGGTGGCGTCTGGTTGGCCAGGCTCGAAACCGCGGTGACCGCAAACGACGTCGTCGACACCTTGATCGCCGCCTTGAACGTCACCGGCGAGGCGGCGCTGTTCGAGCGGCTCAAGGGCACAACCGCGTTGGTGATCCTCGACAACTGCGAACACGTCATCGACGCTGCCGCTGCTCTCGCAGTTCGCCTCCTCGACGCCGCCCCCGGGCTACGGATTCTGTGCACCAGCCAGGTGCCACTCGACGTCGACGGCGAGGCCTTGTTCGAGCTCGCACGCCTCGCGCTTTCCGACTCCGTCGAGTTGTTCACCCGCCGTGCCACTGCGCGACGCAACAATCAAACCGTCACCGACGCTGACGAAGCGGTGCACGACCTGTGTCGTTCGCTCGAGGGTCTGCCGCTGGCGATCGAACTTGCCGCGGCACGAACCAAGACCTTGTCGATCGAAGAGATCATCCGCCGCCTCGACGATCGTTTCAACGTGTTGAGCGACCCGACCAGCCGCAAACCGGAACGCCGCCGGGCACTCAAGGCGACGATCCGCTGGAGCTACGAGCTGTTGTTCCCCGACGACCAGCGCGGCCTGTGGGCACTTGCCACCTTCGCTGGTGGCGCACCCCTCGCCGCGGTCGAGTACGTGCTCGAAGCACTCGATGTGCCGGCGGCGGCGGCGATCGACGTGGTCGGCCGGCTGGCCAGCCGTTCGCTCGTGATCGTCGACGACGAGGGTGCGTCGATGCCTGTTCGATACCGGCTGCTCGACAGCATCCGCGCCTTTGCGCTCGAGGCGATGACCGACGCCGGGCGCACCGAGCGGGCCCTCGCCGCGCACGCCGCATGGTTCGCTGAAGCAGCCGGACATTCCACGCAGGGTGTGCGCGGCTGTCGCCAAGCCGAGCACCTCTCCTTCGCCCGGGCCGAGCGCGCCAACATCGACGCCGCCTTGGCCTGGAGTGCCACGGGCGACCCGCCGCTTGCGCTCGACATCGTCAACGGGTTCGGGTGGGCCTGGGTCGTGCTCGGCGACAGCAGAGGCGCACAACGGATCCTGGCAGCACTCGATGCTGCCGGCGACGCGGCCCCGGTACGAGATCGGGCCAGCGCCCTTCTGCTGGCGGCGTGGATCGAAGCTTCGACGGATCACCTCGACCTGGCCCGCGACCACATCGCCGCCGCCACCGAACTCGCTGACGCGATCGATGATGTCGACCTGCAAGCTCGCTGCGGTTACTACCTCGCCTACGTCGTGTCGCATCACGGCGAGTTCCATCAAGCGTTGGAGCTGACCGGTCGCAGTAGCGCTCTCTACGACGGGCTCGACCGGCCGTGGGATCAGGCGGCGAACTGGCTCTTCGCCGCCAGGGCCGCGATCTCGGCCGGTGACCAGGAGCGCAGCGTCGAATCTCTCGACCATGTCGAGAACTGGTTGCGAACCGTCGACGACCCGTGGCTGCACGTTCGCCGCGAGGCGATGCTGGGCGAACTGGCCCGCATTCAGCACCGGTTCGACGACGCTGTCGTTCACATCGGTCGCGCTGCGGAGACATCGCGTCGTCTCGGCTTTCTGCAAACCGAGGCGTACCAGGTCTCCAGCCTCGGACGAGCGCAGTGCCAGGCCGGTGACTACGACACTGGTTCTGCCACCCTGGAACTGGCCATCGACAAGGCCGAAGCCACCGGTGATGTACGCATGGCGGCGCTCGCCCGGGTTCATCTCGGGCGCGTCCTGCGTGCACTCGGGCAGGCCACACGAGCGCGCGCAGCACTCGAAGCGGCGAGTGCGTGGCATCGCGCCACCGGCGGTGGAGAACAGGCCGCGCTCGGCGAGTGCCTGCTGGCGGCGATGGACGCCAAGGATGGGGTCTCCGGCGCCGGGGAACGCCTGGTCGCGATACTCGACGATGCCCGGGTCGACGACGCCGCCCATGTCGAAGTCTTCGCCCTCGACGCGCTTTCCCGTATCGCCGCCGAAGCTGGCGACATCGCCACGGCACGGGAGCTCTGCGAGGCAGCTGATCGGCGCATGAAAGCCGCCTCGCACTTCATCACCGACTTCGACCGAACCGACGCCCACTCGGTCAGGCAAATCGCCTGAGTCTCTCTTCCGCCTCGTCGGTCTGGCGGGCCCGATTGCCACGCTGGTTCATCACCAGGAAGGCCAGCAACCCGCTGATGACAATGGCGATGCCGACGATCTGCCAACCGTTGAGTCGCTCGCCGAGCAACAGGAACGACCACACGACAGCGAGTGCGGGTTGAACCACCTGGACGATCCCGATCGTGCCGATGGGGATCGTCTTCTGCGCGTACACCATCAGCCCGTGGGCCGCGACACCGACGAGGAACGTGAGGATCAGCATGTAGGTCCATCCCGTGCCGCTCATCCCGAACACGTCGCCATTGGCGATCGCCAGCGGAAGAACGGCCACAGCCGCGATCGGACTGATCGTCGACATGAACGTGGCGACATCCATGTCACGGCGAAAGTGCCGGGTCGACGTGACGTAGGCCGTCCAGAGCAGCATTGCGAGTACGCCGAAGACGTTGCCCCGTATCGACGCATCGCCATTGGGAGGCGCGCTGAACAACACGATGCACACACCGCCGAACGCGACGAGCGCAAACCCCAGTGCACGCGGATTGTTGTTCTCCTTGAAGAGCCTGGCGCCGATCGGCACGATGAGAAAGGGTGAGAGCGAACCGATCAGCGCAGCATTGGCGACGCTGTTGTGCGTCGCCCCAGCGAAGAAAATGGCGAGGTTCAAGCCGAAGAAGACGCCGGGTATCAACGCCTGGCGCACATGGGCCATGGTGACCCGCCGGCCAGTGCTGCGCAGGTAGAGGTTCCAGACGACACTGACTGTGATCATCCTCCAGAACGCGACAAGCACGCCGGGGGAGTGAGCGCGCTTGACGAGGGTCGAGCTGAGCGAGAAGGCGATGACGACACCGACGACCGCCAGCGCCCCCAATGTCCTCGCGCTGAATGCGCGGGTCCGCGCCGGCGAAACCGTAGTCGTCATCAGGGCGCCGACGACCGTTCGGCGCAACGTGCGGTGCACACGTCGGCAGCCTACGACGTCGTCAGTGCAACGCTTGGCGACGGGCACGGACTGCAGCGTCGGACGCGATCCACGAGACGATCAGACTGTCGGGGTAGTCGACCAGATGGTCGCGAGCCAAGGCGTCGACGAGTTCACTCTGGCCATCCAAATCGGCGCGGGCGATCGCGACCACCTGCCGATCCCGACTCGTCGCCGCCACGGCCCGAGCCCGGTCGAGTCGATTTGGGGCGCGCACCAGCAGGGCCGCCATGACGATCAGCACGGCATCGTCGCTCGTGTCGGCGTTGGCGGTGATCCACGAGATCGCCTCCACGTCACCGCCGATCGCTTGTCGAATTACGAGGTCAACGCTGTCGTCGGTCATGTACCGAGGATGCACGACGAGGCTGACACTTCGCTGACGTCGACCGGCGAAGGTGTGCGCCGACTGTCAGCGACGTGTCATGAGGAGCGCTCACCATGTGATCCAGCGAGCGCAACCGCCCGCACCGACATTTGAAAGCAGGCACCCATGTTGAAGCGCATCACCTCCTGGTCCTTCCGGCACCGTCGCATCGTTGTCGTGGCATGGATCGCCATCCTCGTCGCGATCAACCTCGCGGCGATGACCCTCGGCGGCGAGAACAAGCAGGAGTTCATGTCACCGGGCACGGACTCGAAAGCCGCCATCGACCTGCTCGACGAACGATTCCCGGCCCAGGCCGGTGACACGATCTCGATCGTCGTCCACGACGACGCCGGCGTGATGTCACCCGGTGTGCGTGCGGTTGCCGAACCGTTCGTCGAGCGCGTTCGCGAAATGCCGCACATAGTCGGGGCGATCGCACCCTGGGATCCGGGCGGCGGCAGCCAGGTGTCGGGTGACGGCAAGACAGGCTACGCGACCGTTCAGCTCGACAGCACCAGCGCCGCATTCCCGATCGAGGTGGCGGCCGAGATGATCGACCTCGCCGCCGATGCTCGCAACTCCGGCGTCCAGATCGAACTCGCCGGCCAGGCGATCGACAACGCCCAATCCACCAGTATCGGCGCAGAGGGACCGGGCCTGCTCGTCGCCGCCATCATCTTGCTGATCGCTTTCGGGTCGCTCGTCGCGATGGGGCTGCCACTGGCCACGGCACTGTTCGGTGTCGGTGTCGGACTGGCCGGCGGAGGCCTACTGACCAACATCATCGACGTCCCCGAATGGGCAAGCTCGGTGGCAACGATGATCGGGCTCGGCGTCGGCATCGACTATGCCCTGTTGATAGTCACCCGCTACCGCAGCGAACTCGCCGCCGGCGCCAGCCCGGCCGGGGCCGTGTCAGTTGCGATGGGCACCGCAGGACGCTCCGTCGTGTTTGCCGGGATCACCGTCGTCATCTCCCTGCTCGGCATGCTGACGATGAACCAGCCCTACGTTCCAGGCGTCGCCTTTTCCGCCGTGGCCACCGTGCTCGCCGTGATGCTGGCCGCGTTGACGCTGCTTCCGGCGTTGCTTGGCTTCACCGGACGCAACATCGACCGGCTGCGGATGCCGTTCAGGCACCCGTCCGCGGATCACGCCGGGCGCGGTTTCTGGTACAGCTGGAGCCGAACGATCCAACGTCGCCCGGTCATCACCGGTCTCGCCGGAGCGCTCGCCCTCGGCGTGTTGATCGTTCCCGTGTTTGGGCTGCGCCTCGGGTTTCCCGATGCCGGTAACGACCCCACCAGCCTCACCACACGCCGAGCCTACGACCTGATGACCGAGGGCTTCGGCGCAGGATTCAACGGCACGTTCGTGCTCGTCGCCGACAGCGGTGACGACGCGGCAATGGCAGCACTGGCCGACCTACGTGCGACGCTCGCCACCACCCCCGGTGTCGCCGCCGTGTCGCCGCCGATCGCCAGCCCCAACGCCGACGCTGCGGTCATCACGCTCACCCCAGAGGCCAGTCCCCAGGATGAGGCCACCACGCAGCTTCTATCGGCGCTCCGCGACGACGTGGTACCTCACGCCCTGGCCGGAACCGGGGTCACCGTCGTCGTCGGCGGTATCACCGCCTCCTACGTCGATCAGACCGACAGCATCTCGGCACGCCTTCCGCTGTTCATCGCCGCCGTGATCCTGCTGTCGTTCGTTCTGCTGCTGGCCGTGTTCCGCTCGGTCCTCGTCGCCGCCAAGGCCGCCGTGTTGAACCTGTTGTCGATCATCGCCGCCTACGGCGTGGTCGCCTACGCGGCCGAAGGCGGATGGTTCGGCCAACTGTTCGGCATCACCACCCCCACGCCGATCCCGGCGTTCATCCCGATGATGATGTTCGCGATCCTGTTCGGCCTCTCGATGGACTACGAAGTGTTCCTCCTCTCGCGAGTCCGCGAGGAATACCTTCGCACCGGCGACAACGCCACCGCCGTCGCCGACGGCCTCGCGGCCACTGCCAAGGTCATCACTGCCGCCGCATTGATCATGACCGCCGTGTTCGGAGCGTTCATCCTCGACCCCCAGATCTTCCTCAAGATCATCGGCATCGGCATGGCCGCTGCCGTCGTCATCGACGCCACCATCATCCGCCTCGTCCTCGTACCGGCGACCATGGAACTGCTCGGCGACAAGAACTGGTGGATGCCTGCCTGGCTCGACCGGATCATCCCCACGCTCGACATCGAAGGCACGCACACGGTCGCAACCGAGTCCGCCGTACCCCAACCCGAGACCGAACTCGTCCCGGTCTGACCCCACGCACCGACAAGGAGATCAACATGCTCGTCCCAACCACCCTCACCCACCGGTCCACCTGGCCGAACATCGCCCTGCGGTGGATGCCCACCTTCCTCGGCTTCCCGGCCGGCGGCTTTGCCGCCAAGCTGATCGTCGGCCGAGTCGACGCCATCGCACCCGCCATCGCCGGCGGAGCAATCACCGGCGCGATCCTGGGGTTCGCCCAATGGCTCGGCATGCGCCGCACCGGCCCGGACCCGATCCGTTGGATCATCGCCACCACCGTCGGTTTGGCAGCCGGCCTCGGTGCAGGCGCCGCCAGCGTCGGCTACCACACCAACATGAACGCCCTCGCCGCCCAAGGAGCGATCTGTGGTGCCGCCCTCGGCGCTGCCCAAGCCGCCGTCTTGTACCGCCGCCTTGGACGAATTGTCTTGGCGTGGCCACCCGTTCTCGCCGGATTATGGGCGCTGGGGTGGGCAATCACGTCCTCCGCCGGTATCGACGTCGAAGCCCAGTACACGGTCTTCGGTTCCAGCGGAGCAATCGTCGTCACCGCCGCCACATCCATCATGGCGATCCTGCTCTACAACCACCAGTTCGGAAACGACCACAACGGTGCGACGGTCCCGTCATGAACCGCAAACTGACCGCCATCGCAATCATCGCTGCCGCACTGCTCACCAACGCCGGATTCACCGTCCTCGGCAGCGTCTTCAACTACCCGGACGTCTTGAAGGAACCAACCGGCGTTGTTCTCGACCGGTTCCGCGAGCATCAAGGCAGCGTCTCGCTGTGGTTCGCCGTGCTGGCCGTGTCCGCGGCGTTGTTCGCACCGATCGCTGTGGGTGTCGGCAAGTTGCGCTCCGATTCGGCGATGCGCTTCGCTGTACCGATCGGAATCGCGGCGGCCGTCGTGCAAACAGTCGGCTTGTCGCGATGGCCGCTACTGGTGCCCGGCTTCGCTGCCGATGCCGCAAGTGCCAACGCGACGACGGCCGCCGACGCCGAGGCCCACTTCCGAACAGCGAGCACCATCCTCGGCACCGTGATCGGCGAAACCTTCGGCTACTTTCTCACCGCCGGGTGGACACTGCTCGTCGTCGCCAGCCTCGGTATCCGATTCTCCGGGAGGGTTTTCATCGCGCTCGGAACCGTCTCAGCAACGATGATCCTCCTCGGCGTGTTGTCGCCGCTGGACCTGGCCGTGATCGATACCGTCAACTTCGCCGGTTACGTCCTGTGGAGCGTCTGGCTCCTGTGGCTCGCCATCGTTGTGCTCCGAGGGCCCCGCAACGTCGCGGCTGTGTCTACTGCCCGAGGCCGCGACGAGATGAGGGCCGTCACGGCACGCTGACGCCCCGCCCGGAACCGCACCGGGGTCAATGGAGACGGTTGATCGCCCGGATGTCGCCGACGAGGGCGATCAGGCCGATTAGGGCGATGGCCAGCCAAGCGACACGCGCGATCAGTCCGAGCACCGGCGGAGTTGGCGGATCCCCCGCGGCTCTGCCGGTGCGGACCGCCGCGTACACGAAGACCACGGGAGCGACGAACACCATCGGGATCAGGCCGCCCGGGCCGATCGCCAGGACTACCGCAGGGGCAGCGAACTTCCGCCATCCGGCGGGCATCGGGTAGCGCTCGGCCATCTCGAGCGCAGGCCCGATTGTGACACCGAACAGCGCCGGAAGGGCGACGAACAGGCCCATCGCCAACCAAGGCGGTTTCAGCAGGAGAAAGTCGATGCCGTCGGAATGGAGCAGCATGGACCCCACGACCGCGCCGCAGCCGAGACCGATCGTCACATAGCGGAACCAATTCGGGCCGAGCAGCCACGGCCGGACCAGCAGGTACAGCATCGCCCCGACCACGCCGACGAAGGCGCCGAGCTGAAGCAGCGCATACGTACCGCTGAGCGTGAACCGGCCGATGATGAAACCGTCGTCGCTCTCCACGCCGGTCACGGCCTCGGGTGAGGTGACCCGCAGTAACAGCATCGCCAGCCTCGAGCCGACGCCACCAACGAGCAACCCGACCGGGATGCCCGCCAGGATCACGACCCGCATCCAACGCAACCACTCCATCCCCAGTTTCGGTTCATCGTCCACTTCACCATTGTGTCACGCGACCGCATTCAGCCTGGCGTACCTCGCGGCTATCCGCGATGGTCGAGTATGCTGGCTACGTGGGAGCGGGAGGCGACGGGATCGACGCGCTCGAGCCGGTGCCCACACTGGCCACGATCGAGCGGGTGATCCAGCTGCTGACGTCACTTCCCGGTCGGCGCCAGGCAGTCGACGCGCGGGCGGTGCTCAACGGCCTGTTCGGCGACGCGTTGGTCGACAAGGAGTCGTCGCTCGCCATTCCGCTCACGTTTCGCACCGCATCCGGCGACGAGCTTCCGCTGGATCGTGAGGGGCTCGAGGGCGCGCTCCCTGACGCCGGAGCCCGGCTGTGCGTGCTCGTGCACGGGCTGATGTCGTCGGAGTCGGTGTGGAGGTTCGCCGGTCGGCGGCAGAACACCTATGGCGAACTTTTGGCAGGCGAGCGCGGCGTCAGCCCCGTGTACGTCCGCTACAACACAGGGCGGCACATCTCTACCAACGGTCGTGAACTCGCGGCGAGGCTCCAGCGGCTGCTGAGGGCATGGCCGGTGCCGGTGCGCGAGATCGACTTCATCGGTCACAGCATGGGCGGCCTGGTGATTCGCAGCGCGTGCCACTATGGCAGGCGGAGCGCGACCCTGTCGGACCGGTTGCGGCGCCGCGGACCGTGGCCCGGCAAGGTGAATCGGGTGGTGCTGCTCGGGGTGCCGAACGGCGGCGCCAACCTGGAGGTGATCGCCAACCTTACTAGCGCAGCGTTGTGGTCGGTCCCGATCCCGGTGACCCGGCTGATCGGCGCCGGTCTCGACAGGCGCAGCGAGGGGATCAAAGACCTCCGCTGGGGTGCGGTGCTCGACGAGGATTGGGTCGAGCGCGACCCCGCTGCCACCGAACCCCACGAGCGCCGCCGCGTGCGCGTCCCCCGCCACGCCGATTACCTCGTCGTCGCCGGCTCACTCGCCGCAGAACGCGACGTCGATGATCCCCATCCCGTCAACCGCTTGCTTGGCGACGCGCTCGTGACGGCACCGAGCGCGCAAGGCCGGTTCGGCAACGACGAGCCCGCACTGTTTCCGAACGCGACGGTGCGCCTCTGCCCGAGGGTCAACCACATCGCCCTCGCCCATCGCCGCGAGGTCTATGACGAAATCATCAACTGGTGGAAATGAACGCGCTGGGTAGGTGCGCTCATCGAGCAGCCGCCGGGTTGACGAGTTGCACGAGCCGGCGCAGGTCGGCCTCGGTGCCGACGGCAATCACGATGTGATTGGCGTGCAGCACGATGTCGGGCTCTGGGTTGGTGGTGAACGCGCCAGCGGCGTCGCGCACGGCCAGCACGAGTGTGCCGGACTCCTGCCGCAAGTTGGCCTCGCGCAGGGTGCGACCGTCGAGTGGTGAATTGGCGGGGATCTCGACCTCCTGCATGCGGAACTCCATGCTTCGCTCGTGCATCACGACGTCGATGAACTCGGCGACGTGGGGACGGGCGACGAAGCTGGCCATGCGTGCCGCACCCAACTCCTGCGGATTGACAACGCGGTCGGCGCCGGCGCGGGTGAGCTTGTCGATGCTCTCGTCCTGACGAGCACGAGCGACGATGAACAACGCCGGGTTGAGCGATCGTCCTGACAGTGTCACGAACAGGTTGTCGGCGTCGTGAGCAAGCGCGGCGACGAGCGCGTGGGCCCGCTCGATGCCGGCGGCCCGCAAGGTGGCGTCGTGGGTGGCGTCACCCACGATCGTGGGCAGCGTGACGTCGGCAACCCGCGTCGCGTCGCTGTCGACCACCACGACGTATCGGCCCTCGCGTTCGAGGTCGTCAGCCACGGCCCGACCGACGCGGCCCCACCCGCACAGCACGACATGCCCACGCAGGTCGGCGATCTTCTTGTCCATCCGTCGCCTCCCGACGATCTCTCGAATTTGTCCCTCGACCACCATCTGCACGCCGAGGGTGAACGTGTACAGCACCGTGCCGACGCCAACGATGATCAGCACCATCGTGAAGATCTTCTCCGCTGCGCCGAACTCACCGAGCTCGCGGAACCCGACGGTGGACACCGTAGTGACCGTCTGGTACGCGGAATCGATCGGCGACAACCCGAGCAGCCAATAGCCGACGGTGCCGCCGACGAACACGAGCGCCATCATCGCCGTCGCGACGCGGAGCCGGGCGAGGGTAGCGGTCACGATCCGACGCTAATGCCGCTAGGCGCCTCGAACGGCGTGGCGAGCCCGCTTCACCTCGTACATGGCGTCGTCAGCTGCAGCGAGCAGTTCGGTGGGATTGCGTCCGACGATGCGTGTGTCTGCCTTGCCGATGCTGGCTCGGCACTGGACCGCGATGGTGGCGGTGATCTTGATCGGCGCCGACAGAGCTTCGTCGATGCGAGCGATGAGGTTGTCGGAGTTCGGGTCGTTCGGCTCATAGACGATCACGAACTCGTCGCCGCTGAGCCGGGCTACGACATCGGCGCCGCGCACGGTCGACACCAACCTGCGGGCCGTCTCGCACAGTACGATGTCGCCCGCATCGTGGCCGTAGGTGTCGTTGACATTCTTCAAGCCGTCGATGTCGAGGAACGCCACTGCGAGCGGCAGGCCGTTGCGCAGTGTGCGGGCCAAGTTTGCGTCGAGGAGTTCGTCGAAGAGGCGGCGGTTGGCTAATCCGGTCAGTGGGTCGCGCAAGGCCAGGGCGGCCATGCTCGCTTGCAGGTTGCGCAGTTCGGTGACGTCGCGGCTCACGCCTTGTAGTCCACCGTGAACGTCGGTGGTCTGCGTCTCGGCAATTATTGTCGAGCCGTTGGCGTGGCGAAAGTGGAAGTCGAAGCGCCCCAGTACCAGCTCGCCGCGAAGCGCACGATCGATGGCTGTCCTGCCGTCGTCGTCGAGGATTTCGAGCATCCGGGTGAAGTCGCCGAGGAAGAATGCCGGCGGGTACCCGACGATATTCTCGACGGACGGGCTCATGTAGTCGAAGTGCGGAGACGGCTCGGAGACGAAGCTCCACACGACGTCGGCGGACTTGTCGGCGAGATTGCGGAACCGGGCCTCACTCTCGGCCAGCTTGAGCTCGGCGATGTGGCGTGCGGTGACGTCTCGGCCCACGGAAAGCACCTCGGCGCCATCGGCACTGACCAAGTAGCGATCAACCCATTCCAACCACTGGCCCGGAGCGTTGGGAACGGCTCGAGCGACGCTGTCGACCAGAATCGGGTTGTCGGGACCGAGGAGGGCGAGCTGCGAGTGCAGGCCGGCCAGCTCGTCGTCGGACAAGAACTCGTCGAGCGGACGGCCGAGTGCATCGGCCGGCTCGACGTTGTACTCGGCGGCCCATGCCGCATTGCAGTACACGATCGTGAGGTCCGGGAGACGGTACCGATTCACCCGCTCCGGCAACGCGTCGAGCATGGCGGCGGCGTCCCACATGTTGTGGATCTCGTCGACAATCACCGTCACGCTGGAACTCCTCCCTTTTTTGAGATCGAGGTGTGTCGGCCGCCGCTGCGCAAGTTCGGTGGTGCCGACGAATCCGCGTGCAACGGAGGCTCGCACCTGCGTCTTGCGTGTTCTAGATCATTATCGACCGCGAGGAGCTGTGAGTTGAGAGGAAAAGGTCCTACCGGCGGGCCCGTAGGCGGCGAATAACCACATTGTAGGGATGACGGTGCGGATAGCGACGGCTCAGTCGGCTACGCACACGAGACGCAGGTTGCCGCCCACGGGATGGCCTCTAAGCGCTCGGGTGCAATGTGGCGCCGACACACCTCGCAAACCCCATATTTCCCCTCGGCGACTCGGACCAGGGCGGCGTTCACTGCCGCCAGTTGGTGAACGATCTGATCGTGAATAGCGACATCGGCAAATCGCTCGATGGCGATGCTCGTGCCCTCACCGACCCGCTTGCCGAACGAAATGCCACCGCTCGGAACGTTCGCACCCGCTCGAAGCGAGGCGGCACGGTGTTCGAGGTCGTCGCGCATCGCCTCGAGAGCAGCAACCAGTTGGTACCGGTGAGAAGATTCATCACCGGGCTCGGGTCGGGGCGCGGCATTCACGCTGTCGACTGTACAACCCAGCAGCGAACGCGCCGACTGCAGGTGTCGGTCATACGGTGATGACGAGCTTGCCCCGCGCGTTGCCGGCTTCGAGATGTCTCATGGCCTTTGGCGTGTCGCTGAGCGGGTACGTTTGCTCGATCACCGGAACGAGTTGCCCGTCTTCGGCGAGTTTGGTGAGGCGCTCGAGGCTGGCGAAATGCTCCTTGGCGATGAACGTTGTCAGTCGCTGTCCGACGAACGGCGACAAGGCGAGCGCTCGGAGTTGGCGGTCGGTGCCTCCGAACCACCGCCCTCCTTCTTCGCCGCCGGCGATGACGAGCGTGCCGCGGCGAGCGAGCGCGCGTCGCAGTCGTGACAGCGATGAGTTGCCGGCGATGTCGAGGATCAGGTCGTACTTCTGGGCGCCATCGGCGTAGTCGCTGTTGGTGTAGTCGATGACGTGGTCTGCGCCGATGGATCGGACGAGGTCGATCTTGCCGGTGCTGCATACGCCGGTGACTTCTGCTCCGAGCGCCTTGGCGATCTGCACGGCGAACGTGCCGACGCCACCCGACGCGCCGATGACCAGCACGCGCTGGCCCGCCTCGAGGCGCCCGACGTCGCTGAGCCCTTGCAATGCGGTGGGTGCTGAGACCGGCATCGCGGCGGACTGCTCGAACGTGAGGTTCGCAGGTTTGCGGGCGAGCTTAACTTCGCGGGCTGTGGCGAACTCGGCGAGGGAGCCGTTGCTGATGCCGAACACTTCGTCACCTGGCCCGAAGCGGGTGACGTCGCTGCCGATCTCGACGACCACGCCTGCGACAGCGAGCCCGGGAACGGCGCGCTTTGGCGCACGCAGGCCCGAGACGAGCCGCACCGCATAGGGCATGCCGGCCATAAGGTGCCACGTGCCTCGATCGACGCTGGCGGCGCGGACCTGCACCAGCACCTCGCCGGCGCCGGGCACGGGTCGTTCGATCTCGCCAACACTCAAGACGTCGGCCGTGCCATACCCGTGCTGGACGATGGCTCGCATCGGTTGGCTCGTCGTCGAGGGCGTTGCCGTCGCCCGGGCGGGTTTGGGTGTGGCTGATGATCCCATGGTCGGTTCCTCCTGTCGGATCGCCCATCCGGGCCACCACACTCTTGGCGTCGTCAGGTGATTGCCCCCAAGGTAGCAAGCTCCGAGCACCCCCCTCAGCCGGCAGCCGGCAGCGGGCACTGTCGGGCGCCATCGCCCTTCAACCGTGCTGGGTCGCGCTTGCGCAGCGCGATCGGCTTAACTGGCCTGATCGCCGTCCTTCCGATCCGCACCGAGCGCTTCCTGCTACGTGTCATGCTTCCCGGCGACGCTGCGGTGCTCGCCGCCTACCGCGACGATCCCGACGTCGCCCGGTATCAGAACTGGCCCCTACCGTTCACCTTGGCGCACGCCGAGCGGATGCTCGCCGGCCAGGCGCACCTCGACGACGAGTTCGAGGCAGCCCTCGTCCTGTGAGCACCTGCATCGGGATCGCGGTGCAAGCCCGCCGCCCTGCCGAAAGTCCGATGGTGGATGTTCCATCAGGTCCCATGCAGGGGGGACCAAAGCCCCTAACAGCTTGGCCTTGCTCGGACCACGATTGACATCAAGAGTCCGTGAGCTTCACGAACTGTTCGAATATCCAAAGTGATTCGAAATCCAAATGAAGGGGTTGCCATGTTCAAAAAGCCATTGGGACTACTCGGGATCTTCTTGATCCTTATCGGAATCGGTTACTTCGTGGGCGCAGGCGTTGCCTACAGCAAGGTCCAGGGCGGCTACGGTTCGCTCCAGGCGTTCAGCGAGGTGCAGAACGTCGAGCTCAACTACAACGAGGACGGCCAACTGGTCGACCGCGGTGAAGTCGAAGGTGCCCAGGCGATCAGATCACTACTCGAAAACGATTGGAACTTCCCGGTCGTCGAGTCTGACCTCGATCCCAACGATCCGCTCGTCAACACCGCCACTGAGTACATGTACCAGATGGCGACGATCTCCTTTCACGTGCTGAACGGCACCCAAACCGTGACGCTGACGGAACGTGACCTCACCGGTGACGACGGCGCGGTAGCCACCGAGTTCGACTGCAACGGCGAAATGGTCGCGGTTCCCAAGCCCTTCCCCGCCGATGGCGTCACCTGCGACTTCAAGGTCGACGGCCGCTACTGGACCGGCTTCGACCGCTCGCTTCCAGTGCAGGCCCAGGCTCGTGACATGGCCTGGAGCGGCACCGCTCACGCACTCGTCGCCGAGCTCGGTGTCGGTGCGGCGACGCACAGCACCCTGCAGCTCGCCCTCGGTGTTGCAGCATTACTCGCCGGTCTCGGCGTGGTCTGCACAGTCATGGGCGTTGCCTTCATCTGGGACACCCGCAGGAAAGACAAGTTGAACACGTTCAGGGTTCCCGACACGATCCCGGAATCCCTGCTGAAGGACACACCTAGCAAGACGACACATACCGTCTGACGGTTACACACCGAGTCGATTCCGATCGATCTCGACACCCAAATGGGTCCCTGTGAGGGGGCCCATTTGGGCGTTTTCAGGGGCAATAGGATATTGGGGTGAACCGCACACGACCCACCGTCGCCGACATCCGAGCTGCCAAGGGCCGGCGGCAACTCAGCATGGTTCACATCGAGAATCCCGACGAGGCTCGAGCGTGCGCCGCGGCCGGCATCGACGTCTTGTCGATCGAGACACCCATCTGGCACACGGCAATGCGCGCTGCCGCCGGCGAATGCTTCGTGCAGGTCGGCCTGTTGTACGGGCAGTTGCAGACCACCGACGACTATCTGCGCGCCGCCCACGAGGCGATGATGGTCGGGGGTGATTGCTGCTACTGCGCGGCGAGCACACAGATCGTCGAGCGCCTGGCGGCCGAGGGCATCCCGGTCGTTGGCCACGTCGGCCTGATCCCGTCGAAGCG
>JANNHY010000057.1:0-11568 GCA_031404635.1 Ilumatobacteraceae bacterium
CCCGAGACGGGGTACAGCGCGCCGGACAGGAAGATCATCGGCATCACGAGCAACTGCACCACGCTCGTGAAGGTCTGAGCCCGCTTGATGCCGGTGGCGACCATCACACCGAAGGCGGTGACCGTGAAAGCGATCAACAGCTCCAGGCCGAAGATGCCGAAGAGGAGCATCGGGTCGTAGGGCACGTGCACGACGCCGGCCAGGGCCAACACGATCACACCCTGGCTCGCCGCGATCGTCGTGCCGCCCAGGCACTTGCCGGCCACGATCGACCACCGGCTGACCGGCGCCACCATCATCTCGCGCATGAACCCGAGCTCGCGGTCCCACACCAGCGACGCGGCGCTGAAGATCGCGCTGTACACCAGCGCCATGCAGACGATCCCGGGGAACATGAACGTGGTCAGGTCCACGCCATCGGTGGACCCGGCCGACAGCGACTGCAGCCCGGGCCCGAGCACGAACAGGAACAGCAGCGGCTGGAGCAGCCACATCAGGATCATCCGGGGGTCGTCGGCGAAGCGGATCAGGTCGCGCCGCCAGACGACGCGCAGCGCCCGGCCCTCCGACCGCCACGAGCGCTCGGGCACCCGGACGGCGATGATGTCCGCTATCGTGGCGCTCATCGGCCGGCCTTCACCACGACGCGCGCCATCGCCCGGTTGCGCTCGGCAGCCGACGCCGTTTCGGCGTCGCGGATCGTCGAGCCCGTGTAGCGCATGAACACGTCGTCCATCGTCGGTCGCGACACCGTGACCGACGTGATGCCGACGCCGAGCTCGGCGAACAGCCGGGGCACGAACGCCTCACCGGAGGCGACGTGGAACGTCACCGCGCCCTCGGCGACCGTTGCGTCGATGCCGAAGCGATCACGCAGCGCGGCCAGGGCGGTGGCGTCATCGACCGTGCCCAGCACGACGCGGTCGGCGCCGACGCCGGCCTTGAGCGCCTCGGGCGTGTCAAGTACGACGATCTCGCCCCGATCCATGATCGCCACGATCCATGATCGCCACGCGATCGCAGAACTCCGCCTCCTCCATGTAGTGCGTTGTCATGAAGATCGTCGTGCCTTCGGCCTGCTGCAGGGCGCGGATGTAGCGCCAGATCGCGCTGCGGGTCTGGGGGTCGAGGCCGATGGTCGGCTCGTCGAGGAACAGCACCCGCGGCGAGTGCATCAGCCCGCGGGCGATCTCCAGTCGCCGTCGCATGCCGCCGGAGTAGGTCTGGACCTTGTGGTCACGGCGGTCCCAGAGGTCGACCATCTCGAGCATCTGCTGCATCCGGGCCGGGACGGCGCCGGCGGCGATGCCGTACAGCTCGGCGTGGAAGCGGAGGTTCTGCGCGGCGGTGAGATAGCCGTCGAGCGTCGGGTCCTGGAACACGAGGCCGATGTGCCGGCGAACGTCGTCGCGTTCGCGAGCGACGTCGAAGCCGCTCACGCGGGCGGTGCCAGAGGTGGGCCGCGCCAGCGTGCAGAGCATGTTGATCGTCGTGCTCTTGCCGGCGCCGTTGGGGCCGAGGAAGCCGAAGACCTCGCCGCGAGCGACGGTGAACGACACGCCGCGGACGGCCTCGATCTCGCCGTAGGTCTTGACGAGGACCTCGACCTCGATGGCGGGGGGATCTGTGGCGGAGCTCATGGCGGCATTGTCAGCACAACTGAGGTCCTTGCGGCAAGCCCCCCACCTCGTAGTACTGTGTGGTTGGCGGGGGGTTCGCGGGAAGCGGCGATGGTGCACCCGGCTCTGGGGTTCTCGCAGGTCGCCTTGGACATCAGCACTCATGCCATCGGTCGCAGGCAAGAGGGGGAGCGAATTGGGGTCGTGCTCACGGAACGCCACGTCGAGCACACCGGCGAGCCCAGCATGGACGAACTCCGCGAGGCACTCGTCACCTCACAGACCCAGAGCTGCCTCGAGCACTCTCAACCTGGTTCGGAGCGGCCACTCCGGCTCGTTAGAAGGCAGCACATTGATGTCCCGTTCGACGATCTACCGGGGGTCAACGTGCGACGACCGACTTGAGTCCGCACCCCAACTCGGTGCGCTGGTCGCTAGGTACCGGGTGTGTCCGTCGCCTCCATGCCAGCCGCCCGTGTGCCGTCTGGCGTTGTGGCAAAGGCGAGCGATTCGGTCAGGCCTGACGCGCGGGCCACGGGTCGGGCCACCGCTGCCCGGATAGCGGCTTCCGATCCGACGACTGTCAGCTGTTCCTGAGCGCGGGTCACGGCTGTGTACAGCAACTCGCGTGTGAGCACTCGCGACGTCGGTTCGGGTAGGCGCACGATCACCGTGCCGAACTGTGACCCCTGGGCTTTGTGAATGGTCATGGCATAGAGGGATTCGACTGCCGCGAGGCGAGTCGGCCGGAGCGAGAGGAGCTTGCCGCGGCGCTCGAACACAGCGCGCAGTCGGCCCCCACCTTCGTCGATGACAACGCCGGTGTCGCCGTTGTAGACGCCGAGTGCATAGTCGTTCTCGGTCACCAGCAGCGGCCGCCCGACGTACCACAGGCTTCCTCCGTAGTCGGTGACGGCCGATCGCAGCCACCGCTCTATTTCGGCACGCCACAGGGCGGCGCCGGCGGGGCCCCGTCGGTGGGCGCAGAGCACTTGCACCGATCGCAGTGCGGCAAGTGCGGCGGCACCGTCGCCTAGTCGCGCCGCGGCGACGACATTACGGGCGCCGGCGACGACTGCTGCACGTACCCCGTTGAACTCCGGTGAGCGGGTGGGGTTGAGGCTCGCTTCGGCCTCGATCCAGGTGACGTCCGCCGGCGACGATCGCAGTGCGTCGATGACCTCGTCGCCGTCGCCAGAGTCGATGGCCTCGGCCACCCCGGCGATACCGCCGCCGTAGCGATGCACGTGTCGGAGCACGACGATGCCGGGGAGCGGTGAGGCGACGATGTCGCCCAGGACGGCGCCGGCCTCGACGGACACCAACTGATGGGGGTCACCCACCAGGACGAGTCTGGCGGTGGGGCGTACGGCCGCGAGAAGCTTGGTCATCATCGACAACCCGACCATCGAACATTCATCGACGATGACGACGTTGTGCGGCAACTGGTTGCCGGTGTCGTGACGGAAGCGACTTCGGCTCCCTGGCTGCCATCCGAGCAGGCGGTGGAGTGTCGAAGCCGGGGTGTCGACGAGTGCGGCGCGAACGGTGGGGTCGATGTCGAGCGCTTCGGCCTCGGCGTGGACGGCTTCAGCGAGACGGGCCGCTGCCTTCCCGGTCGGGGCGGCCAGGGCAACTCGTGGCGGGGCCTGGCCGAGGGCGGCGGCCTGCTCGTGGAGGAGGGCGACGATGCGCGCCACGGTCGTCGTCTTGCCCGTGCCCGGCCCGCCGGCCAGCACCGAGAACCGGCGTTCGACAGCGGTCGCCGCTGCATCCCGTTGTAGATCCCCGGTGTCAGAGTCGGCGAAGAGCCTGCCTAGCCCGTCGGCCAGCGCGTGGCTGTCGACTGGGGGCGGATCGTCGCTGGCACGGCCCACGAGGTCGGCCACGATCGCCCGCTCGTGTCGCCAGTACCGGTCGAGGTAGAGGCGGGTTCCGAGAAGGCGCAGCGGCCGGTCGGTGGGTCCGTCGGCGCCGACCGCCGTCAGCGGGCTGGCGGCCACCAGCACAGGCCATGTCGTGGGGTCGGGCCACGGGAGGGCAGTGAGGTCGGCGTCGACCTCCTCGTCGTCGGGCGCGACCGTCGTCGCCACCGATGTGAGGTCGACGTACACGTGGCCGAGCCGCACGGCTCGCACGGCGAGGGCGGCGGCGAGTTGCACGTCCTCGTCGGCGCCTCCCGCGAGCCGGCTGAGCGTGAGCGTCGTGCGGACGTCGGCGGACTGCAGCACGGTGGCGTCGGTCAGCGACCTCAGCAGCCCCTCGCCGACGGTGCAACGCCGGCTGTCGCGGGGACCTGTGACGTGGAGGACCGTCACCGCGCCACCCCCTGGTCGAGCAAATCGGAGAGCTCAGTTGTGAAAGTCGCCGGAGGGTGCCACGCGAACACGCCGCAGGGTTGACCGTCGACGGTCGGCACCTCGGGGCCGGTCATGCCCCGCAGAAAGAGGTAGGCAACGCCTCCGAGGTGGCGTACGGGTTCATAGCCGGCGAGTCGCCAGCGCAGGAACCGGTGCAGCGCCACGGCGTAGAGCGCCGCCTGCAGCGGATAGTGCGCCTCCTGCATGGCGTCGATCAGAGCCGCCGGGCGGTAGTGCCAGGCCGACGGTGTCGCACCGTACGGCGCGAGGAGATTCGTCTTGTAGTCGATCACGACGTGGCGGTCACCCACGCGGGCCACGAGATCGATGCTGCCGGTGAGGAAGCCGCGCACGGCGGTGGCAAGGCGCGGGTCGCGCAGATGCTCGTGGTAACCGGCCAATGGGTCGTCGGCCGGCAGCCGGGCGAACACGCCGGCGATGGCGTGCATGGTGATCACGGCGTTGTCGGGGTGATCGCCGCCGGCAA
Source organism: Ilumatobacteraceae bacterium (assembly GCA_031404635.1). Classification (GTDB taxonomy): domain Bacteria; phylum Actinomycetota; class Acidimicrobiia; order Acidimicrobiales; family Ilumatobacteraceae; genus JAENVT01. The sequence continues at coordinate 4,467 of JANNHY010000057.1, forward strand.
GAGGCAGGTCGAAGGTCATCTCGTCGAGTCGGTCGGCGCGACGCAGGTCACGGAGACGTGTGCCGCTCCACCCGGGTCCGAGGGGTGTGTCGATGGCCAGCGCCAGCCCGGCGACGAGCGCGTCGACGTGGCCCTCGAGAACACGTCGGGCGCCGGCGACGTCGCAGGCTCTGGACAGCTCGGATGGCAAGTCGGCAGCGTCGAATTCGGTCCGCTCGAGCACCTCGTGGACGAGCGTTCCGACCCGTGCTCCGCCGGGGACGGCGCCGAGGGGAAGGGTACGTGCCAGGGCCCCGTCCGCCGGAGCGGCGCCGCTGGCGACGACGGGTTCGTCTCCCTTGGCGGTTTCCCCCGCCTCGACGAGGTCGAGGTTCGCCGGCGCCTCGGCTTCGTGCACTGCTCGAGTCAGGCCGCTGTACGAAGTGCGCACCCACAATCGATCGAAGCCGCGACCGAATAGCCCCACCGCAAGGTCGGCGGCCGGGTCGGCCGCCGGCTGGTACCGCTCGCCCGTTGCGCCGTTTGCATCTTCGACGGCGATCGACCGCTTCGTGAGCTCGGCGGCAATGGCCGCCTCGTCGGGTGGGCGCCGCAGTCTGCGCTGGACGAGTCCGGAAGTCTCGTCGTGTCCGCACAGAAGTCGGGCGAACGCCGTTCTGTCGGCGTCGAAGGCGGTTGCCCACCAGGCGACGACCTTGTGCTTCGCCCGGGTCAGCGACACATAGAGCAGTCGGAGTTCTTCGTCGTCGCGTTCCTCTGCGGCGCGCTCGACCTGCCAATCGCGCATCGGTCCGCTCCCGCCGACGCCGATGGTGCGGCGTCCGTCGTCGTCGTGGAACACCGGGAGATCCTTGCCGTCGATTCGCGGCGCGTCCCACAGCGACGGCAGCAGCACTATCGGGAATTCGAGACCCTTGGCGCCGTGGACGGTGTGGATCGCGACGGCGTCGGCATCCGATTCGAGACGACGACGGACGTCTTCGACGCCGGCGTCCTCGGCGTCCGACATCTGCTCGCCCAGCCACCCGGCGAGGACGGCGGTCGAGCCAGGGTGCGCCGAATGTTGGCCATGCAGTAACTCGGCGACGTGGCGTAGGTCGGCGAGCCGACGTTCGCCTCCGACCACGCCAAGCAGACGCGCCGTGAGATTCGTGCTCGTGTTGATCCGCCGGAGCAGTCCGGCGACGCCGTGCGTGAGGAGGACGGCTATCCAGTCGTGCATGGCTTCGTCGACCTCGTCCCACTCCGACTCGGTTGCGGTCGCCATGCGGGCTGCGTCCCAACCGACAAAAGGACCGAGGGCGACGGCGTGTACCCGCGTTGTCGACGCCGGCTGCTCGAGCGCGTTCAGCAGGTCGAGCCAATGGCGTGCCGCCTCGGTCGCCAGCACAGTCGATCCACCGTGAACGACGGCGGGAACGCCGACGGTGTGCAGCGAATCGCGAGCGGCTTCGGCCTCCCGATGTGTGCGCGTCAGCACCGCCAGATCGCCCGGGACAACCGGACGGGCACCGATAGTCGTTCCGGCGTTGAGGATGCGGACCGCCTCGGCGGCGAGGTCTTCGGCGATGAACTGCCGCACCGACGTCTTGTTCGCCCAACCGTATTCGGTCAACGTGAAGGCGTCCGAGCTGCGGTGGGCGATGCGGACCGTCAGCGATGCGCCGACGGCCGGACCTTGCAGGCCGCAGGTCGACGCGCCGGTCCGGGCCTGGACGGGTCGGTGGCGGATCGACGCGTCACCGAGCTGTGCACCGTCGAAAAGCGAGTCCTGCGCGTCGAGCAGCGGCTGGTCGGCTCGCCAGCTGATCGGCAGGCTGCGTCGGTGCTGGGCCTTCTTTGTTGCTTCGAGATAGGCGAATACGTCGCCGCCGCGAAATGCGTAGATGGCCTGCTTGGGGTCACCGACGAGCACGAGCCTGCTCGGCGGGCTGCCGAAGGCCTTCTGCAGAATGCCCCATTGAACCGAGTCGGTGTCCTGGAACTCGTCGACCACGGCCATCGTGTACCGGCGCCGGAGCCGTTCGGCGACGATGCTTCCTCGGATCTCGTCATTGATACTCGTGTCGAGCCGGGACAGCAGGTCGTCGTAGGTGATGATCCGGCCGCGGCGTTTCTGGTCATCGATCCGGCCCCGCAACGTCGTCGCGAACTTGCGGCGGAGTAGGTCGGCGTCGTTGCTGTCGACGTGGCCGATCGTGCAGTCGGGTCGACCGACGACCATCTTGGCGATCGCCAGCGCGGTTCCCCGGTCGAAGAGCACGTCGCCGCCCGCATGGAATCGGCGGACGAACAGATCGTCGACGGCGTCGGTGACGAGGTCGCCGATCTGGTCGACGAACTCCAGTCCGCGCTCGGCGTCTCCTGCCACACCCAGGCTGGCGAGGACCTGTTGACAGAAGCCATGGGTGGTCGCGATGGTGGCGGCGTCGAAGTCTGACGCGGCGCGCTGCAGGTTGGATCGGCGAGCGGCGACCTCCTCCGGCGAACCGCGCCGGAGGTGCACGAGCAGCAGGTCTTTCGGCTCAGGGGCGTCAGGGTCGAGCGCATGCGCTGCTTCTGTCAGGCGAAGCCAGACCCGCTCGCGCAATGTGCCCGTGGCCTTGCGCGTGAACGTCACCACGAGCAGCTCGTCGAGGGGTCGGCCCCCGGCCACCTCGGCAACGACGAGGGATGCCACAGCGTGCGATTTGCCGGTGCCCGCGCTGGCTTCGAGAAGGGTGATGCCCTCTTCAACCGGCGCTGTTGCGTCGAAATCGTCAGGCTCCGTCACGACCACCGCTGCGCCTCGTCGAGGATCGGGTCCCACAATCGATGCGACATCACACTGAACCGGCCGGCGGCGGCAACATCTCGGAGGCTCCGCTGCCCGCCGAGCACGAGGAGGTGCTCGGCGTCTTGATCCTCCTTGGCGAAGCCGTATTCAGTTGTCCAGAATTTGGCGGCCTTGGCGAGGGAGTCGGTGGCGCCCGCCCGCTCGGCCAGCACGTAGCGGTACGAGGTCTCGCAGTACAGCGCGAGGGGTTCGCACAGGGCGTCATCTCGTAGCGCGACCAGGTCGGTCAGGTGCGCAACTGCGGTGTCAGGGGCAAGGGCCGGCAGCCCGAATGTCGCAGCCGCGCCGCGGTCGCGCCCAATGGTCACCGACGTGAGTGATCGACTTGGATGCGATGCCGTGGCGGCCAGCAGATGCACCCAAGCCTGCAACCGCGGCTTCGGCCCGAGCTTCGAGAACACCGCCCGGCGGATCGTCGCGCCGATGACGTCGGGGACAGTGCCGACGACATGGCGCCCATCGGCGAGGGTTACGTCGACCTCAATCGAGCGGCGCGGGCCATCGACAACGCCCCGTGCGGCGGTCGCGATCGCCTCGGCAGCCGTCCGGGCATTCGCAAGGGCGCGACGCCCGAGTTCGCCCGGCGGTAGCCGACCACGCGCCAGTTCCGCGGCGCACACGTCGTCGGCATCGGCGCCCGACAGCAGAGCGCTCAGGAGGCGATCGCCGATGCCCCACGACGCGAGGGCGTCGAGTTCGATCGACATGGCATCCGCCGGCCTGTTCTCGTCGGTGCGTAGGCTGACTCCGAGGCGCTGCCGGAGGAACGCCCGCACTGGATGATGGGCGAACTTGACGAGGTCATCGAGATCGATCATCGGCTTGTGAACCGGCGGCAGCGGCTGGGCGAGAAACGGCTGAACGGCACGGCGGACGCCGGCTGCTGCCTTCGCCCCGGCGAGCAGTGTGGAGTCGTAACCCCACGGGCCGCCGGTGCCCAGCGCCCCGGCCACGAAGCAACGTCGATCCGACGGTTGAAGTGGGTGGTGGCGGATGATCACATCACGGGCACGCTCGCCGACCACCGGGCGCACAGTTGCGTCGATGACGTCGAGGAGTTCGTTGACCGGCACGGCTGGTGGGAGCTCCTGGTTGGTGCGCGCGTCGCGTCCAGCGAACGTGATGACAAGGGTGTCGCCAGCGGCAAGGACGGCGTCGAGCAGGAGTTGCCGGTCTTCGGACCGCCGGTCATGGTCGCCGAGGTGGCGGACCCGTACCAGCAGATCGTCGCCGTCCGGGGCTCCGCCACGGGGAAAGGCGCCGTCGTCCAGCCCGACGAGACATACGACGCGGTGGGGCACGGAGCGCATCGGGACGAGCGTGCACATGGTGAGGTCGCCCGTGCGGAAGGCGGCACGGGTCGGTTGGCCACGGAGCCGGTCGGCGAGAAGGTCGCGGATCTCCGCCAGCCGCAAAGGAGGCCCGACGCTGTGGCCGGCCTCGTCGCGAACATCCGCCAACAGTCGGTCGAGCTGGGTGCGCTGCCATGCGTCGACCGCCCGCGTGTCGAAGAGCATGTCGGCGGCGGCGTCGATGGCGGCCGCCCACGCTGTGAGTGGGCGGGGATCGGTGAGGTTGCGCACTGCGTCGCCGAGGCGCCCGATGAGTTCGGCGAAACGGCCGGCCAGGTCGATGTCTCCCGAGTCGACGTCGTCGAGCGGCAGAATCCCAGCGACGAGCCGCTGGTCGTCCTCCGACATCGTGACCCCGAGAAGGAGGCGCTGCATGCCCGCGTCCCACGTGCCGGTGTCGACGGACGCAAGGTCGTAGGGCGTCCGATGTTCGCCGTCGAGACCCCAACGGGTGCCGGTCGCCTCGATCCAATCGGCCATGCGGCCGAGGTTCCCGTCGTCGAGCCCGAACCGCTCGCGGACCGGCGGCAACGCGGCGAAAGCCAACACCTGTGATGCCGTGAGGCGGGCGTCGGCGAGGGCGATCAACTCGGCCACGGCGCCGAGCACGGGGTTGGTCTGGCGAAGCGACCGGTCGGCCAGGCGGTAGCGAATGGCCCGTTCGCTCGCCACATCGTCGTCGAACGCGGCCCGCAGAAGGGGCGCGAATTCGTCAATGTCCGGACACATCACCACGACGTCGCGCGGCTCGAGCGTCGGATCGTCGGCGAACAGGTGAGTGATCGCGTCGCGCACGACCTCGGCCTGTCTGGACTGGCCGTGGCAGGCGTGAATCTGCACGGAAGTGTCATCGACGTCGAGCAGCGGACGTGGCTCCGCTTCCGGCGGTGGCGTGTCAGTACGGATGGCCGCCTGTAAGCGGTGCAGCAGCGTCGGCTGCTCGGATTCCCTGACGGCGTGATGCAGGTTCAAGGCGCCAGAATCGTCGGCCACCCGGCGATTCAGCACCACCTGCATCTCGTGGCTATCGCGCCCCCAGGCGCGCAATAACGGGTGGCGGAGGTCATTGTGGTCGTCGGCGCCCCAGCCCGCGGGCGACGGGTGCAGCGCCAGCAGATGCACGTCGCGGTGCACCGCCAGGACCCGCAGCACGTCGAGGTAACTGGCAGGCAGCCGGGTCAGCCCGAACAGGAAGAACCGATCGGGGAGATCGGCCAGCGTCGGGTCGACGGCGAGGGCTGCGCAGCCGGAGACTAAACGCTCGGTGGGGCTCGGTACAGCGACGGCGTGGCGCAGCCGTCGCCACAGCTCGGCCTGCCAACGCGCATCGTCGGGCAACGAAACGCCTTCACCGTCGAGATCGTTGCCGGCGGCCCACGCCTCGATCATCGTTGGGCGGTGTACCGCGTAGCGATCGTACAGGTCGGCGAGATGGCGAACCACCGAGAACCGTCTGTCGCGCTTCGGGTCCGCGTCGTCTCGCCCGCCCAGATGACCGGCGAGCACGTACAGCCAATCTTCGCCGAGACTGGCCTCGACCACGTCGAGCAGCGACCAGGCCAAGCGCTCCGGCCGCCAGGGATCGGTCGCCCGGTCGACGCCAGTGGCCGCAGCCAGCGCCGACTGGACCAGACGCCCCGGAAATGGAAACTGCAGGTTCGCACACACGCCGTCCGTCCGACCCGCTGCTACGCCGAGCCGTGCGGAAAGGCGGTGTGCAAGCCACCGCTCGACGCCTCGCGAGTGAACCGACACGATCTCACCGATGAACGGGTCGGCAACCGGGTCGGCGAGCAGTTCTGCGAGGACATCCGACAGCACGTCTGCACGCTCAGAGCGGTGCAGCACGAACGTCAACGCCGCTCCTCGATCATGATGCCGCTTGGACCACAGCCGAGTCAGGCACGCGGGTGATCGACATAGCAACAGCGGCGGCGTCGGCAAAGAAGGCTTCACCTTGATCAAGGCGACGCACGATCTCGCCACCGTAGTTGCATAGTTCGCGCTGCCTGACGACTCGACGCATCCCCCGATCGTAACGACGAGCGGTGTTGCGGTGTGCGTGGTTTGCCGGGATGAACGGTTGGGCGTGGTCCGCGCAGCCAGGTTCAAGTCGCGAGCGCGGCGAGGACGATGTCGGCGGCGGCGCCGACTGCGTCGAGCTGCGACGGAGTGAGCCGGTCGACGAACAACCGCCGAACCGCGGCGACGTGTCCTGGCGCTGCCGCTTCGATCTCCTTGCGGAATAGATGATGTATCCACTACGTTACATGACACATCAACTACTTCCGGAGGAAGATCACATGAGTACAGCCACCATCCCGACCGGCACCTACGCCATCGACCCCACGCACAGCCGGATCGGCTTCGTGGCCCGCCACGCCATGGTCACCAAGGTCCGCGGCTCGTTCAACGAGTTCGACGGTTCCGGCTCCTTCGACACCGAGAACCCGACCAGCTCGCACCTGCAGCTGACCATCAAGGCGGCCAGCATCGACACCCGCAACGCCGACCGAGACGGCCACCTCCGCTCGAACGACTTCTTCGACATGGAGACCTACCCGGAGATCACTTTCGTCTCCACCGCCGTCGAGCAGGTCGACGCCGAGAACTACCGGGTCACCGGCGACCTCACCATCAAAGGCGTCACCAAGCCGATGACCGTCGACTTCGAATACAGCGGCACCGCCGTCGACCCCCACGGCAACCAGCGCATCGGGCTCGACGGCCGAACCACCATCAACCGCAAGGACTGGGGCGTCAACTGGAACGCCGCCCTCGAGGCCGGTGGCGTGCTCGTCAGCGAGAAGGTCACCCTCGAGTTCGAAGCGGAAAGCCTGGCTTCGGGCGACCTGATCGAACCGCTGCCCGGCATGCGGTTGGAGTCCCCACTTGCGTACTGGCTCGTTATTGG
>JANNHY010000058.1:0-8935 GCA_031404635.1 Ilumatobacteraceae bacterium
CACGCGCTCGCCCGACGGCAATACCAACGTGGCTGCACCACCCCCGCCGGCGTCACGCAGTCGCGACGAGACGGTGAAGCGGCCGGGCTTGAGATCGTTGTCGACCGTCATCGTCACTCGCACCGGCCCCATGAAATGGAAGCCTTCGGCGCGGGCGTATTCGCGGGCGGTCTCGCACAACTCAGTGTTCAACGCCTCGTCGATGTCGGCAAATCCAGCGTGATCCTTGGCGCTCAGCTGGAAGCTGAAGTCGTTGGGGACGATGCGTCGACCCTTGACGTCGACGCTGCGATTGTCGTCCATTTCGCGTAAAAGCCGCCGGCCGAGTTCGACCGGGCGAATGCTGGAATGAGAACCACGTGAGAACACGCCCTCGACCATACGCTCTAGCGACCGCTCGAACGATTGCAATCCCATAACTTGGCGACAGGGTAGTGGCGTTCAGCACGTGTTCGCGGTCGTCACCACGGTGATGCGCTTTCTCGGGGTCGAGCCACTCGTCCCGCTCGGAAGCAATTTGGCATCACCTTCCAGTTTCGCGCCCAGCATCGGTGTTGGGGGCCGAGGCGGGGATTGCTAGCGTATGAACCTCTACTCGGGCGAGTGGCGAAATGGCAGACGCGCTAGCTTCAGGTGCTAGTATTCGAAAGGATGTGGGGGTTCAAGTCCCCCCTCGCCCACGGTAAAGCCCCTGCTCAGCAGGGGCTTTTGTAGTTGTCAGGACGCCGTCTTCTACCGGACTTCTACCGGATGTCGAGGTGGTGAGATTCCGATGATTCCGATGGTGCGTCCTAGCCTCGCGGGGCCGGCACTTCGACAGACGAGATCAGCTCCGCCGCCCACGTCCAGAACGGACCATCCAGTCGAGAGAACCAAGAGCGCGTGTCGTCAACCTGCTGGAGCGCTCCAAGGCGGACCAGAGCCATGAGTTCTGCATACGTTGTCGTGTCAGGTACGCCGGCGTGCGCGGCCACAGCCTTCTTGTCCATCATTGGATCGTCGCTCGTCAGGAACGCGCGGACCACCGCCAATCGATGCTCCCTTCCGAAGGCCAACTTGGATCTGGCCTGCAAGGGGTCACGCTGGTTCGCGCCAACCATCCACCACCTCCACAAGAGCACTACCTAATCTATCGTCATTCCTGATTTCCGAATCTCGAATCCAGAACTTCGACGGGAATGCTACCGAGGTTTCGATAGCGGGCGGGATGGTCATGCTCCCGCAAGTGGTCTGAAATGCACAAGTCGGAAAAGCTGTTACCGTCGGGCCTCCGAGCCCACGCAGCAGGAGGGCCGTCATGACGACTGACCGATCAAAGCTTGCAGTCATGGAGAAGCCGTATGTCGCATGCGGGCGTGCTGCAGGGCGATTTCGTCTGAAGGATCAGCTCACACTTCGCCTTGAGTGGAGACCCGACGGGGTGTACGCCGCGCTCGGTCCTGCCGCACCGTTTCAGGCAATCGCAGCGGTCCTTGGCCGGTTGACCGCAGACTCAGACAGCACTGTTCGCGTCGTTCGAGGTGACCGAATGCTCCGACCAACTGAACGTGGTGCAGCTCTTGTTCATTGGCTCGGCCGTGTTTCCATTCCGCAACTTGTTCGGGTGGACCTTGACGAGTCGTCAATCGTCTGGCGGGCACCGACCCGATCTCACTCGGGTGAGACGGAAGTGCTCACTGGCGATTGGGCTGAAGCGGAGACGTTGTTGGAGGCCCTGAGCGGAGCGGAGCTCCCAAACTTAGCGAATCTGGCTCTGAAGTTGAGGTAAGAGATCCGCTGACCGTTTGCGCGTCGTACCTGATCCGGACTAACTTCTGCCAGCTTCGTTGAGCGGGGGAACTAATGACCATTGATGTAGCGGCCGCCACCGGCGTTGTCCGGTTGGTGATCACTCAGCGGAAGTCCGCGATCGGCGAGAAGCCGAAAACTCGCGCAACGTTGCGTTCGCTCGGATTGCGCGGAGTTGGATCGACGCGCACACACGTCTCGACACCGGCATTGGTCGGAGCGCTGAACCGGATACCCCATCTCGTCGAGGTGCGGGAGGTGCTTGGCTCGGCGGTACCAACGGCTCCCCGCCTGAACCGAGAGAACGTCGGGTTGAAGTACTTGCTCGCGAAGGGTGACGAGGGGCGCATTGAACTCGTTTCCGGCGGACAACTAGTCAGGATTGAAGATCGGACGGACGGGTTAGCAGTCGGATGGAAGCCAACCGGTTCTATCGGAGCCTCAGTCCGATCGCTGTACCTCGCTGGCGAGCCTGGCGACGAGTTCCGCGCCGTCAAGCACGACCGACGCCTTGCGCAGTCGCCGTGGTCAGGATTCGTCCCGACGTGGCTGCTCGAATCACCGAAGGCGATTCGAGTGGCGAGACTCGACGGCGAGAGCCACTCATTCATATGGGAAAGACTCACGGACGAGGACCGAAACGGCGAGTTCGTAGCACTGATTGACGGGAGCGAACTTCATCGACTTCGCAGGCTTATGTCGACGACAGCCCACCCATCGGCATTCGATGAGGTCGAGAACCTCGTCAACCGAGGAGATCGGTGATGAGCCCCAGTCCGAAGAGCTACAAGGCAGGCAACTCTGTTCAAGTGGATGCCTCGGTGTCACGTTCGGTCAGTTCGACATCCCCTGGAGAGCTGAAGGTCACTCTCGAACCGCTCTGTGGAGGGGAGCTGCTGATCACGCTCGCGGTCAAAACGCGAGAGGGATGTATTCAACTCTACGATGGCGCCACCGCACTCGGTACCGCGACGACACGTAAGCTGACTCTGTGCTCCGGCCGAGGAAAGTCCGCGAACCACATAGAGACTGTGGCGTTGGGCGTTCATCGAACCACAATTAAGCCTAGTCAGAGGTTCATCGGGCTCGAGGCGGGATGCGACTCGTCCGAACTGGTCGGCTATGCGAAGCTCGTTCCTGGGCCGTTTGTCCTGGTGGAGACAGAGGTCCTCGCCTAATGCCACTCGAATGGGTTGAACTCGCACCGTTCGTGGCTTCAACCTTCTTCGCAGTCGGCCCGGCGCTTTCTGAGCGACCTTGGGCTGAATACACGACTTGGCTGACGGAGCGGCAGGTCGACCTGATCTCCGCAGGTGCGACACCAGAGCAGGCAAAGAACCTGATCCCTGAGTCAGCGTGCAATCAGGCGAAGCGCGCCGCCAGGCTTGCTGCTCTACCCGAAAGCGCGGCGCTCACCGCGTTGGGCGTGTGGCTGTCATTCTCCGGTCGATGGGCGGTCGTATCGGCTGCGGTGCTTGTAGCGTCGGCCTACCTCCTGCAGAAGGTGCGGAATCCCAATCGGACTGTCGGACGCGGCCGGATAGCGCTGCCACTTCCGAGCCTTCTGCTGGTGGCCCTTAATGGAGTCGCCTTGGTCACGGCCGCGGCGACTTGAGGCCGATCACCCGCTGTTCGCCCCAGATAGAATGATGTCAGCAACGATCGCGGCCGCGTCGTCGTGGAGTGTTGGGCCCACGTGGCTGTACATGCCGAGCGTGATCGAGATGGTCGAGTGGCCGAAGCGCTCCTGAACGACGCGCGGGTGGATGCCGCGCTCGAGCGCGATGGTGGCCCACGTGTGGCGCAGTCCGTGAAGGGTGAGGCGCTCCAGGCCGTAGCGACGGACTCGGCGGAGGAACATCTCGCTGACCGCATCAGGGTGTAGCCAACTGCCGTCGGGCTGATGGAAGACGAGGCCTTGTTCGTTGAAGTCGGGGCCAATCAGCATCCGCTCTTCGAGCATCCGTCGGCGGTGCTCGCGCATGACGGCGATGGTGCCCTTGTCGAGCGCGATCGGCCTGCGGCCTTGCGTGGTCTTCGGTTCGCCGATCATCACGTCGCTTCGTGTCTGGATGATCGTTTGCACGACGCGTAGCCGCGCGGCGTCGAGGTCAAGATCCGACCATCGGAGGCCGATCGCTTCGCCACGTCGCATGCCGGTAGTGGCGAGCAGCACCCACAACCCGTGCAGTCGATCATCGGCACGAGATGACGCGTCGAGGAAGGCGCGCAGCGTCGGCGCGTCCCACGCGTGGATGCCGTCAGACTTCTGGCCGCCGTGTGGCGGGTTGGCGGCATCGGCTGGGTTCCGGGCGAGGCGACCCCAACGAACCGCGTCTTTGAACGCTCGGTGGATGATCGTGTGGACGTAGTTGACCGTCCGCCGATCGAGACCTGGCCTCGCCCTCGCCGGCGTCGCATTGGAGACGCTACGTCGAAGCAGAGACGCGAGCGTGTCCTTCGTGATGTGCTCGGCTTCGGTGAACTCGGTGCGCAACTGCTCGGCGGTTGCTGCGAGAGTCACGCCCTGCGAGCGAAGTTCGGTCGCCCGCTCGACCACCCCCGACGAGTAGCCCTGACCTGTCCTCGACGGCTTGCATCGACCGGACGTCAGTAGTTCTGCGTAGAGCCCGTTGAGCACGCCGGCGTCTACCTTGGTGAGACGTATCGATCCGATGTGAGCGACGACGTGGTTCCTCACGTTGCGCGAGTAGGAGTCGAACGTCGATGGCCTCACCGTGTGCTCAGTGGCTTTCAACCAGTCGGCGAAGTAGTCGGCGACAGTCTGATGTGACGGCTCGACGTACTCACCGCGATCGAACTTCGAGAGCAGGTCGATGCGAGCACGCTCGGCCTCGCGCTTCGTGTTGCACCCCGAGTGCCACTTCTGCCGACGCTGCCCAGTGGATGGATCAGGGTCGAGCTCGATCTTGACGTACCAACGAGTTCCCTTCTTCACCACCGAGCCGCGCATGGCTACTCCGATCGCTTCTGGTGGGCCAGGGCTTCTCCCACGTCGATCGCTTCCAGCTCATCCATGATCGGACGCGTGGTTCGATTCGGCCGGCCGGTACGACGACGCTTCAACTCTTCGAGCCTCGGCTGCACCAGCCGGTCACCTTCAGCGAGCAACTCCAATGCTTCCTCTGGATTGCGATCGCGCAGTGTGTCCATGCCGAGTGGAGTTGTCTTGACGAGTTCGACGAGGAGCTTCGCCATCCCCGTGATGATCTCGTCCTCGTGCGACACGAGTCTCTTCAGCGACTCCGTCTGCACTGCTTGACGCCTCAGCTCGAGCTGCTGTTCCACCTTCGACCGCACGTCCGAACCAAAGGCGTTGCGCAGCGCCGTTTGCATCGCCGCGGCGTCGGTTGCGGTCAGCTCCTTGATGCGCGCCATCAACGAGTCCCAGCCGTCCGGGGCGCCGACAACGAGCGTGGTCAGATCTGCGCCACGCAGGTCGGACTCGAACTTGTCGCCCGCCAGTGGCTCGACCGCATCTTCGCCGGCCCCGGGCGGCGGGATGAAGAACCAGCCGATCGGGCGTTCGAAGCAACGAGAGAACGCCACGACCTCCTGGACGTCGATGTTGCGTCGGCGATGACTGTCGAAGGTCTTCTCGATCGCCGAGACGCCGGCCTGGTTCAACCGCATGCCGAGGAACGGTTCGAGCATCTCGCTGGTGATCGCCGACGAGGTTGCTGCCGACGAGCTTGTCGGCCAGCGATCCCCTCTGCCGCCGAGCCTCATCGAGAACCTCGACCATTGCCGGGAAACCTCGGTACATGACGTCACAGCAGTAGATCCACGCCTCGATCGCCGGGCGGAGGAGAACGGCGCATGCTTGGTCGGAACACGTCTCTGCAAGCTGACACGCGTCCGTGGACAGATAGACACCGCGGGCAAGGCAGGCTGTCGCCAACGCAGTCGGTGCCTGTTCAATAGCGGTGAACTCGTGGGCGACGAGCGGGAGTCAAGGTCTCCAACGCTCGCCTTGCCGTGTCCAGTTCGTCGCGTTCCATACGCCATTCTCATTCCCTTGCCGATCAGCACCAGCATGAATTGCTGTCCGCGGCCGGGACCTGTCCGGCCTACGGCACGATCCAGTGCATGTATCCAGTCCTTGCAGCTGGTCATCGCTGGCCGAGCCGTTGTTCCAGTAGATGAGCAATTTCTGGAATAGCGTCGCGGCTATTCCAGCTCCGTTGAACTACACCTCTCGACGCGGGCGAACCGAAAGCCGACGTGGGGTCGATCGGGCAGGGATACGATCGGCGATACCACGGAAGGAGGAGACATGAGCGCAGTGCTTGCATTCGACGGCTGCTACGACGCACGCCGTGCGGCGGCCCTGTCAGGTGTCCCCCGTTCGACGGTGTACGACTGGGCTCGTAGAGGCGTCGTCGTGCCGAGCATCTCGCCCGAACGCGAGAAGCTGTGGTCGTACGCCGACCTGATGGCACTTCGGATCGTCTCGTGGTTGCGGCACCCAAAGCGGCTCGGCGACGACGTCCGGCCTGCGTCGGCGATGCGACACGTCCGCGACGCCCTCGTACAGCTCGACGAACAGGGCCTCGACCTTTGGGACGGACGAGCCGGTGCGTCACCACTGTTCGTGGATCTGACCGGCGCGATTGTCATCGTCACTCCGGAAGCCACGCATGATCTGAGTGGACAAGGCGTGCTCGCCGAGTGGCTCGATCTACTCGGTCCGTTCGAAGGCACCGACTCCACCGGCCCGGATCTGCGTCGACCACGCGAGCACCTTCGAATCGTGCCAGGGAAGTGCGCCGGCGAACCTCATCTCGAAGGATCCCGACTGACCACTGTGACGATCGCGGCGTTGGCGGGCCGCGGATACACCCTCGACGATGTCGCCCGGCTCTATCCGGATGAGACCCGTGAGAGTCTCGAGGAAGCCATCGATCTGGAGTACTCGCTCGGCACGCTGGTTCCCGCAGCCTGATGGCGGCGCGTCGGCCCGTGCGCCTCGCGTTGGATCAGAACTTCCCAACGCCGATTCTCGCTGCGCTCGCCGAGTTCATCGTGGACATCGAGCTGATCCCGCTGCGGAGGATCGACCCCAGACTTTCCAGCCTGGACGACCGCACATTGGTCGTGGCGTTGCATCAGCTCGGCTTTCCCGGGTTGGTCACCAACAACTACAAGATGCTCAAGAACCCAAAGGAACTCGCGGCGATCATCGCCACCAAGCTCACGCTGTTCGCAATCGAAGGAGTTGGTGACGATCCAATCCGCGCCACTGGCGCGCTCTTGCTTGATCTTCCGGGAGCTCTGAAGCGCATGGACTCTCGCAAGGCGCAGGTCTTCTGGATGCGGCCACGCAATCCGATGCCCGAGGACCCGATGGCAATTTTTCAGCGCGCCGCCGACCATCAGCATCGTGATTCCGCTGCTCTCTTCGCAGAGCTGGCTTTGTCTAACGATGAGCTCCGCGCTCCCGTTCTCGACTGAGACCACGGGACACGACGCTGCGACATTCCGTGCGGGCAGGACGTGAGAACGGACCAGAATGGGCGCGTGACGCGAGCGACGGTTAGCCAGGTCGGGGGCAAGGCGCTCTACGACGGCCGTGGCCTCGTCGACTGGGCGTCGGAGGTGGCGGGCCTCATTGCCGGGCGCTTCGATGCCACCCGGATTGTCCTCTTCGGCTCGGTCGCTCGTGGGGACGATGGTCCCGACTCCGACATCGACTTGCTCGTGGTACTGCCGATCGTGGAGCGCCGACACGACGCAACGGTGAGCGTTCTGAGGGCGCTCCGAGACATCCGAGCGCCCGTGAGCATCGTCGTAGTTGACTCGACTCGTTTCGACGAGGAAGCAACCACCCCGGGCATCGTCCGTGTCGCGTTGCGTGAAGGCAAGACTCTCTGGCAGTCCACAACGTGAGGGAGTCCAGTGCTGACAGGTGAGATTCGTGGGCAGGTCGACCGTATCTGGGACGCGTTCTGGTCCGGCGGCATCTCCAATCCGTTGGAGGTGATGGAGCAGATCACGTACCTGCTGTTCCTGAAACGTCTCGACGAGACGCAGACGGCAGCGGAGAATAGGGCTGCGCGACTCGGGCAGCCCATCGAGCGCACGATCTTCCCGGGCGGCGTCGACGACATCGGCAAGGGTGGGGGCCGCGCCTACGACGACCTGCGGTGGTCGCGCTTCAAGAACGCCGCCCCCGCCGAGATGTATGCGATCGTCGGTGAGCATGCGTTCCCGTTCCTGCGCACGCTCGGTGGCGAGGGCTCGACCTACGCCACACACATGCGAGATGCGCGGTTCACGATCCCGAATGCAGGTCTGCTGCAGAAGGTGGTCGACCTCCTGGACGGCGTCCGGATGGACGATCGCGACACCAAGGGCGACGTCTACGAGTACATGCTCGGCAAGATCGCATCGGCCGGCCAGAACGGCCAGTTCCGCACACCCGCCACATCATCAAGCTGATGGTCGAGATGACCGAGCCACGCGCAGACGACCTCATCTGTGATCCTGCCAGCGGCACGTGCGGCTTCCTCGTCGCAGCCGGCGAGTACCTGCGTGAGCACCGCCCTGAGGTGCTCCACGACAAGAAGGCGCACGAGCACTTCAACCAGCGCATGTTCCATGGGTTCGACTTTGACAACACCATGCTGCGCATCGGCAGCATGAACATGCTGTTGCACGGTGTGGAGAGCCCTGACGTGCGCTACAAGGACTCGCTCGCCGAAGAGCACGCCGGCGATGAAGAGGCGTACTCGCTGATACTCGCCAACCCGCCGTTCGCCGGTTCGCTCGACTACGAGAACACGGCGAAGGATCTGCAGCAGATAGTGAAGACGAAGAAGACCGAGCTGCTCTTCCTGGCGCTCTTCCTGCGGCTGTTGAAGCCCGGTGGTCGAGCGGCCGTCATCGTGCCCGACGGCGTGCTGTTCGGTTCCAGCAAGGCCCACAAGGAACTGCGCCGCATCCTCGTGGAGGACAACCGTCTCGACGGAATCGTCTCGTTGCCCAGCGGCGTGTTCCGCCCGTACGCAGGCGTGTCAACCGCGATCCTGCTGTTTACGAAGACCAACCGTGGCGGCACCGAGCAGGTGTGGTTTTACGACGTCACCGCCGACGGCTACAGCCTCGACGACAAACGCAACCCACT
>JANNHY010000059.1:0-2019 GCA_031404635.1 Ilumatobacteraceae bacterium
GCGCTCGGCACCGGCGTCAATACCTCGTCGAGGCCGTCGCAGAACCGTTGGATGAACGCGTCGTCGAGGAACATCGCCGGCAACGCGTCGCCCAGGCGGTGACGCACTGCTACGTGTGGCGCGGTCCCTCGGCCCATCTCAGCCCTCCTGCACCAAGACCTGGTGCTCGTAGGAGAACACCAACGCTTCCGGGTCGATGTCGAGCCGCTGCACTGCCTGGCCGCGCTCGCCGGTGACCGGGTCGGCTGCGAACAGCCGGGCGTCGTCGATCACAGCCACTCCGGCCAGGCGCTGCAGCACCGAGTACACGTCGCCGACGTGAATCGCCCGCCCGAACGGCCAGCCATCACCGTCCGGCCCGCCGATGACCGGATGGAAGTAGTTGTACAGCGCCGTCAGGCACTCGCTGTGCAGCTCTTCGGGGACGAACCGCGACCGCGCCCTGACCCGGGCAACCACGGTGATGCCTTGGTAGCGAGGCGGCTCGACTACCACCCGCGCCCCGGCGGTGCGACGCGCATCGAGATGCTCGGTGATCCTCTGCAGCACCTCGGGATCGGGAACGAGCTGCTCGAAGCGGATCTGCCCGTAATCGCCGGCAGCGACGGAGGGCACGACGAGAACGCGTACCCCGGTCCCATCGGCTTCGGCGGCGCGGACCCGGGCGAACTCGGGAGCGGCGTCGTGAGCGAGCTGTTCGTAGTCCTCGAAGGTGACCGCACGATCGCGGGTGCGCAGCGTGATCGGACCTCGCACCTTGGCGTTGTCGAGCGTCTCGGCATCGACGCCTCCGAAGGCGGGGGAGCGGTTCTCGATGCGCTGCACGAACGGGATCGAGCTGCGCAAGATCGAGATCCTCCCCTTGCTGACGTTGCCGTGCCGGCCGCCGCCGACGAGGTAGCGGCGCACCCGGATCGTCGCCGCCCGGTGGGGCACAGCGCCGTACTGGCGGATCGCTCCGTCGGGCTCGGTGACCGCCGGGCCGAACACGACCTCGCCGCTGCTGGTGTCGACGGTGAAATGCCGGTCGGTGGCCGCAGATGTGGCAAACCCGGAGACCTGTTCCCATTTCTGCCAGCCGTCGTCGCCGGCGGCAACTTCGACCTTCATCGGCGCTCCAGCGACCAGCGGGGCGCGCTGCAAGCGGAACCGCTGGGCGGCCACCCCCTCCGACACGCCGACGATCTCGTCCTCGATCGCGTCGGCGTTGACGACCTCGGTCGTGCCACCGATGGTGAAGGCGCGCAGCGACTGGATACGCGGCGACGACGAGTAGGCAGGTTGGTCGGCGGCGGCGGCGATCACTCGGGCACGCACCCAGGCGCCGCGCACGGTGTTGAGCACCGAAACCTCGTGTCGCTTTGGCATGTGGATGACGACATCGCCGGCCCGGTTCAGGCCTCCGGTGGTGTCGCGCTCGACCTCGCAGCGCTTCCAGCCGTCGGCGGTGAAGGCCTCCCAGGCCAGCGGAGGGTTGTTGGGGTCGACACCGATGCCGTCGATCTCGCAGTCGAAGCGAAGCGTGACAGCACAGCTCGGTACAGCCTCGGACAGCCCGACGTAAAGGGTGTCGTCAACCTTCGGCTCGGCGTCGAACGGGTAGAACACGCTGTCGGTGGCGATGGTCGAGTCGTGGTCGCGGATCTCGCCGTCGACGATGCTCGATGCGAGATGCTCGGCTTCGCAAGGCACGATCAGCAGCTCGTCGGCAACGCTGAAGCCGATCGGGTCGCCGCCGTCGCTGCGCGAGGTGGCAACCTCGGCTCCCGGCGGAATGCGTACCCGCTCGGGGGGTCGGGCCGGACAGCCAGAAGGTGACGTCGGCACGCGCTGCGGTGGCTGGATAGAGCTGCACGCCGATGAGTTCGAGGAACTTCACGTAGTGCCGGTCGGGCACCCGGTTGAGCCGGTACAGCAACAGGTCGGTCATCCAGGCGAACTTCTCGATCAGGGTGACGCCAGGGTCGGAGACGTTGTGGTCGGTCCACTCGGGGCACCGCTGTTGGACGAGTCGTTTGG
>JANNHY010000060.1:0-5697 GCA_031404635.1 Ilumatobacteraceae bacterium
CGGATGTCTGGCCGATGATTGCGCAGCCGACATCGGCGACGACTTTCTGAAAGAGGTCAATGTCGGGCCGGGTGCGGTAACCGGGGATGCTCTCCAGCTTGTCGAGCGTGCCACCTGTGTGCCCCAAGCCTCGACCGGAGATCATTGGTACGTGGCCACCGCAGGCCGCGATCAGTGGAGCGAGCATCAAGCTGACCTTGTCGCCGACCCCGCCGGTCGAGTGCTTGTCGATCACCGGACCGTGTAGGTCGGTGCGGTCCCATTGCATGGTGACGCCGGATTGTGACATCGCTTTCGTCAGCGCGACACGCTCGTCGATGTCCATCCCCTGGAAGTACACGGCCATGGCCAGGGCTGCGGCCTGACCGTCGCCGATGCTTCCATCGGTCAGACCTCCGACGAACTGTTCGATCTCGCCATCGGTCAATCGCGATCCGTCGCGTTTGGCACGGATGACTTCCTGTGGCAGGAATGTCGGCGTGTCTGAATTCATCAATACTCCGACGACAGTTGCGCCTCGTGTGCGCTGCCCAGCACGGTGACGATGTCGTTGAGCAACCCACTGGCGCCGAAGCGGAAGTTGCCGGGCTCGGCCCCGTCTGGCTGTAACACAGGATCGGCCAGATCGAGATAGAGAGCAGCGTCGGCCACTGTCTTCACGCCGCCCGCCACCTTGAGACCGATCCGCCGGCCGTCGCCCTGTGCAGCGGCGATGACCTCGAGCAACGCTTGTGCGGCGGCAGGCGTGGCAGCCGGTTCCAGCTTGCCGGTCGAGGTCTTCAAGAAGTTGGCCCCGTTGGCCACGGCCAGCGCTGCGGCAGCCGTGATCGTCGAGTGGTCGAGCAGCACCCCCGTTTCCAGAATGACCTTCAGCGTCGCCGGCTTGGCGCCGTGGCGGCAAGCCTCGCTGACCAGTCGCACCAGTTCGCCGGCCGCGACCTGGTCGCCGGCGAGAAAGGCGCGGAAGGGAAAGACGACGTCGATCTCGTCGGCGCCATCGGCCAGCGCCTGCTCGACCTCGTTGACCACCTCACCGGCAGGTGCTGACCCCAGCGGAAAATTGGCAACGGCGGCGACGGCGATGCCGCTTCGCTGCAGTCGGGCCCGCACCTGGCTGACAAATCGTGGATAGATGCACACAGCGGCCGGATGGATGATGATCCCGGGCGCCGGTGACAGGGCGCGGTCGCACAACGCGTCCAATCGCTCCGGTGTGTCGTCGAGGTTCAGGCTCGTCAGGTCGAGGCAAGCCAGAGCCCTGGCTGCATGCCGCTGCTGGCCGGTGGCACTCAACTCGCTCATCTCAAGATACTGCCGCACTTGAGTCGCGAGAACCGGGTCGAAGCACGACCCTGTCGCCCCGACAAGACATCGCCGACACTTCGACCACGAGCGTCAAAGATCGAGGCTCCGCACCACCGTCACTGGGACGCTCGAACGGCTGACCAACAACAGCGCGGTCGAACCGATGTCTGACCCGGTGTCGCCCACCCCGCGGTGCCCGACGACGACATGACGCGAACCGGTGCGCCTGGCCACCCGCATCAGGGCGTCGCATGGCGACCCCGGCTCGACCATTGACGTGAGGGTAACCAATGCCGCGGTGCCGGAAAGTACTTCGGCGACGAGGCCGGCGACGTCGACGCGCGGCACGAACGAGCCCTCCTCGAGGAGGCCTTCTGCGTGCACGGCCAGTAGCGGGGCGCCAGTACGTTCCGCCAGCTGAGCCGCCCAGCGCAGCGCGACGATCGACTCCGGGGAGGTGTCGACCCCCACCACGATCGTGTCGTTCGGGGGGTGGGGCGTGGTGTTCATCGCAACCTCCGTACCGACAGCTCGGGGTGAGAGACGTTGGGCACGGCGCGGACCCTGAGGTCGACAACGTGGAGTCCATTGGGTGTGGCGATGATCGGATTGAGGTCGACCTCGAGGATCTCGGGCACGGCTTCGGCAAGTTGGCCGAGACACACCAGCATCGCTTCCAGTGGACCGTGGTCGATGGCCGGCAGGCCACGGTAGCCGTCGAGGAGCGGAGAGATTCGCAGCCCGCGAACCATCTCCACCGGATCGCGAACGGTGAGTGGAGCCGGTCGCTCGACACGGTCGCGGAGCAATTCCGCCGCCGTACCGCCCGCTCCGAAGATCACCAGAGGTCCGAATGCCGGATCGGTCGCTATACCCGCCAGCAACTCGATTCCCGATGGCGCCATCTTCTGAACGACATAGCCTTCGAGCTGGTCGCCCAGTGCCGTGCGCATTGCCGAGCCGGCCTCAGCCACTGCCCCCTCGTCACCGAGGCCGAGCCTGACGGCGCCAACGTCGGTCTTGTGCACGATGGCCACCCCCGAGCCCTTCAGCGCCACCGGGTAGCCAAGACCCGTGGCTGCCGCGACGGCTTCGTCGAGTTCGGTGACGATTGCCGTCTCGACGACGGGTAGGCGAGCGGCGCGCCCAACCGCGAGTGTGGCCGACATGTCGAGCCAGCCGCCCAGCGGAACGCCGCGCAGAAAGTCGTTGATCACCTTGCGGGCCTCGGTTACGTCGATCTGTAACTCCGGCACAGCCGCAACGCCCGCTTGCAGCCATTCGGAACGCCGCGCCATGTGGGCGAGCGCCCGCACGGCTGACTCGGGAAAGCGGTACGTCGGTACCCCTCGCTCGCCGAGTCGAACGGTCTCGTTCCCGGCCAGCACAGTGGCCAGCACTGTCTTGTCGGGATGGCCGGCGGCCGCTGTGGCGATTGCATCGAGCATCGCTCGATCTCGACCAGGCAGCGGTGGCACATAGATGGCCAAGACCGCATCGATATCCGGGTCGTCGAGAACTGCAGACAGGGCCTGTTCAAAAGCTTTCGGCGATCCTGCGGCGACGATGTCGACGGGATTGCGTATGGCCGCCGCAGCGGGAAGGAAGCTGGCGAGCAGCGCCTGGGTCTGTTGGCTGAATTCGGGGACGAGGAGGCCGTTGGCGGCGGCGGAGTCGGCAGCCAAGATGGCCGGGCCTCCGGCATTGCCGACGATCGCCACCCGGCGACCGCGCGGCTGTGGCTGGCTGGCAAATGCCTGCGTCGTCGCGAACAGCTCCTCCAGGGTGTCGACGCGGGTGACACCCGAGCGCGACAGCACCAGTTCGGCGACGTCGTCGGACGTGGCCAGCGCCGCCGAATGCGACGTTGCCCCGCGGGCGCCGGCCGGGCTGCGCCCGGACTTCACCGCGACTATCGGCTTGACCCGCGACGCTCGCGAGGCGATCCGCACGAACTTGCGGGGATTGCCGAACGACTCCAAGTAGAGCGCAATCACTGCCGTCGCTTCGTCGCTCTCCCAGTACTGCAACAGGTCGTTGCCGGAGATGTCGGCCTTGTTGCCGACCGATACGAACGTCGAGATGCCTATACCTCGCCGGGCGCTCTCGTCGATGAGCGAAATACCAAGCGCCCCCGACTGGGTCATGAAGGCGACATTGCCTGGGATCGGGTCGACGGGAGCGAAGGTCGCGTTCATTCGTATCGTCGGCTCGGTATTGGCGAGCCCCATACAGTTCGGGCCAACGACCCTCATGCCGTGACCTCTGGCCAACCGGGTGAGCGCGGCTTCCTGAGCGCGCCCGTCCATGCCGAGTTCCGCGAATCCTGCGCTGATGATGACCAACCCGCCGACATGAGCGGCTCCGCAGTCGGCGATCACGTCGGCCACCGCCTCTGCCGGCACAGCGATGATGGCCAAGTCGGGCGGCACCGGTGCTGCGCTGACGCTCGAATAGGCGTGGATCCCGCCGACCGACGCCGCTTGCGGGTTGACCGGAAAAACCGAGCCGGTGAACCCGCCGCGCACGAGGTTGTGGACCAGCTCGTAGCCGATCGTACCGGGCGTCCGGCTGGCGCCGACCACCGCGATCGACGATGGGCTGAGGATTCGCCGGATCGACGCCACCACCGCCATTCGTTCGCGCTCATCGATGCGCTCGTCGAGTTCGAGTGACGGCGCGATCGAGAAGCTGACGTCGATGACGCCGCTGTCGAAATGGCTGGTGACGTCGAAGCCGGCGTGGCGGAAGACGTCCATCATCGCCCGGTTGTCGGGCAGCGTCTCGGCTTCGAAGCGCTCGATGCCGTTGCTCCTGGCCACTGCCGCGAGGTGTTCGAGCATCACCGTCGCCAGGCCGCGGCGCTGCTGATCGTCTTCGACGACGAAAGCCACCTCGGCCGCAGTGTCGTCGTCGCTACGGTCGTAGCGAACGACTGCCACGACCTCGCCATCGAGTTCGGCGACCAGCGCGAACCGATCGCGATAGTCCACTTCGACAAGTCGATGGAGCTGGGCTTCGGGAACTCTCGGAATCGGCGAGAAGAACCGGAAGTAGATCGACTGCGGTGACAGGCGGCCGTGCAAGGCACGGAGGTGTTCGACGTCGTCGGCGCGGATCGGGCGGATGTGTGCCGTTCCACCGTCGATGAGGACGACGTCGCACTCCCATTGGCTCGGATACACCGACCGCACCGCGGTTTCGGGTGCTGCTGTCACCGATCAACTGCCGATCCGGTGAGCAGCTGCGTTGCGTGTATCGATTCGTCGACAACAACTAGGGTGTTCATGGTTCCTCCTCTGTCCAGCCCTCTACCGTACGTCGTATCGCCACGGGCTGAACAGAATCACCCGGTCGCGAGGCTCTGCAACCTCGCAACCGCAACCCACTATCAGATCGGTTGTGGCGTCAATCCGTCGGTCGGCGAACCTTGCGTCAGCGGTTGGTGATCGGCCGCGCTCAGTACCTTCAGGAACGACTTGAGGGCGAAGACCAGGGCACAACACGCCGCCAGTACTGCTGCGATTCCAAGCAGGGTGTTACCCCATAGGCCGGCGTCCTTCACAGGAGCGGTGGCCGCGGCTACTTCCGGCTGGCCTGCGGCCTGCTGGGCCTGCTGACCGCCGCCGCCGGAGGCTGCCACCTGTTGCGTCGCCGCCTGCTCGGGAGGGACCACGTCGATCGTGCCGACCATACCTGGGTGCACCAGGCAGGTGTAGGCGAACGATCCGAGGGTGGTGAAGGTGTACTGGTAGGTCTCGCCCTTCTTAAGCAGGCCGGAGTTGAACGACTGATCGTCGGCGGTCACGGTGTGCGCTGCCTCGCCGACCATGTTCCATGTCACGGTGCCACCGACCGCCACGGTGGCCGGGTTGGGCCTGAACTCGTTGTCGGCGACGTCGACGCTGACCGGTTGGATGCCTGCATCGGCCGACCCGGCGGCGGTCGTGGCCGGTGCCGATTCCAGCTGGCCGACGGCCGCGGTCGCCCCGGTCGATCCGGCCGCGGCAGCTGCGTTGCCGGCACTTTCGGTTGCGTTGCCGGCACCGCTCGCACCGCCACCGACGTCGATGGTGCCACGCATACTCGGGTGCAGGATGCAGGTGTAGGCGAACGACCCGGCGGTGGTGAAGGTGTGCGCCCATGTGCCCCCCGACTTGATCATGTCGCTGTCGAAGGAACCGTTGGCGGCTGTCGCGGTGTGCAGCGCCTTGCCGCTGTTGGCGAATGTCAGCGTGCCACCGACGGCGACCCGGAAGCTCGCCGGAGTGAAGCCGCTGTCGGTGATGGTGATCGACCCTGTGGCCGCACCGCTCGGCCCGGTCGAAGCGGACCCGCCGGTGGCGGCAACTGCGGCAGCCGTGGTCGCGTCGGCCGGCGCCGCTGCCGGCG
>JANNHY010000061.1:0-10054 GCA_031404635.1 Ilumatobacteraceae bacterium
CGCCTTGACCCGCGCGTGGATGTCGTACGTGCTGCGGCGCCGGCTCGAGCATCGACTGCTCGTCGTCGCCGCCCGCCGCGACGAGGACGAGACACCGATCGCCTCGTCCGTGGTCATCCACTTGGGGCCGCTGGGCCTCGATGCAGTGATCGAGCTGGTCGGTGCGGAGCGCGCCGCCTCGCTGCTCGAGCGCACGGGTGGCAATGCGCTGCTGCTCGTCGAACTCGCTGCTGCCGGCGACGCAGATGATGTGCCGGCTACGGTGCTCGAGGCTGTCGCAGCCCGTCTGCGGCGCGCCGGCGAGGCGGCCGCGACCCTGCGCATCGCCGCTGTGCTCGGCCCGGTCGTCGACCTCGACCTCGTCGCGGTTGTCACAGAGCGCTCACCCCTCGATGTGTTGGACCATCTCGACGAGGGCACGCGTCGATCATTCCTGACCGAACGCGACGGTGTGCTGGTGTTCCGCCACGAACTCGTGCGGACCGCAGTCGCTGCCGATACCAGCGCGACGCGTCGGGCTTGGGTGCATCGCCAGGCGGCCCAGGTGTTGGTAGCGCGTCACGATGTGCAGCCGATGGAGCTGGCGCGGCACGCGCGCCAGGGTGGTGATCGGGCACTCGCCGCTTCGGGTCTCGCCGACGCAGCAGAGATTGCCCGCAGCCGCTTCGACCTCGCCGGTGCCGAGGGTCTGCTCGACGAGGCCATCGAGTTGCACGACGGCGCCGACGTTCGTCTGCGGCGCAGTCGCATCCGCATGGCTCGCGCCGATCTCGCCGGCGGCGATGCCGACGCCGAGCGGGCGCTGGCGCTCGGCGCAGGGGCTACGGCGTTGGAGCTGCGCGCCTGGGCTGCCAGGAATCGTCACGACACCGAGGCTGCGATTCGTCTCGGCGAGGCGGGCGCGGCGATGGCAACCGACGCCGGCACCAAAGCCAGCTGCCTGCTCGCGGTCGCGTTCGCATACCGCGGTGTAGGCGACCTGCCGGCGACCGACGCGTTGCTCGAGCAGGCGCGCGCCCTCGACCCGCCGGCGTCGCTCGGGCTCACGGCATGGGTGGGCGTGTTGCGCGTGCATCAGGGACGCCCGGCGGAGGGCCTCGCCGCGCTCGAGCCGATGCTCGGCGTCGAGAGCGGCAGCATGCAGTCGTTCTGGGTCGAGCACGTGCTGCAGATGACGGCGCACGGGTACGGTATGATCGGGCGGGCCGGCGATGCGTTGGCCGTCATCGATCGGATGGCAGCCGAGCAAGAACGCCGCGGCAGCA
Organism: Ilumatobacteraceae bacterium; assembly: GCA_031404635.1. Taxonomy (GTDB): domain Bacteria; phylum Actinomycetota; class Acidimicrobiia; order Acidimicrobiales; family Ilumatobacteraceae; genus JAENVT01. Next base: position 1,266 of record JANNHY010000061.1, read on the forward strand.
AGATCCGCTATGGCGGCAGCGACGAGACATACCGCAGTTGGGTGTTGCGCAACCTCGGCGCCCGCGAGGCCGAGGACCATGCCCGGGCAGGGCTCGAACGCGGCGCGTCGAGCGAGATCCGCGGGCAGGGCGGCCTCGATCTCGCCGAGTCGCTGCTGGCGTCAGGCCGCCTCGACGACGCTGCGGCCGCATTGACCGCGGCGGATGCTCACTACAACTTCGCCTCGATGCACAATCGCTGGCGCTGCGAGCAACGCGCCGGCATCATCGCGGCACGGCTGCACCTCGCCAACGGCTCACCTCGAGAGGCGCTCGACACGGCGGAAGCGGTGGCGGTCACAGCAGGTGGGCGAGGCGAGCAACGCTACTCGACCTTCGCTGCGCTGATGGTGGCGCGTGCCAAGGCTCGGCTCGGGCGCGTGGTCGACGGTGATGCGATAGCAGCGCATCTCGAACGGTTGGCCGCGATTGCCGCTATGGAAGCGTGGTGGTTCGCAGCCGACGTTGCCGACGACACCGGCCTCGACGCGGCGACGGCGGTGGCCCGTCGGGCCGCGTCGCGTCTCTCCGACAACGCGGGCGCATACGGCGACGTGTTCGCTCGCGCCGTAGCGCGGCGATTCAGCTGACTCGGGCGACCAGTTCTACGACCTTCGGTCGGAACGACGTGCCGGTTCGTTCGACCGCGGAGGTCGCCTCGGCAACGAGCGCAGCCTGCGCCGACGCGGTGAGCGTGTCGAGGAAGCTCGACAACTGCGGCATGCCCAATCGATAACGAACGACGAGTGCGGCATCGTCGAGCCCGACATCGACCTCGCAGCAATCGACCTCGGCCCCGACGATCCCGGCGTGACGGGCGGCGGCTGCCATCCGCTCGGGTGTCGCCAGTGCGGCTGCCCGCTGGCGCATCGCTTCGTACCACATCGGCGCCTGCCAGCCGTGGGCGGAAAGTACCTCGTCGACCGCCTCCTTGGCCGGGGCCCGGTCCTGAGCGAACACCGACGCCAGCACCACGCCGCCGCCGCGGGTCACCCGCCGCATCTCGATCAAGCCGGCGACCGGATCAGCGAGGTGATTGAGCACGAAGCCGGCGACGGCGGCATCGAAGGCACCGTTGCGAAAGGGAAGCGCAGTGATGTCGGCGATGGCGGCGTGGCGAACCCCGCTCCGACCCGGATCGCTGCGCAGCATTTCGCCTTCGAGATCGCACGAAATGATGCTTCCGCCGGCTGCCGCCAGCATCGTACCGACGGCACCGGTGCCGGCGCCGGCGTCGAGAACCGTGCGACCGCGCAGCGCGACAGGGCAGCGCTCGACGAGATGCTGGGCCAGCGGTCCGTAGGCCAGCATTGCATCCTCGGCCCAGCGCTGCCCGGCGCCGGCATAGGCATGGCGGGTGGGATCGGTCAACTGAGCCACGACGCGCCGTCGAGCGCAGCGGCTTCCCACCACGCCAACTCGGCCGGGTCGCCAACCGCCTTCTCCCACGCGAACACGGCGGCCATGCCCACCAGCGACAGTCCGAGCTGGCGTTCCCACCATCCGGTGGTGTCGACGCCGTGGTGCTCGAGCCTGCTGCGGTAGTAGGCGATCACTGCCTCCTTCGAGTGCGGCATGCGCGCCCGGTTCAGAGCGAGATACCAGGTGAGGTCCCAGCATGGCGGAGCTTCGCCGGGGTAGGCCCAATCGAGTAGCACGGTACGACCGTCGGTGCGGCGGCCGATGTTGCCGAGCTTCCAGTCGCCGGCGACGAACGTGAGTGGAGTGGCGCGCAGTGCGTCGACGAGATGCTGCGGATGGTGATGGATCTCACGCACCAGGGCATTCAGCTTTGGGGCGAGGTTCGGCAGTAGCCCCCAACCCTGATTGGCCACGAAGACCGGACCGGGAACGTCATCGACGAGCAGTTCGGGCGCAATGGTCTCCGGAGCGAAGGTTCGCAAGAACCTGGCCATGTCGCGCACGCCGATGTCGTCGTGCCAGTCCATGAAGCGGGCGTGGAAGGCGGCCATGTGATCGATGAACCCGAGGTGGTGATCGAGTGGCAGCACGGAGTCGCCGGGAGGCACCATGTCGGCGCCTCGGTCGGTCATCAGTTGGGCGAGGCGAGCCGTCGGCCCCGCGCCCTCCAGGGCCATGCCGACCATTGCATGATCGATGACCTCGGGTGTGCGGTGATAAAGACCGGCCTGCCACACCTTGAACTCCCAGTTCGTCGTGTTGCCGGTGCAGCGCATGATCCAATCGGTATCGGCCGAGAGCAGCTTCAGGAAGTAAGGCTCGCTGTCGATGGTCAGCCGTTCGAATACTGCACCCGACCGCGCGTCCGGCGGCTGCAGCGGAGTGCGATCGGTGGCGCCCGCGATCAACTCGTCGAGTGATGCGGCGATCCACGGCGTGACCGAGTCAGTGCGCACGAGCAGCCTCCATCTCGGCCAATAGCTCGGCCGGCCAGCGTCCTCCGCAGAATACGGTATCCGAGGCGATCAGGTCGCCGGACAGGGCGAGCACATGCAGCTGGTGGCCCGCATGCGGCACGCCGTTCTCGGTCCAGCTGATGTCGATCTCGACGGCGACACCCCCGGGGAAGGGGCGGCGTCGCGCCTGCTCGATGCGTGTCGGTGAGCCGTACCACTTGGTGAGTTCAGCCTCGACGGCCTGACCGCCCGTCGCTTCGTAGCGCCACATCGGCACGGTTGCGTCGAGCACGGCGTCGGCTGTGAACAGGCCGTCCGGCATGCCGGCGCCGCCGGCGATGGCGTCGAGCAGGCGCTGCACCGGTTCGGTGGGCATGGATCGGGTGGTGGTGGTGTTGGTGTCGTTGTTGTTGGGTGTTGTAGTCATGGTGGCATCGTCGGCGAAGGGTGTTGCAACGAGTTTGCAATCACCGTTGCAACGACCTCGCAAGGCCGACAACGCAGGGTTGCCGGGTGTTGACGGTCCGAGCCCGGACCGCTGCAACCCCACAACCTAAGGAGAGAACAATGACGCAACGAACTGTTGACCCCGACGTGCTGCAGGTGCTCGTCGGGCAGGCGGTAGGCGATTTCGGGTCAGCGCTCAACGCGGCCCTGGTGGTCGTCGGTGATCGGCTCGGGCTGTACAAGGCCCTTGCCGAAAGCGGCTCGACGACCTCGGCCCAGCTGGCCGAGCGCACGGGCACGGTCGAGCGCAACGTACGCGAATGGCTATCGGCACAGGCGGCGGCAGGCTTCGTCAAGTATGACGGCCTCGATGATGACGGCGACCGCTGGTCGCTGACCCCCGAACAGGAGGAGGCGTTCACGAACGAATCGAGCCCGGCCTTTCTGTGCGGTGGCTTCCAGGTGGTGACCGCCGCTGCGAAGGCCGACGAGAAGCTCACCGACGCATTCCGTCACGGTGGCGGTGTCGGATGGCACGAACACCACCATGACCTGTTCCACGGCACCGAACGATTCTTCCGGCCCGGTTACGCGGCGTCGCTGACCAGCGACTGGCTGCCGTCGCTGACCGGTGTGGTGGCCAAGCTTGAGGCTGGTGGAAAGGTTGCCGACATCGGCTGCGGTCACGGTGCCTCGACGGTGCTGATGGCTGCTGCCTATCCCGCTTCCGCATTCAACGGCTTCGACTATCACGCTCCGTCGATCGAGGCAGCTCGGGCTGCAGCAGCGGCGGCCGGTGTGGCCGAGCGGACCACCTTCGACGTTGCGGCTGCCGGCGCGTTCCCCGGCTCGGGCTACGATCTGGTCTGCTTCTTCGACTGCCTGCACGACATGGGTGACCCGGTCGGTGCGCTGCAGCACACGCGTCGCGCCCTGAGCGCCGACGGCGTCGTGATGCTGGTAGAACCACAGGCCGGAGACACCGTGGCCGAGAACCTCAACCCGCTCGGTCGGCTGTTCTACGCAGCGTCCTCGCTGATCTGTACCCCGGCATCGCAGGCGCAGGAGGTCGGTCGTGCCCTCGGTGCCCAAGCGGGTGCGGCTCGTCTGACCGAAGTCGCCAACGAGGCCGGCTTCACTAGGGTGCGCACAGCTGCGTCGACACCGTTCAACATCGTGCTGGAACTGCGCCCGTAGACGAGCCGGCGCGGTACGGCCATCGCGGGCACCGGAATGGGCGCATGCGGCCCATTTCAGTGCCTGCGGTCGCTATGAAAGATCATTTCAGGTCGGTAAGGATCTCGGTCGCGGCCCGGGAACCGGTTTCGACGGCACCGTTGAGGTAGCCCTGGAAGTCGACCGAGGTGTGTTCGCCGGCGAAGTGGCAGTTGCCGCTGCGTTCGCGCTCTGCGCCGGCAAACGCGGTGTACTGGCCGACTTTCCAGTACGAGTACGAGCCGCGGGCGTAAACACTGGCGGGCCAGAAGTCGATCGTCGCCCGGCCGTTCAGACGGCTCGTGATGCCAGGCAGAAGCGGCTCGATCTGCGCGGCGAACTGCTGTGCCCTCGACGTCGGCGTACCGGTGCCAGATGTCGCGCCGATGTCGCCACCGGTGTAGTCGACCAGGATGCCGGCGGTGCCGGGCTGGGCGCGGGTCACCTCCCAGCTGGCCTGGTATCCGGTGTCGGCAAAAGTGTCACCGTTTCGTCCGAGGGTGCGCCACAGCCGGTCGGTGAACTGCACGTTGAGCTTCGAGTTCGTCCCCATGCCCTGCTCGCGGATTGCCCGCAGCTTGGGCGGCGAGAACCCGGCGCTGCTGATGTCGAGGGTGCGCAGGACAGCGAACGGCAGGGCGAGTACCACCCGGTCCGCCGTCGTTGTCGTGTTCTTACCGTTACGCCGGAACGTGAGGTCGAACGAGCCGTCGACTCGCTTGCGGATAGCCGTCAACGCGGACCCGAACGTGATCTGTCCGGCGAGCAACGACTGGAGCCCGGTCACGATCTGGTCGTTGCCCCCGCGAACGTGGTATTTCTCGTTCGAACGCCCGAAGATCCGTAGCTGCCCCTGGCCGGAGAAGCCGAGCAGATACAGCAGGTTCAGCGAACTCTGCTCCGACGACTCTGCACCGTACTCGATGTTGTAGGCGACATCGAGGAGTTGACCGAGTCGTGACGAGATGCCTCCGGGGACGCTCTCCTCGATCCAGTCGATGATGGACATCAGGTCGAGTTGGCGGCCGCGCTCGGTCGACAGATTGTAGAGCGTCGGGTAGCTCGCCGCCTGGACGTCGCTCTTGATCTTCTGCCAGATCCCCTTCAGGTCCGCGGTCGCCTGCGCGTACGTGTACGGCCCTCCGTCGAACCAGTAGAGCGGCTCCGTGCCGTTCTGCTCGGCAGCCAGCAGGTTGTCGAGCTTGAGTCCCAGCGATTGGGTGAGCTGGCGGATCGCCGTGTGCCCTTGATCGATCAGTTCGCCGCCGTGCTCGGCGATCTGCCCTTCAGCGAAGTAGTCATGGATCGACCAGCACCGGCCGCCGAGGCGATCGGGGGACGCCTCGCGCACGTCGGCGAGGTAGCCGGCCTTGCGCAGTTCGTAGGCGCAGGTCAGCCCGGCGAGGCCGCCACCGACCACGACGATGCGCGGCCCGGTTGCCGCCGCGACCGGCGCCGCCTCACCGATTCGCCAGGCCGCAGCGGCAGCGGCCGTCGCAGCTGCACCGGCGAGAAACCCTCGTCGTGACGTGCCGGGCGTTGCTCGCACCGCGGGGCGTGGCTCCGCGGTCTCTTCGTGGGCCTCCTGTGCGACGTCGGCTGCTACGCGCTGCAACAAACCAAGCAATGGGGTGTGCGACATGGTCGTCTCCGCCTTCCCGTTGAGGCCGACCCCCGTCGACGCTCGGCCTCAGAGTACACCCGGGGTAGGTGTGATGGCTACGCAGACGTTGGTGCTCGCGTGCCGGCTGCGGAACGTGTCTGTCGTGCCGGCGCCCAATCGACCATCGAGTCGTAGACCGCCAGCAGCGCCGCCTTCTGCGCCGGCGCGAGCCTAGGGTCGGCGCGGATCGCCACCTCCGTGTCAACGTCGCGTGGAGGGCGCGAGTTGTCGGCGAGGCCTGCGGCTTGCGACAGCAACGCTTCGGCGGACAGGTTGAGCGCCTCGGCGAGCGCCTTCACCACCGAGATGGAGGGTTGGTGCAGGCCCCTCTCGATCTGGCTCAGGTAAGGGTTGGACACGCTCGTCAACTCGGCGAGTTGGCGCAGCGTCAACCTCGCCAGTTGGCGCTGCGCCCGCACGTACTGACCGAACGCCGGGAAGGGCTCCGGCGGCGAATCCTCGTCGCCGACGTGGCCGGTGCTCTCCGAAGAGATCGGCATCAGTTGTGGTGCATCGCGTTCACTTGGACGGGGCTGCGGCCTTCGTCTTCGCGGTGCGCTCGGTGGCTGTCGCTCCGGCACTGGAAACCTGGGCCGTAAGCTCCTCGACGAACTTGCGCTGACTGGCGAGAATGCGTTCGACGAAATCGAAGCCGAGCGAGATTGTGTCCTCCGGCGACGGCAGAGCGTCGGCGCCGGGGACGGCGACGCCGCGCAACTTGTCGGGTACGAGCTTGTCGACTATGTCTCCGAGGGCGCGTGCACTCTGCAACACGGTGGCCTGCAACGCTTCGACACTGTCCATGATCTGCTGCTGCGCGTTTCGCGCGAGTTCGGTGGCATCGGTGGTCATTTCTTGACGACTCCTTGTTGTCGTAGTGGGCTTTCTGCTAAGTATAGTTTGCTAACGCTTGCTAAACCAACCGCGGGGTCCGCCGAGCGGGCCGTGGATGAGATCCCGTCAGAGCGGCTGCCTCGTCGGGCCGCCGAGCGGTTCAAACCTGGCGGTGAAATGACGCAGCGAACGCGGTTCGCTGACGATCCGGTAGCCAGGCAGCCGGCCGGCGTTCTGGGCAACCGTCTCGCAGACCTCGATCACGTAATCGATGTGGCTCTGCGTGTAGGTGCGCCGCGGGATGGCCAGGCGCACGAGCTCCATCGCCGCTGGTTTCTCGGTGCCATCGGGACGAAGCCCGAACATGACTGTGCCGATTTCACAACCGCGGATGCCTCCGGTCTCGTACAGCGCCACGGCCAACGCTTGCCCGGGGTACTCGAGCGGGGGGATGTGGGGCAGCAGCCCCCGGGCGTCGAGGTAGACCGCGTGACCACCGATGGGCTGAACAACCGGCACACCGGCGGCGAGCAGAGCGTCGCCGAGGTACGCGGTGGAGCGGATCCGGTAGCGCAGGTAGTCGTGCTGCACGACCTCTTGCAAACCTTGGGCGATCGCCTCCAGATCGCGCCCGGCGAGACCGCCGTAGGTCGGGAAGCCTTCGGTGAGGATCAGCAACGTGCGGCACTTATCGGCTAACTGTCCGTCGTTCATCGCTAGCCACCCGCCGATGTTCGCGATTGCGTCCTTCTTCGCGCTCATCGTCATGCCGTCGGCGAGCGAGGCCATTTCGCGCACGATGTCGCGCACATCTCGGTCGTGCTGACCGGGCTCGCGCTCTCGAATGAACCACGCGTTCTCGGCGAAACGGCATGCGTCGAGGAACAGCGGCACGCCGTGGCTGTCGCATATCGCCCGTACTCCGCGCAGGTTCTCCAGCGAGACCGGTTGGCCGCCACCGGAGTTGTTCGTGATGGTGACGAACACCACCGGCACGTGTTCGGCCCCGCGCTCGGTGATGAACGCGTCCAATGCCTCGAGGTCCATGTTCCCCTTGAACGGGTGGAGCGACGAAGGGTCGCGCCCTTCGCTGATGACGAGATCGACGGCCTCGGCACCCGTGTATTCGACATTCGCACGTGTGGTGTCGAAGTGGGTGTTGTTCGGCACGGCAAGACCCGGTCTCCCGATTGCGCTGAACAGGATTCTCTCCGCAGCTCGGCCCTGATGAGTGGGGATCACATGCTCGAAGGGAAACAGGTCCTGCACGCTGTCGCGGAACCGGAACCATGACGGCGAACCGGCGTAACTCTCGTCGCCGCTCTGGATGCCCGCCCACTGATCGCGTGACATCGCGCCCGTACCGGAGTCGGTGAGTAGATCGACGAGGACGGTCTCGGAACGAAGACCGAACAGGTTGTAGCCGACCTCGCGAATCGCCCGCCGCCGTTGTTCCGCCGTCGTCATCATCAACGGCTCGACCGAGTGAATTCGGAATGGTTCGAAAATGGTGCGAAAGGCCATTGCGCCATCATGGTCCGCTTCCGCTCGACCAATCACCTCCGCGGGCGTCGGCCGCGAGCGGAACCGGCCTCAGGCCGGTGTGTTGATGGGGCAGCGACGCGAATCTGTTTGCACAGGGGGGCCATCGATGGCGCAATGCACGCGGCGGGCGGTGCGCTGCGAGCGCGCAGCCGAGCCGAGGCCGATGAGCACGAGCGGTCCCGCGGCAGCGGCGATGCATGCAGCGATGACTAGGGCGATGCGGAAGGCATGGGTTATCTCCCCCGCGCCCGACGCTACTGAGAGTCCCGAGATAACCGGAATCAGAGCGATGGCGCCGAGCGCCGCGGCGCGAGCAATTGCGTTGTTCACTGCCGAGGCCACGCTGACATGATCTGGGTCGGCCGCAGCCATGATCGTCGCGGTGAGAGGTGCCACGAACGTGACGAGACCGAGGCCGAACACGATCGCGCCGGGTAGCACGTCATTGATCCAAGACGTGTTCGAATCGATTCGGACGAGCAGTAGCAGCCCGATGGCGGCTATTGGGGGTCCGATCGTCAGTTGCGGCCGGGGCCCGATCCGCTGAGCGAGCGAACCCGACGGTGCCGACAGCGCGAGCATGAGCAGCGTTGCCGGCAGCAGCGCCGTCCCGGCCTCGAATGCCGACCAATCACTGCCGACCTGCAATACGTAAGCGATCAGGAAAA
>JANNHY010000062.1:0-2719 GCA_031404635.1 Ilumatobacteraceae bacterium
TACCCTTCCCTTCTCCCAGGAGGGGTGCGAGAGCGGCCGAATCGGCACGCTTGGAAAGCGTGTGAGGGGCAACCCTCCGTGGGTTCGAATCCCACCCCCTCCGCTGTGACGGCAGCGCTGACCGACGACGATGCGATGCGACTGGCACTCGACCAGGCTGCCGCGGCCCCGGCCCACGGTGACGTACCGATTGGCGCCGTGGTGGTGCGCGACGGGACACTGATCGCCGCCCGACACAACGAGCGCGAATTGACCGGCGACCCCACCGCACACGCCGAGGTGCTGGCTATCCGCGACGCGGCGCGAGTGGTGGGACACTGGCGACTGCAGGACTGCACCCTGTACGTCACCCTGGAACCCTGCGTGATGTGCGCCGGAGCGCTGGTCAACGCCCGTATCGGTCGGTTGGTGTTCGCCGCCGACGACCCAAAGGCCGGGGCGGTGGCCAGCCTGTACCAGGTGTGCAGCGATCCGCGGCTCAATCATCGCCCGCCGGTAACTGGCGGGCTGCATGCCGAAGAGGCTGGTGCGCTGCTGCGGGCGTTCTTCGCCGACCATCGATAGGAGGCGAGCCGTTTGACTGACCGGCATCGGTGTGAGGCCGCCCCAGCGTTGTTCTGGGCAGCCGCAGAATCCTACGTAGCATTCTGGGGCTGCCCAGTTTGACAGACCGCCAAACGAGGATGCCAACGCGATGAGAGGTGTGCGTCAGTCAGCGGCTCATCGCTCATCGCACGCAAGCGGTGGAATAGGGAAGCGCTGCCGAATGCCGAGGTGCGCTAGTTACAACGCGGCGGCGTTACTGCCCGGTACCCATCCCGGCGAACACTCGCTTGATCGCTTCGGCAACCTCGTCGGCGATTTCCGACGCATCGGCTTCGGCCGAGGACCTGGCCGGCAGGGTCACGGGAATCTGTGCCGTCGGGGCCGGCATGGTCCTGCCGGGCCTCGCAGCCGTCACCGGCGGGATGACCGGCACGGTTTGTGTGATCGGCGGGGGCGGCGGGATGGCGCTTTCGACCAACACGGTCACTGGCACGGCCTGGGTGATCGGCGGGCCGTTGAGCTTGTTCCTCGGCTCGGCTTGCGCCTGAACCACCGGCTTCGGCTCGACCTTCACCACTGGTTTCGGCTCGGGCTTGGCAGCCACCTTGGGCGCAGCGGCCGGTTCGGGCACATCGGTCGGCAGCGCGGCGACTGGCTGTGGCTCGCTGTGGCGGGCCATGACCGGCAAGCTCTGCGGATACCAACGGTCGATGCCGCTCGGGTGACGGCGATACAACGACATCTCGTAGCCATTGACCGGCACGTTGGCCACGTCGACCATCACGTCGTCGGTGAACAACTCGGTGCACAATTCGACCGATGCCCGATCGATCGTCGGATCCTTGTCGAACATCCGCCCGACATGCTCGACTCCATTGACTATCACGGTGGCGCGTTGCATCTGCTCGCGGGTGATCACGCCTTCCAGCATCAGCCGGATCGGCAACGTGCCGTCGGAGCTTCGTTCGGCGAAGTAGACCGTTCCATCTCGCAGGAAAATCTTCGTCGCCGGCTTGGTCGGCAGCGTCAGCTCACCGCTCAGGTACTGGCGGCGCGCCGCCTCGATCACCTGCCACGCAGGCCTAGGACTGAAACCAGTCTCGTCAGGAAAGAGATTCGTATTCGCCACGAAAACTCCATCGGCAAGCTGGGCCGCCGTCTTGAGGAAACCTTGCCGGATTGGGACGCTCGTCCGAGCCCGCTAGCCTGCCACCCGGAAGGATGCCAGAGCGGACGAATGGGACGGTCTCGAACACCGTTGAGGTCTTATGGGTCTCCGTGGGTTCGAATCCCACTCCTTCCGCCAAATTATTCGTCGCAGCGCAGGCCGTCCGCAGGTAGATGGCCGACCGGGTCGACCAGGTAGTCCTCGACGGCCGCCGACGAGCAGTCATTGAGCAGATATCCGGTGTGCTGGTTGCCGACGACCTCCACCAGGCGCCCGTCGTCGAGCGCCGCCGCCATCTTTCGGGTGCCGTCGAGCGGCGTCGCCGGGTCGCCGGTAGTACCCATCACCACGATCGGCCCGGCGCCCTGGCCTGTGATCTCGATGCGCGGGTCACTCGACGGCGGGAAGAACGTGCAGAAATACGTGCCGACCGTCCTCGCCCCAAAACGAGGTGCAACCGCCTGGAACCTCGCCGCGTCGGCGTCGTCTTCCTCAACAGTCGGCCGCTCGGCGGAATCCATGCAAGTGATCACCTGGAAGGCCTCGAGCAGACATAAGCCCGGAAGGGCTTTTTAATAGAAAGAGCAGCCTTGCGGCTACTCGGTGCGATTTCTCATATGGGGGAATAGAATGACTTCACGAATGGTTTCGGAATTGCTCAGCAACATGACTAATCTATCGATTCCGATGCCCAGACCACCGGTCGGAGGCATCCCGTATTCAAGTGCTTCGACGAAATCGACATCCATTTCATTGGCTTCCAAGTTGCCCATTTCTTTCTCTTTCATCTGCGCTTCGAAACGTTGACGTTGATCGATCGGATCATTGAGTTCGCTGAATGCGTTGGCATATTCGCGACTGTCAATGAAGAGTTCGAAGCGGTCGGTGAAACGCGAATCTTGCGGGTTCTTTTTCGCGAGCGGGGAGATTTCGATCGGATGGCCATAGACGAAAGTAGGTTGTTCCAGAGTTTTTTCGGCGAACTCCTCGAAAAACAGATTGAGG
>JANNHY010000063.1:0-17369 GCA_031404635.1 Ilumatobacteraceae bacterium
GATGTCGATGCCGCGTGTGGCCAGCCGGTCTCGCTGCTGCGCGGCGAATGCCCGGTAGTCCCCGATGATGTCCTCGATCGGATCTGCCATCAGCCGTCTCCTTCTGACGTCGTACACGTGGTTGACGCCGTACGCCTCGTTCGTCAATTGGCGACGCCCATGGCTGGAACACCCTCGATGCCGGCAAGGGCGGGTACAAGTTCGTCGTTGCCGAAGGCCTGTGTTCCGAACGCGAGCACGACCTCGGTGTCGCGATGCGCGAGTACAACCAGCCGCTCGTGCGCTGGGACACCCCACGCCTCGTGCATGATCGCGCGAAAGTTGCTCGCCGAGCGCTGCGGCGTCGACCCACAGATCGTGTGGGAGTGGGGGTTCATCGAGCGGGTGTCGACCGGACTTGCGAACCTGCGCGACTTCGATAACGACGACGGAGCGATGTTCCTTGAGGTCGCCAGACGCTGTCTGTGACTACGTGCCAAGCCACCCGATCGACCGCACGGCAAGTCCGCCGGGCTCAGGCAGCCACAAGGTGTCCGCGCAAGTCCCGCTCGAAGTCGACGACCTGCGTCGAGGATCCGGCGGTATCTGACGGCTTCGATGAGCCCGGACGGACGTCGCGCGTCATAGCGGACACGGGCTGAGTCTTGGCTGGTGTCCAAAGCCCGCGTGGTGATCACTGCTCGTGACGGTCCCGCGGGCGATACAGCGCCGGGATAATGACGCGTGCCTGTGGCAAACTCGCACGCCGTCGTGGTCGGGAGCTTGGGACAGGGTGTGCTGCCGTTGATGATGCACGCCAAACTCTTCGAGCCTTCTAGTCCTCAGCCGCTTCGGGCGGCGACGTTTCGTGCTTAGCGTTTTTGACCACGGGCTGGAAGTAGTTCGCGGTCGCGTAGGCGGCGACTCGCTCACCGAGCCGCTGACCCGCCACGTCCGCGCTGCGGTAGTGGAGGCCAGCCCAGATGCGTGCCTCGATGAGCTCGGCGAGCGGCTGGGAGAAGGTGTCGAACGTCCGCACCGTCGGCTCGGTGGTTAGGAACGCCGACACGCTTGTGATCTGGAAACCTCCTAAGGGCGCGTAGCCGAAGAACATGCGGAGGAAGGTGACGTGCGCGCCGTCCTGACAGAGGTGTCCCGAAGGCCACTCCGGATACGGCGCGGTGATGAGGGCCGTCCAGCCTGCATCTGCGGTCGTCGCAGGGTTGCCATCCTCCTCCGCCCGAGGGATGGAGTTCCACGGCCGCCAGAAGTCGAAGTAGTATTTGTCGCTCCAACAGTTGATCGATGCGTCAGCCGCGCTCAGGTTCTGCATTGCGAACAGCCTGGCGGCGTCGGCCGCGTCGAGATCGTTCCGCGTGATGAGCTGGCGGGCCACATCGTTCCAGCTCCGGGTGGGTGCGCTTTGCCACCACTTGGCGAAGTACGTCTGATCGGCCGTCCGAGTCGAGTCCGTGGCCCTGCCGAGGCTCTTGACCTCGTTGAACTGCTCCGCGTAGGCGGCGCTGTCGAGTGCCGGCGGCGGAACACTGCGGAACTGCGACGAGCTCTGGATCAGGAACGGCTTCACGCCGCCCACCCACGGGGTCGGGTCGAGGATCGGCTGCCCAGTAGTAGGATTGACGAGCGGCTGCCAGTGCCCGGGGGCGGAGTTCGGCACCCACTGAGATGGCCCGAACCGGCCGTCATCCACTCGTGCTGCGAGCATTGCTGCGGCGGCTGCATGGCCTGCGTCGATACCCCGTGCCTTGAACCGGCCGGCGTCGACCGCAGCGAGCGAAGCCGCGTACTCCGTGGCGAGGTTTGTCAACAAACCCTCGCGGCCCGGGAACGGAGGCCCCTCCGCGTTCGAGACGATGTCCGTCAACACGTCGTACGCGGCCGTTGCGACCGCCGCGTCAATCGACGCGTTCGCACCAAAGCGCCTCTTGAGTAGATACGGCCGGTGCTGTCTTGGCCCGATCGCGTTCACGGCATCGTAAACGGCACCCTCCACCATCCCCATGTTGATCTGGAACGCGGGCGGAGCACCGCCGTTCGGCCCGGGAATCGCGGCGAGTGTGTTGACCGCGACTTCGTTCCAGTGATTCACAGAAGTGGCGTCTACTCGAACGGGGCGTGCCGCTGACGTGCCGACCACGCCGAGCGCCCCCACGAGCGCACCGACGGCGAGTGCGGCCAGCGATATCGATCGCATGCGTGCCATGTGTCCCCTCCTTCGCCTTCCGCCCCCAGGCTTGACTGACGACGACGGCTGTGGTACCGCCGTAGCCTTCCACCTTCGACGAAAGAGTGCAAGGGCGCAGCGCTGACGCGCAGTAGAAAATTCTCGGGCCCGCTCGATGGCCGTGCCGATTGATCGAGCGGTCGTGAGCGGTCGGCATGCACAGCGGAGACGTCATCGAGCGGGGGAGCCGCTCGGCGCCGAGCCGGCGGTTCTGTTCTCACGGAGCTGCCCCATGACGAGTGGCCGCCGGCGTTCCTGCGCAACGCACGCACATCGCCGTCGGTGCGGCACATCTCCCCGTTCGACAATCGTGGCGCCGGGGCGTCGCTCGCCCACCAGTTCTCCGGACTCGAGAACGGCCAGTTTGTCCGGCTTCTAGTCGGCCCCTAATCACCGCAGCGTACGACCGGAACAGGTGCCCTGATTACGGTGCGGCCTTCAGCTCTGGGGCGATGAGCGTCAAAGACTGGCGGGATCGTCGGCTCGCCAAGGCATCTCCCGACTCAGAGTCGACGTGATCACGTCGAACCCCGTACTATTGCTCGGTTTGATCAAATCGAGGCGGCCTGTCGTTGTTCCGCCAGGGCAACATGGCGACGACCGTTCCTCCCACCCAAGACCGCCGTCGGTGGTCTGAGCTTACGCACCTCGTCGTGGGACAGATGGCCCCAACCGTGGTCGTCATGGCTGCCTACAGTGCCGGAACAAGTAACACACGTTGCCATGAGTCCTTCGAACGCATTCGCTGCCCCCTGCTGGACAATCACCGGTGGAACCTTCGCGTCGATTGCGATCTGAACACGAACGTTGTGGGAGGTGAAGCAGTGAGAGGAAATGGCAGTTCGTTGATAGGTCTCGGAGTCGGGCTCGCCCTCGTAGGTGGAGGGTGGTACGAGGTAGCGAAAGGCGTTGCCGCAGCAGACCACAAGGCCCAACAGACGGTCTGCGATCAGTTCGGCAGCCACTGCATCGAGGCCGCCGCAAAGACGAGTCGCGGGCCGCCGATAGCGCGACCAGCGACCAAACCTATCTACGTGGACACGGGCGCAGTTGCCCGACACCGCCGACGCGTGGCTCGAATCGCACCACCTCAGGCTTCCCGCTCAGCATCAACTGTTCTCCAACGCAATGAGCGAAATTCGCCCGACCTGGGCCGCCCGCTGGTGACCAACCCGGTACCGATGACCTGGTGTCGTGACGACTGATGGCATCGCACAACCAACTGTTCGACGATCCGCATTGGGGACCGCTCTTTGAAGCGCTCGAAGTGCTTGCCGCTCCGTTGTTCGCGGCCGGCTGGAAGCTGGTGGCGACGGAGACAGACGAGAGTTCAGAGTACGGGGACTCTGCGTTCTACGACCTCGAGCGCGGAGCGGACCGCATCGAGCTCGAATACTACGAGCACGGCCAGCTCGTCGCATACCCCAATGGCGAAACGACGGATGTCGACGACCAGATGCCGGAGCCGCATTTCGTGCTCAGCGACGTGGGTCGCGCCGACCTGGTTGCGGAGTTTCGCGCTCGACGGTGGGTCTAGCCGTTGGGCCGACATGGCAGCGCGGGCCAGCGCTGACGGTCGAAGCTTCCTTTGCGGCATAACCTGCGCGATCCGGGATACCTCGGGCGCGAGGTTCGGGGACGCGTGTTATGGGACCTTCAATCCGTCCAGCAGCTTCTTGTGCGACTCCCGCCATGGCCCGCAGGCGAGGGACCCGTCCGGTATCCGCGAGCCTCGGTCCCGGCGTTCGGTGATACAGGAGCTGTGCCTTTGGGGACGCGCGTTATGCGCCCGCGGGAAGCCCGGTGTCGAGGAGGGGACTGCTCAAGTGGTGGCCTCAAGCTGCGAGGGCAGCTACCAGAAGGTCCAGATCGACCTGGGACCGATGGCCGAGCGCCGCGTACTGAACTCGGCGCTTCACACGACTGAGAGAACAAGACGGCCCCGTAGGCCACCTTCCGCGAGGCGGGCGTGGGCCTGCGCGGCTTTGTCGAGCGGATAGGTATGAGCGACACGCAGGACGAGCACCCCCGCAGTGGCAAGATCGGAGAGGGTCGTGAGCATTGCTGCATCGGGGGAGACTTTGGTGAGTAGGACCCGGATACCCCGTTCCGGTTCCGGGAGGGCATCCATTCGGGTTGAAACAAAGGTGCCGCCGTCTTTGACCGCGCCGATGATGCGAGTCCCCAAGCTTGCGGTGTCCAACACGGCGTCGACACCATCCGGGTACAACTGTTGGACGGCACGCAAGGGGTCGACGGTGGCGGGCACGAACGTGTCAGCCCCGAGCACGGTCGTCACGAAGATCTCGTCCTCGGCGCGGGCGCTCGCAATCACAGTTAGGCCGCGGCGTTTGGCCAGTTGTACCGCATAACCGCCAACCGCTCCTGCAGCACCGGTGATGAAAGCGCTCTGGCCTTCGCCCAGGTCGAGCAGTTCCACGGATTGAGCGGCCGTGAGTCCGTTCAGGGGGATTGTCGAGGCATGCGCGGCGTCGACGCCGCCGGGTGCCACGGCGAGGGCGTTGGTCGGGACGATGACATACTCGCCTTGGGCTCGTACGGTTCCCGTGGCGCCCTGCACGATGGCGATCACGGGTGCCCCTATCTTCCAGGCCGCGCCGAGTCCGACTGCATCGACCGTGCCGGCTACATCCCAACCTAGGCCGAAATAACTCCCGTCCGGAGGGGCCGGGAACACGCCGCTCCACGCGGCGACGTCGGCTGGGTTGAGGGCCGCGGCCTCGACCTTGATCCGGACCTCGAACATTCCGGGTTCGGGCAGCGCAACCTCAGCCACCTCTATTACCTCGGAAGTGCCGACTGACCTATAGATGACCGCTCGCATGGCGCGCTCTCCTCTGCAGTGTCCTCCCTTCGAACGATAGGCTTGCTACGATCAAATCGTAAGTAGGCACTTTCTGGTGCGCGTCCCGGATCGGAGATCCAGCAGAGTGCGGAACTTCGCCTTCTTGAGGTCGGAGCGGGCTGTGCGGTCGATCTCGACCTGAGGTGGTGGCCGGATGGGAGGGTCGATCGGTCTTGGTTGAGGCCTCGCCGGGGTTGGTGGATCTGGGCTGAGCCTTGGCCTGGTGACCAGCGGGCCGCCGCTGGCGGGGTTTCAGGCCGAGGCGGCGTCGAGGGCGGTGATGCGGAGCGGGTTGTAGATCGCGGTGGCGGTCATCTTGAACCAGGCCCGGTTTCTGCGTCGCCTTCCAACAGGGCTTCGGGCGGCACGCTGCGACGACACCTTCGACGAATACATCGCGTCGAACTCGCCATCGAGTTCGACAAGGACATCCTCAACGACCCTGCGGATCCGGGGTCCCACGCATACCGACAGTCTTTTCGATCCGCCCGCCAAACGCGAGCACCTACAAGACGTCTTCCGCACCGTGCTAGGGCGGCGGAAGTGGCAGAGCATCGTTGATCTGCATGCCGTCGAAGGCCAGGCTCAAGTAGCGCTGCCACAGTCCGGGTGTAGGTCGAGCAGTGGCGCGGCCGTCTGGTAAATCCCGCTCATCAGCAGGATGATGTTCTGGAACGAAGACCCCAAGACCTTCGTGTGGACCGAGACCGCTGAACAGATCTTCAACAGCCCAGATTTCGATTTATGCAGCGGATCTCAAATCCGGGTCACTAGGCGCTACTCGCTTTGGTCTCGTTCTCGGGACCAGTTCCCTGACGACGACCACCTAGTCAGCCTGGCGGCTCTCGTACTCGTTCCTTGCCTCGTCCACGGCCTCGGCGTTGTGGGCCGCCCAGTCACGGACCTGCGACACGAGGTCATAGAGGCTGAGCCCCAACGCCGTGAGCTCGTAGTCAACTCGAATGGGCGATGTGGGTGTCACGGTGCGTTGGACCATGCCATCACGTTCCAGTGAGCGCAGGGTCTGGGTGAGCATCTTCTGGCTGACCCCCGGGATGTTCCGGCTCACCTCGCTGTAGCGCATCGATCCGCCCCGCATGCCGAGTGTGCATATGGTCAGACTGACCCAACGGTTGCTGATCGCTGACAGGAGCGCGACGGCCGGGCACTCGCGCATGTACGTCTCGTGGGTGATCGACTGCTGGGCCTTCGAGTCTCGTTCCGCCACAACTGCTGCACTCGCCATCTTGAGACTCCTCATTCGACTGGCAGGTCTGCCGATTCTCACGCACTTAATAGTGCCTACTTCCCTGCGGGATGTTACAAGCGTACCGTAAGTGGTGAGGCGCTGGCAAGGGCCACGCCCTGCTTCTAAGGAGAACCGTGTTATGCGTGCAGTTACCTACACTTCCGTCGGCGGTCCAGATGTCATCCAGGTCAGTGAGATCGACAAGCCCGAGCCCGGCCTGTTCGAGATCCGGATCAAGGTCCAGGCGGCCTCCCTCAACCCTGCGGACATGGCCGCATGGAGCGGTCGCTTTCCGCCGCCCGCCGAGGGCAGCCGATTCGGCCTTGGCTGGGACATCGCCGGAGTCGTCGACGCGGTAGGGCCGGGCGCTACCTGGGAGGTCGGTACCCCTGTCATCGCGATCATTCCGGGCGCGACGGGCGTGGGCCGCGCCCAGGCCGAGTACGCGGTGGTTTCTAGCCATGCACTCGCCCATGCGCCTGCCGGGGTTGATCCCCTCGAGGCTGCCACGATTCCGCTCAACGGCCTGACGGCGGCTCAGTCTGTCGAGCTCCTCGGCCTCAACGCAGGTCAGACTGTCTTCATTACTGGTGCTGCCGGCGCCGTGGGCGGGTTCGCAATCCAGTTGGCCAAGCGCCGCGGCTTGATCGTTGTCGCCAGTGACCTCGCCGAAGACAAGAGCTTCACGATGGACGTCGCTGGGGCGGACGCGTTCGTGCCCGCGTCCGAAAGCCCGGTAGACGCCGTTCGAGCCCTTTACCCCGAGGGTGTCGATGCCGTCCTGGATACGACAACCCTCGGCCAGGCACTCATCGGCGCGGTCTCCGACAACGGAACGTTCGTGACGACGCGAATGGACGCGCTGCCTGAGCCCGAGCGAGGCATCCGCGTGCGGCTCACCCAAGTAGCTGCTGAGGGATCGATGCTCACGACGCTGTCCGACCTCGCCGCGTCCGGCGAACTCGTACTGCGCGTGGCTCAGACCTACCCCCTCGACGATGCCTCCCAGGCTCACGCGCGTATGGCGCAGGGTGGCCTTCGTGGACGCATAGTCCTCAACGTCGCATGAGCACCATCGGATTCATCGGCAGCGGCAACGTGGGTCAGGCCCTTGCTCGCGCGGTCATCGGTCGTGGCCACGAGGTCATCATGAGCAACTCACGGGGGCCGTCAACACTGTCGGCTCTCATTGGAGCTCTGGGTCAGCGGGCATGGGCAGGCTCGGCAGCTGAAGCGATCGAACAAGCCGACATCGTCGTGCTCGCCATCCCATTCACCGGCGTCGACCAGGTTCCGGCAGCGGTCATGAAGGGAAAAGTCGTCGTCGACGCGACGAACTATTGGGCCCCGCGCGACGGCCACATTGCTGTGATCGACTCGGGCGAGACTACGTCGAGCGAGATGGTCGCCGAGAGGCTTCCTGGAGCGCGCGTCGTCAAGGCCTTCAACTCGATGACGGCTGCCGACATGAACCAGCACGCGAGACCCGGTGACCGCGCCGAGCGGCGTGCAGTCCCGATCGCAGGCAACGACCCGACGTCCAAGGAGATCGTGGCGGCTCTCATCGACGAGATCGGTTTCGACGTCGTCGATCTTGGACCGTTGGCCGCCGGCCGGTCGATCGACCCGCGCGATGCCTGGGAGAGTCCGCTCGGAGCAATGGAGACCGAGACCCTCATGCGAACTCGATTGGCACAGCTTTCGACGCCGAAGAGGAGAGTGCGCAGTGAGTGACGAGCGCCTGATCCAAGAGGTCCTTGCTAGGTATGCACGCGCCGTCGACGCGCGAGATGGCGATGCCGTTGCGGAGCTCTACGAGCCCGAGGGTCGCGAGAGGTTGAGCTACAACCGGCGCGGCAGCCCGGAGCCGATTGCCCAGTTCGAAGGCGCTGAGGCGATTCGAAACGCAGTCGCCACCGTTCTGCCTGCGCATCCCCGCCTCGGCTGGGCGCATCACATGACCTTTGACCCGATCATTGCCGTCGACGGCGATACGGCGAACCTCGATGCACAGTTTGTTGTCTATAGCGTGCAAGGTGACGAGCGTCCAGCCTCCGGCTGGCCTCGGGGAGCAACGGGGGGCCAAGGGCGAATCCTCCCCGTCGAGGCCGGCTACTACCGTCTCAAGCTGCGTCGAGCCTCGGATGGTTGGAAGATCGTCGACAACCACACGATTCTTGACCTTCCGCCCGCCCTCCCCTAACTCATCACGGAACGTGGTAATCAGGCCACAGGGCAGGTCAGGATGTCAACGAACCTGCAGCAATCCGTGGGGTCCCGGCCGCGCGGTAGAACGCGATGGTCTCGCCGTCATCGATCACCGCGCAGGCAGGCTCGGCAAAACCGTTATGCGGCGGGCCGCCGCTCGCTACGCGCCGTTCGGCGCTCGTGAGCTACGGCCTGGTGTCGGTCTTCGGGACGGGTGATAGGAGCGCGATCTCGCGAATCTCGGCGCGCCAAGATGTCGCCAACCTCCGCGCCCACCAGGACTCCAAGCATCTCCTCAACAGTGTCTGGGCGCGTCCACCGATGAAGGAGCACCCACGGCCACCGACGCAAATTGATCCTTGACAACACATACGAGAATCGTCCTCTACGAACTCTCCGAGTCGCGCGGTGGCGTGGCGTCGTGAGCCGTGGACGGTCTTGGTCGCCCCCCGTTCACGACCGCTGTCCTGATCCACACCGAGATAGACGCGCAGTTCCCACGTGTCACGGCCGCGTTGTCGCAATGATCCAGTCATCGGCCAACGGTACGACGTGTCAACGGTACGACGACCATGGGCAAACCATGGGCACAGCCACACGACCACAGGCCGCCGAGCAGCCGTCAAACGAACCACTGACCAGGACAAACTCTCCGAGCGGACGACGGGATTCGAACCCGCGACCCTCACCTTGGCAACGTGAAGAGAACCCTCCGCCTGGCCCGCCCAGTCCCCTGACGTGGTCTCCTGTCCGCCCATTCGTTCGCCTGGTCCGTCCTGTCCGCCCATTCCGTATACCGGTCTACCATCGCCCCCGCAAACGAACCCGACTGCTTGTCCAGTGGGTGCACGGATACAATGGCGTGATGGATCGCATCACCGTCAACCCGCGACAAATGGGTGGCGTGCCGTGCATCCGCGGGCTGCGCATTCCCGTCGCCACCGTTGTCGGGATGATCGCTGACGGCATGACACCCGACGAGATCGTCGCCGAACTTCCGCCATTGGAACTTGACGACGTTTCGGCCGCGTTGCGCTTCGCTGCCGATGCTGTCGCTGATCGCGAGATTCCGCTTCAACCAACCGCGTGAAGTTCCTCGTCGACCAGAACCGCTCACCGCGACTTGCTCAACTGCTGCGCGAAGCGGGCCACGACGCTGTCCATACCCTCGAACGCGGGCTCGAGCAGGCAGACGATGACGTACTTCTCGACGTGGCACGCGACGAACGGAGGATCGTCATCTCTGGTGACACCGACTTCGGAGCGCTCCTTGCGCTCGCACGACGGAAGTCACCCTCGGTCATCTTGTTCCGAAGCCGACACCACCGAACGGCAGCAACAGGTTGCGGTCATTCTCGAACACCTCGACGACCTCGACGACGACCTGACCACCGGCGCCGTGGCCGTAGTCACCGACGAACGCATCCGCGTCAGACGCCTGCCACTCCTCCACAACGAATGATCGCTCCCGGGTCGTTGGCCCAGAGGTGGACCGCCCCCATAACCGGCAGTGACACTCACAGATCGGATGGTCTGCGCGGTGCGCGACATTGCACAGGTGCGCCAGAACGACGCAATCTATGCGCGCTGCAGGCCTGGGGCGGGCGTGCGCATCAAGGGAGAGCAACGAGATGAGACCACTTCGATACTCGATCAACGTCACGCTCGACGGCTGCTGCCATCACGAGGCAGGGCTCCCCCCGGACGAGGAGTCGATGCGCTACTGGACCGCTGCGATGGAACGAGCCGATGCCCTGCTATTCGGCCGGGTGACCTACGAGATGATGGAGTCGGCGTGGCGGCAGCCGGCCACGGGCACGTGGCCTGACTGGATGGGTGAGTGGGAGATCCCGTTCGCCGAGACCATCGATCGGGCGAAGAAGTACGTCGTGTCGAGCACGCTGAGCGGGGTCGATTGGAATGCCGAGCTGGTGCGAGGCGACTTGGGGCAAGAGGTTCAGCGGCTCAAGCAGGAGCCAGGCGAAAGCCTCTTCGTGGGTGGCGTGACCCTTCCCCTGGCGTTGGCAGATCTGGGATTGATCGACGAGTACGAGTTCCTGGTGCAGCCGGTCCTTGCCGGACACGGGCCGACGTTGCTGGCCGGTCTGCGCGAGCGCATCCAGCTCGAGCTGGTGGATCGCCATGAGTTCCGGTCCGGGGCGCTCGCCCTGCGATACCGGCCCACGCGAGCTACGGCTTGACGTGATCCGTCCTGGCACGTTGGCTGCTGCCTCGCGACGGGACGACGGTTGCGGTGGGCGGCACAAGCCGATGCCGCGACATCTGTCCCGGCACGGCAGTCGTCCATAACTGCCGATCCGCGCGAGCGATCGGTCGCCAGCCGATCACTCATAAGGACGAGTGCGCAACCGCGTTCGGGGACACACCAGGCAAGGGCTTCGTAGTACGGCGCGCTCCTCGTCGTGGTCGCTGCGACCGAGTGGCGGGGCATCAGCGCGGAAGTGGATCCGGTGACGTTCGCCAGCAGTGTGCTCCCGGTGATCGTGAGCGACATCTGGCCGGCGGCGAGATGAACACCGGTCACGACTTCGACGCGAGCTCGACGAGCAGCTCATCCAACTGCCCGAATGTCTCGTGCATCGCATCCGCCGCGCCGCCACCGTCGGCGTCGAGCGCGTCCTTCGAGGGATACAGCTCGCTCACGACGAGCAGCGTCTTGCCATCTGTCTCCGTCAGGGTGACCGTGGTGACGGAGCCGTTCTCTCCGCCTTCTTCGTTCGTCCAGACGATGCGCGATGGCGGTGTCACTTCGAGGTATCTGCCAAAGAAGTCCATGCCATCGCCGAATCCGAGGCGGTATCTGCCACCGGTGCGTACATCCATCTCGCAGGAACGCAGCGTCATGCCCATCGACTTCGGCACCCACCAGCGCTTGAACAGCTCGGGCTTCGACCACGCCTCGAACACCAGCTGCGCGGGAGCGTCGAAAGATCGCGTGACGACGACCTCGCGATCGGACTTCCGCTCCACCTTCGTGATGTTCTTCATCGGGGCGAGCTCACTGTGTCTTCTTGCGTCCATCTGACTTCTCCTTCTGTTTCAATTCCTCGATGACCTGGTCGAGCTCGCCGAAGCGCGCGTCCCAGAGCTGGTGATACCTCTCGATCCACGCCGCCACTTCCTCGAGACGGCGAGCGCCGATTCGGCAGGTCCGTACGCGGCCGACCTTCTCGGTGACGACGAGTCCCGCCTGTTCGAGGACGCCGACGTGCTTCCTCATGCCCGTGAGGGTCATGTGGAACCGGTCGGCCAGGTCCGTGATCGAGGCTTCCGAACGGCCGAGCTGCTCGAGGACACCGCGTCGCGTGGAGTCCGACAGCGCCGCAAAAGAGGCATCGAGATGCGCACTCGCATACTGAACCATATAGTTCACTTTGTACCACGCGCCGGGGACGGCCCGCAAGCGCCAGCGCCTGTCCGCGGTTGCTTCTGCGCCCGTGACGGTCATGGTGCGGCGATTCGATCGATTCTCGTTGCAGGTGACGTAGTCGATCTCCTGTGTGTGACGTGACTCACTGCTGGACGACCGCTGATCAACCCACGCCGATCTGTCGATCCGGCGGGTGCGATGGTAGACCGGTATACGGAATGGGCGGACTGGACGGACCAGGCGGACGAATCGGCGGACAGGACACCACGTCAGCGGGCTGGACGGGCCACTCGGAACGTCCCGCGCGTTCTGCGTCGACGCCGCTGATTTGATCTGCGCGCCGGATCTAGCGCGCGTGGTCTGTGAATCGCCCCGGGTTTGGTGACTGCTCGGGTTATGGGGTGGCGGCCTCGAGGGCCGGGTCGTTGTGACTGTAGTAGGCGAGTTCGCGACCATGACCTACGTCGACTGGTTCAACCACCGACGCCTCCACGGCGAGATCGCCAACGACGCCACCTACACCACCCGAACGAATTCGAAGCCGACGTGATCGAGACCGCGCCAGGGACCTGTGCGGTAGATCAGCTCCCACTTGTAGAGCCCGTTGAACGACTCTGCTAACGCGTTGTCGTAGCTGTCACCTTTGGATCCGACTGAGGCAACGATGGCGTTGTCGGCGAGGCGTTCGCTGTAGCGGATCGACAGGTATTGGACGCCGCGATCGGAGTGATGGACCAGCTGGTTGAGATCGTGGCCGGCGCGTTGGCGGTTCCACACGGCCATCTCCAACGCGTCGATCGCCAGATCGGAACGCAGCGATCGCGAGGCCTGCCAACCAACGATGAACCGGGAGTGGACGTTGATGATGAACGCCACATAGACCCACCCGGTGAACGTCTTGACGTAGGTCAGATCGGCAACCCACAACCGGTTCGGTGCCGGGGCACGGAACCGGCGCTCGACCAGATCCGCCGGCCGCGTCTGACGGTCGTCGCTGCGGGTAGTGACCGTGAACGCCTTGCCCCGCCTGGCTCCGCTGAGGCCCTGCTTGCGCATCAACCGTTCGACGGGTGCAGCGCGCCACGCGGATCCCTTCACGATTCAACTGGGCCCAGACTTTGTCGGCGCCATAGACGAACAGGTTCTCGGCATAGACCCGCCCGATCTCGACGACCAGCTCGGCGTCGCGGATCGATCTGGTTGACGGCGGTCGTTTGTTAGCCACCCAATACGTGTTCGGGGCGATCTTGCAACCGTGCTCGGTGAGCACCTTGCAGATCGGCTCGACCCCGAACCGTGATCTGTGTTCGTCGATGAACGCCACTATCTCGGCGGTCGCGGGTCGAGCTCCCGCGCGAAGAAAGCCGCCGCTGATTTCAAGATCTCGTTTGCCCGGCGCAGCTCACGATTCTCACGCTCGAGCTCCTTGAGCCGTTCACGCTCATCAGTGGTCAATCCCGGCCGCTCGCCGGCATCGACCTCGACGGCGCGGACCCAGACCCGCAAGGCCAAGTGAAATACGGAGCTCTGCAGTCCTCCGAGGGCCTACACGTCGCCTCATACCTCTACATGGCTGATTTCGAAGGTAGCGGCGCGTTCGATGGCGACGCCGTGCATCGTCAGTGCTTGGCGGACGGTGTGACCTTCGGCGTTGGCGACGACTTCGATGAGGAAGCCCATCTAGTGATTCCCGATCTGCGGCCGTGGGCGTTCACGCTACGGATCCCTGGGATCGCGGAGCCTCTCGCATCGGTTCCACACGCCTAGTAACTGCGGCGACATTTGGGCGCTGTAGGACAATCGGCGGAGCAAGGCAACCCACACCACTCCTTGTTGAGCGCGTGCCCTGGTCGGAATGTGAGTCCGTTTCAGTGGGCGGCGTTTCAGGCGGTGCTCATGACGTGCCAGAGCGTCGCCGATGCCTGCTCGTCTTGCCCGGGCACGGTGTGCGCATACCTGTCGAAGGTTGTTGAGACGCGCTTGTGGTCGAGCCGGCGCGAAACGACCACGACTGGTAGGCCGGCGTTGAGCATCTCGGTGGCCATGAAATGGCGGAGGTCCTGATTATGCCGACATCGGCATAATCACGATTATGCCGACCTCCGCGTTATGCCGATGTCGGGGGTGAGGCTGCTGGTGGCTTGAGGTGATCGCCGCGTTCGGGTCGGCATAACGCTGCGGGTCTGACCGATCGTGTTCTTCTCGATTCGAGAGAAGGAGGCAGTCATGGTCGGACCGTCGAGCAGGGTGAGCAGGGTGTTGATGACGGGGCCGTTGGCTCCGTTTGCTGTCGCGTACGGGTTGGAGCTGAAGGAGCGTGGTTACACGCCGTTGACGATCGTCAACCAGTTGCGTGAGGCGGCGCGGTTGAGTCGTTGGCTCGAGGCTGGTGGGTTGACGGCTGCGGAGTTGACCGGCGACCGGATCGATGAGTTCCTCGTGTTGCGGCGCGCTGGTGGTTCTTGTCGTACGTCGCGTCCGCCGCTGCTGTGTTTGTTGGACATGCTCGGCGTACTTGGTGTGTGTCACGCAGCCGAGGAGATGTCGCAAACGAGCTCGCCGATGGAGGTGCTGTTGGAGTCGTTCGAGCGCTATCTGCTGTGTGAGCGCGGCCTGGCGGCTGGCACGGTCCGCGGGTATGTGTCGCACGCACGTCGGTTTCTGGACGGGCTCTCACCGGCCGGTGGGCTGGCGTGTGTGACCGCGAGGGAGGTGACGGGTGCGGTGCTGCGCGAGTCGGTGGCGGTGTCGGTGAGCGCGACGCAGAACTTCGTAACGGGGTTGCGCTCGTTTATTCGCTTCTGTTTCGTCGAGGGACTGGTCGGGTCCGATCTGTCGCAGGCGGCGTTGCCGGTGACGGGTCGGCGGCGTTCGTCGTTGCCGAGGGGGATCAGCAAGGCGGATGCGGATGCGCTGATCGGGTCTTGCGATCGTCGTTCGGCGCTGGGTCGGCGTGACTACGCGCTGATCGTCACGTTGTTGCGGCTCGGGTTGCGCAGAAGTGAGCTGGCCGATCTCCGGTTGGAGGACATCGATTGGCGGTCGGGCGAGTTGGTGGTGCGCGGCAAGGGTGGCCGCGAGGACCGGCTGCCGTTGCCGTGCGATGTGGGCGAGGCGATCGCTGCCTATCTGCGCCGTGGGCGTCCGGTCAGCGATCGGAGGGAGGTGTTCTTGCGGGCGAGGGCGCCGTTCGATCCGATCGCGTCCGGCACGGTGGCTTCGACCGTGCGTCGGGCCTGCCGGCGAGCAGGGGTGGCGGAGGTCGGTTCGCACCGTCTGCGGCACACGGCGGCCTGTGAGATGGTCGCTGCCCAGGTCTCGCTGGTGGAGATCGCGCAGGTGCTGCGCCATCGCAGTCTGCAGTCCACGGCGATCTACGCCCGCGTCGATCTGGATCGGTTGCGGCTGCTGGCCCAGCCCTGGCCGGGGGGTGAGCAGCGATGAGCGCGCTCAGCTCGCACGTCGAGGACTATCTGCGGCTGCGCCGCGCTTTGGGGTTCAAGCTCGAGCGGCACGGCTGGTTGCTGGCTCAGCTGATCGCTCATCTGGAGGCCGCTGGCTCACCGATCCTGACCAGCGAGCTGGCTATCGGCTGGGCGCGACTGCCGGTGGCGGCGCGCCCTAACCATTGGGCGCAACGTCTGGCCGTGGCGCGTGGGTTCGCCCGTTACATGCACACGATCGATCCGGCCACCGAGGTGCCGCCGCCGGGTGTGTTCCCCGCTCGCCGGCACCGTCCCGCTCCCTACCTGTGGTCGGCGCAGGACATCTGCCGTCTGCTCTCCGGCGCCCGTGCGTTGCGCTCGCCGTTGCGGGCAACCACCCATGAGGCACTGTTCGGTCTGCTCGCCACCACCGGCATGCGGGTCGGGGAAGCGATCGGTCTGAACCGCGACGACGTTGACCTCGACACCGGTGTGATCACCATCCGTGAGGCTAAGTTCGACCGGTCGCGGCTGGTGCCGCTGCACCCAAGCGTGACGGAGGCGCTGGGTCGTTATGTCGCCGAGCGCGACCGGCTGTGCCCCATGCCGCGTTCGACGTCGTTCTTCGTCTCCACCGTGGGCACGCCGCTCGGTCGCAGCGCCGTAGCCAAAACGCTCAGGGAGATCACGATCGAGATCGGCGTGTGCACCGACACCGTTCGCCCTCGGGCACATGACCTGAGGCACAGCTTTGCAGTCCAGACCCTGATCGGCTGGCAGCGATCCGGTGTCCACGTCGATGAGCACATCGCCGTGTTGTCGACCTTCCTCGGACACGTCGCCCCAGCAGACACGTACTGGTATCTGTCGGCGTCACCCGAGCTGATGGAACTCGCCGCCCAGCGGCTCCACGACCGCTTCGGGAGCCGGCGATGAGCGCGCTCGCCCCCGCCCTGCAGGCCTACTTCACCGATCGGCTGATCAGCCAGCGCGCCGCCAGTTCGAACACGATCGCCGCCTACCGGACCACGTTCCGGCTGCTGTTGGGCTTCGCCTCCAACCGGATCGGAACAACCCCGAGCAGCCTCGACATCGCCGAGCTCGACGCCCCGCTGATCGCCGCGTTCTTGGACCACCTCGAACGCGACCGGCACAACCGTCCCGCGACGCGCAACAACCGTCTCGCCGCGATCCACTCGCTGTTCGCCTACCTCGCGCTCGGCCACCCCGAACACGCCGGCTCGATCCAACGGGTGCTCGCGATCCCGCCGAAACGGACCGAACGCAACCTGCTCACCTACCTCACCGAGCCCGAAGTCGACGCCCTCCTCGACAAATGCGACCAAACCACCCGCACCGGCCGACGCGACCACGCCATGTTCGCGCTGACCATCCAGACCGGACTACGGATCTCCGAGCTCGCCGGGCTCAACTGCCACGACATCACCCTCACCACCGGCGCACACGTGCACACCATCGGCAAAGGCAGAAAGGAACGACGCACACCACTCCTACCGACCACCACCACCATCCTCAAAACCTGGCTCAAAGAACGCGCCGGGGCTCCCAGCGATCCGCTGTTCCCCACGATCACCGGCACACGCCTCAGCCGCGACGCAATCGAAAGGCGCCTCGCCCACCACGTCACCCTCGCCACCGCGAGCTGCCCCTCCATCGGCACCAAACGCGTCACCACACACACCCTGCGCCACACCGCCGCGATGCGCCTGCTACTCGCCGGCAACGACATCACCGTCATCGCCCTCTGGCTCGGTCACGAGCAGATCTCGACAACCAATATCTACCTCCACGCCGACATGACCCACAAACAGAGCGCAATCGACCGAACCACACCAACCACTACCAAACAAGGCCGCTACCGACCCCCCGACAACCTCCTCGCCTTCCTCGAGAACCTCTGATTATGCCGACAACCCGACGCCCCGCACCCCAGCTGAGCAGCGACTACCCGCAGAGGTCGGCATAACGCGCAGGTCGGCATAATC
>JANNHY010000064.1:0-13077 GCA_031404635.1 Ilumatobacteraceae bacterium
AAACAAGGCCGCTACCGACCCCCCGACAACCTCCTCGCCTTCCTCGAGAACCTCTGATTATGCCGACAACCCGACGCCCCGCACCCCAGCTGAGCAGCGACTACCCGCAGAGGTCGGCATAACGCGCAGGTCGGCATAATCCTGAAGTCGGAACGGCGCCAACCCGGCGGCCCTGCGATGGCGGTGGAAGGATTTCGTCACCCGGTTCGGCTTCCACGCTGTGGCGCCGTCGTCGTCGCTGAAAATGAACGCCTCTCGCGACGAACCGATCGCAGCAGCCGCCCGGTTGGCGAGCAGTTGGCAGGATTGCTCATCGAGATCGACGACGTGTCGGCGTTTCGTCTTCGTCGGCGCGAGGACGGGCCCGTCTGGTCCCTCGACCCAACCGGCACAGAATGAGATCCGCCGCGCAACGAGGCTGATGTTGCGCTAACGCAAGCCGAGCAACTGTGCACGTCGCGCACCGGTCACCGCGGCCAGCGTCAAGAACAGCTCGAGTTGTCGATCGCGGGGAGCGACAAACTCGAGCAGCGACTTGAGTTCGGCCGGTGTCGGTGGGCGCATCTCGTTCGTGGGAACGACGATCCGATGTGCTCGGGACGCCGGATTGTCCCAGACCCACCCCCATCGCATCGCCTGCGAGAACGCCGAGCTCATCACGACGTGGATTCTGGCCACCGTAGCGGCCGCCAACGGGCGGGCGTCGTGATCGCCGCGACGCAGACGGACGTGCAAGGCGTCGATCAGCGCCGGTGTGACATCGCCGACCACGACCGAACCGATGTGGCGGTGAAGGTGGCGATCCAACACAGACCGGTTCTGGCGCACCGTCGACGGTGACCACCCGTCCACAGCGGTGGCGAACCATGCCTCGAACAGTTCGCTTATCGTCGAGCGCGACCCGACGGCCCGAACGCGGCGGATCCGAGCGACCATTTCAGCCAGCTCGCGTTCTGCGTCGCTGCGGTTGCCTCGAACGGTGATCGACCGGTCGAGTCGGCGACCCGTCGCGGGATCGACTCCGACGTGGGCCCGCAACTCCCACGATCCTGCACTTCGTTGACGAATTGATCCATTCATCGAACAAGCCTCACACCCGTGGGCAATTCCGTGGGCACGTGGGCAGCACCCGCGAACCAGCCGCTCGCAAAAGGCATGCTGAGCAGGAATGATTGGAGCGGACGACGGGATTCGAACCCGCGACCCTCACCTTGGCAAGGTTGTGGTTCCCGTCCGCCGAGACCGCCCCACTCCGCTGACATGGGCTCCTGTCCGCCCAGTCGTCCGCCCAGCCCGCCCAGTCCGCCCATTCCGTATACCGGTCTACCATCACACCCGCTCAGTGAAGTCGGCTGCTCGCCATTGAGCACACCGACGCCGACCGGGGAGTGCGTCCTGGCTCGACCGCCTCATCCCCCACCTCGACTTCGAAGGCGCACAACTCGTGCACGAACTCAACCGCACAGTCGCCACGGCAAACCGCGGAGGCGACGAAGCAGAACTCCAGCCGACGACGCAACGGCCGTCCTGTGCCATTGTCGCCGCCCGGCCTCGACGGGTGGTCAGGTGCCGCTCTCTTCGTTGGGATCGAAGGTGAGCGACGTTGAAAGTTCGCGATGTGATTCGATCTGGTCGCGCAGTTCGTCGATCTTGCGTTGTGCCAGTTGCAGCACGTCGCCGCCGGCGATGAAGCGTCGAGGTGGTGGATCTTCGTTGACGATGGTGAGTAGCGCTTGGGCGAGCTTGTCTGGATCGCCGGCCTGCTGGCCGTCCTGTGCAGACCACCATGCGCGCTGCGCCGCGCTCCTATCGGCGTAGTCATCGATCGTCAGCACCGGCCATACCAGCGACTCGGGACTTGCCAGGGTCGTGCGGAAGAAGCCCGGGTTGATGATCGTGGTGTGGATCCCGAACGGGGCCACCTCTTGGTCGAGTGCGCCCATCCAGCCCTCCAACCCCGACTTGGACGCTGCGTAGACCGACGAGTACTCGAATCCGACCAATCCGGCCCCGGAGGAAATCGCGATCAGGTGGCCCGACCGTTGCCTGCGCATCACGGGAAGGACGGCCCGGGCGACGTTCATCGGGCCGAGCAGATTCGTCGCCAGTTGCTGGTCGACTTGCTGAGGTGACATCTCTTCGAAGTAACCCTTGAAGGACGCACCGGCGTTGTTGACGACCACGTCGATCCGGCCGAACCGCTCCACCGCGGCATCCGCAGCCGCCTGAGCGTCGTCGACGCTGGTGACGTCGAGTCTGACAGCGAGCAGCCTGTCCGACTCTCCGAGAACAGTCACGATCTCGTCGGGGCGACGACCAGTCGCGACGACGTAGTCACCAGCCGCCAACGCCGCCTTGGAAAAGGCGACGCCCATGCCGCGACTGGCACCGGTGATAAGCCACACTCGTAGATCGACCATTGATGAGATCGTAGGACCCCCACAAGCGTGGGTGCCGTCGATTGGCTTCCTGCCCCCTCGGCGGCAACGTCGTCCCATGGCAACAGACCATGAAGCCCACCGCATCCGTCGCTTGGGGCGAGCCTCGGATGTCGGCTTCGGAAGTCGATTTGCCGTCGCACGACTGTCGCGTGTTAGGGATCGACCGGTGCGAACCGCCTCGGTGGGGGCCGGGCGGGGCGATGGTCGGGGCTGGGTCAACGATCAGTGCTCCGCGGACATCGACGAGGACGGGATGGCACGTCCATGTCGGCGATTGGCCTCCAGGACCCGTCCACTCGCACTGGTGTCAGTACGACAATGCGGTCCACCATCGTGTTCGCTGACCAGAATCACATCGTCCAAGACCCCAGCTCGGAAGATCGAGCGCTATGGGATCGGTAGCGCTGATCCCGCCCGGCATTGTCGCCTGCGAAAATTCACTGGCGGCAGTCCGGCTGATGCGCATCCAGTCGCGTGGATGCCAACCACCTACTGAACCGGCCGGGGTTTTGCATCAGGTCCTCTGAAGTCCTGAGAGGATCAGAGGATGCCAGCGAAGAAGGAGTACACGGCCGAGTTCAAGGAGCAGGCCGTGAGGTTTGTGCTCGAGGAGATCGAGCCGGGATGAGTCACGTAAACACGCGTGTGATCGGCTTGCACCGAAGCTGTCGGTGAAAGCGATGACGCTGTACAACTTGGGTGAAGCAGTACGCGCCCGGCAAGGCCCGCCCGGCAGCGCCGCCCGTCAGCGGTCCGGTCGGCGATGTCCGCCCGGTCTTCGCCCGCCGCCAGGCCGACAAGACGGTCCAGCCGCTGCTGCTCGAGGTGTTCAACGCGAGCTATCGGGACTACGGGCGGCGCGCGTAGTAAGACGCGGCGCAAGGCGATCATTGCCAGATCGCCACGCCGGTTTCATGATCGAAGAAGTGCAGGTTCTCGGTCGTGACCACGATCTCGATCTCCTTGCCGGCACGGACTCGAGAGCGAGGGCTGAAGCGGCCGACCGCGTTCGAGCGCGAGTCACCGAAGCTGTCGTCTGACGCGTCTGGATCGCCGGCGTCCACCCCGCGCGCATCGATCGCGAAGTGAACGATGATCTCCGAGCCGAGTGCCTCGATGAGCTTCACCGGAGCAAGCAGGCGACGGTCCATAGGCGCATCCGACGATAGGGCAGCGTCCGCGAAGTCCTCAGGTCGGATACCGACGACAATTCGCTTGCCGTCATATGAGCGCAGTGCCGGGCGTGCGACAAGAGCGTTCTGCCCGATTCCGATCGCAGAGCGGCCGAGTGTTACAGCCGCTCCAGTGCCATTTTGGTCGACCCTGAGCGTTGCCTCATAGAGGTTCATCGAGGGTGAGCCGATGAATGCTGCGACGAACACATTCGCTGGGCGGTCGTACAGATGTTGGGGGGTATCGACCTGTTGCAGACGTCCGTCTTTGAGCACGGCGACTCGATCGCCCATCGTCATCGCCTCAGTCTGATCGTGCGTGACGAAGACCGTTGTGACGGCGAGCTCCCGCTGAAGTGCGGCGATGTCCGCCCGCATCTGAACGCGCAGCTTTGCATCGAGATTCGACAGCGGCTCATCCATCAAGAAGGCCGCTGGCTGACGCACAATTGCCCGGCCCATCGCGACGCGCTGGCGTTGCCCGCCGGACAGCTGCCCCGGCTTGCTCTCGAGGTGCTTCTCCAGCTCGAGGATCGCCGCGGCCTTGTGGACGCGGGCACGGATGTCCTCCTTCGACAGTCGAGCGAGCTTCAGCGCGAACCCGATGTTCTCCGAAACGGTCATGTGCGGGTACAAGGCGTAGTTCTGAAACACCATCGCGATATCTCGATTCTTCGGTTCCACGTCGTTGACGACGCGAGGGCCGATCTTCAACACTCCGGCACTGATCGTTTCCAGACCAGCGATCATTCGAAGCGCTGTCGACTTGCCGCACCCGGACGGTCCGACGAGAACCAGGAACTCGGTGTCGGCAACTTCCAGGCTCAGATCGTGGACGGCCTCGAATCCGTTGTCATAAACCTTGCTGATGTGATCGAACTCAATCGTGGCCATCTGAAACCTCTCTGATTACCCAGTCGAATTGAGCGAACCGTGTCGTGAAACAATGGATCAAACGGTGGCCTCGGCCTCGTTGCGCGGACATAGCCATTAAGGTCACCGCCACGACACCGAGCTTCCCGAACGGTCGCGGTGGCACGCACGTACTGCTGCACGTCGAGACGCGACCCGTACGCCCGGCTCCATCGCAGCATGGAGCTCGGCGCACGGTGGCCCCTCCGACTATCTTCGGCGCGGAGTCGCCATCCCAGGGCGACGATCCATCGGCAGCGTTGATCTCCCAGTCGCCGTTCCATGACGTGCCCCGGCCCATGCCGACCCAGCTGTCGACGTGGCTGCCCACAGCGTCAGCGCTCATCTGGAGGCACGCCTGCACCATCGCTGCGCCCCGGAACCAGCTCCACGGTGGATCGATCTGTAGCGCGTGGACCCAGACGGAATCTTGCTGGTGCGCATAGGGGACTGCGTCGAAGTGGTGGATCGACATGTCCGTGAGCATCGGGCTCGCCATGGTGTGCCGGAAGCGCAGAGCGTCTCTCGCTACGGCCGCATGGTCGGCGGGAGGAGTCACGTTGATGATCGCCCGTGTTGCGACTTGTTCAGCTGCTCGCTCAATTGACGACGCGACGACGACCATGTGTCGACTGTGGTCTTCGTACGTCCGAGCCAAGGGATCAGCGCTGCCTTGGTTGCGGTCGACGAGCCCCGCGAGGTCGATGTCGGGGATCGATGGAATGACTTGAGCCATTCCTCTTCCCAGACCCCGGTGCCGACAAGAATCGTCGGGACTGGTTCGCGTGCGAAACGATGTCTTCATGGTGAGTTGGGCGCTGTCAGTTCGGTCGAGCATGTCGGTCGATTGGCTGATGCCGAGTCCTGCAGAGAGCACGTGAGGCGGTGTGAGCCGGCCTCGAGGTGATGCACGGTCGCTCCGGCGTCGGGCAACACGATCTCTGCCGACGTGCCAATTGGGATCAAGATGTCGAGTGTGAAGTCGTTGTCGCGCCGCTTCCAACGACTTTCAGCAACGCCGTACGGAGTTCGGAGGCGAGCCGAGGCATGCCGGAGGACCTTCCCAGGCTTTGGCGCGATTCGAATGGTTCGATACCCAAGCGAAGCCGGCGCGAGCCCGGCGACTACGCGGTGCATGAAGTCAGCGACAGCACCAAAGGCATAGTGGTTGAACGACGTCATCTCCCCCGGATTGATCGAGCCGTCCGGCAGCATGCTGTCCCAGCGCTCCCAGATGGTCGTGGCGCCCATGGTGACCGGATAGAGCCACGAGGGGCATGCCTCCTCGAGAAGAAGGCGATACGCGGTGTCGACCGCACCTGCAGCGACGAGCGCGTCACACACGATCGGTGTACCTACAAATCCAGTCTGGACGCGGTAGCCGCCTTCGGCCACGAGCCCTGCTAGCCGCTCGCCTGCGTGAGCTCGATCAGCGGGGACTTGAAGGAGATCAAACGTGAGCGCCAGAGAGATGGACGTGACCGTCTCATTGCTCAAGCGGCCCTCGGACGTCACGTACTCTGACCGAAATGCGTTCTCAGTTTGGGTTGCCAACTCGCGGTAGCGAGCTTCGTCGTTCAGGTTGCCGAGTATCCGAGCAGTTTCAGCGACGATCCGTGCCGAACGCACGAGGTACGCGTTTGCCACCAAGTACTTGTCAGTGACTCCATCGGCAGGGCTGTCGGATGGAGCTGCCGGATCCAGCCAGTCACCGAGCTGAAATCCGCTTCGAATCAGGCCACCGTCGGCCATCGCGGCCAGGTGATCGACCCATCGCGCCATGCTGATGTACTGTCGCTGGAGCACCTCAGCGTCGCCGGTTCGCTCGTAGAGCACCCACGGGACAATGGTCGCGGCGTCACCCCACGCAGCTGACGACTCCACGGGGAAGCCGCACGCGATCCAGGGGACGAAGTTCGGCACGTGCCCGTCTGCGCTCTGTTCGGCGGCGAGGTCCTGCAGCCAGTTGTCCAGCAGGCCGGCGCAGTCGTAGAGGAACGTAGCGGCCGGCGCGAAGACCTGGATGTCGCCCGTCCACCCGAGACGCTCATCGCGCTGCGGACAGTCGGTCGGCAGGTCGACGAAGTTGCCTCGCATGCTCCACACCACGTTCTCGTGAAGGCGATCGAGAAGCGGGCTACTGGAGTCGAACCAACCGGTCCGTTCCATGTCAGTGTGCATCACGAGTGCCTGCACGTCGTCGCGTCCGATCGTGCCCGGCCAGTTTTCGAGCTCGGCGTATCGGAAGCCATGGATCGAAAAGGTCGGTGTCCACGATTCACCTTGCGGGTCGCCTCGTAGCGTGTAGGAGTCGACCGACGGTGCAGTGCGGAGCGGTCGAACGGCGAGTTCGCCGTGCTCCAGGACCTCTGCGTGATGAAGCCGCACCGTGTGTCCCGCTTCGCCGCGGACACGGATCGCGAGACGTCCTGCAATGTTCTGTCCGAAGTCAACTCGGACGCGACCGGGGCTCGCCGGCTGGATCGTCACTGGCGCGAGAACCTCGACAACTCGAACAGGAGGCGAGACCGATGCCTCGAGACGGGCGGTTTGCGAGGGCGCCTCGACGAGGTGCGGGACCTGCCAGCCGCTGTCGTCAAAGCCGGCACGATCCCAGCCGGAAGGCTCAAGCCGGGCGTCAAAGGTCTCTCCGTCGTATAGACCGGCGGCCAGCACGGGACCTGGCGCGAAACGCCATCGTTCGGTGATTGGAACGACCGATCGAGTCCCGTCCGCTGTCTCAAATTCGAGTTGGGCGAGGAGCGCTACGTGGGTGCCGTAGTTGTCCCACACACCACCGTGGAAGCCCAGTCGTCCCCGGTACCAGCCATCAGCCAACTGCGCGCCGATCGCGTTGTCGCCCACCGCGATCAACTGAGTGACGTCGTAGACCTGGTAACGGAGACGGTGACCGTAGCTGGTCCAGCCAGGCGTCAGCTCCTGATCGCCGACCGGAACGCCGTTCAAGGTCATCGAGTAGATCCCGTGCGCGGTCGCATAGAGACGCGCTTTGATCACATGATCGTCGGATCTGAACTCAGTCCTCATGAGGGCCGCAGGTCGGGGTGCATCATGTCCCGCTGTGAGCGACGGACTGATGAATTGTGCTTTCCAGTCAGATGCGTCGAGGAGGCCAGCTTCGATCGTTAGAGATGGGCTCCAGCTGGTGACTGTTCCATCCGTTAGTTCAACTCGCACGTCAACAGTGACTGCCTCACGCGAATTGAGGGCCGCGAACGGCCACCGAACCAGAATCTGCTCTGGTCGCTCGATTCGAGCAACCTCGATCGAGGAATCAGCGCGCGTCATGCGCACCTCATATGCACGCTGGCTCGCGGCACCGTCGCCCTCGATGCACCACGACAACCGTGGGGACGCATTCTGGATCCCCAGTGCGTCCGGTCTGTGCTCGACTCGGAGACGGGCGACGATGTACTGGCTCATCCCTTCACCGAGCCGGCAGTAAGCCCCTTCATCACCTTTTGGTTCAGGAACAGGTAGATGATCAGGGTGCCAAGAACGCTGACGGCGATGCCAGCGAACATTGGCCCGTAGTCGCGAGCGCCGTACTGCCCCGTGAAGTTGAGCAGACCCACTTGCACGGTTCGTTGATCGGCGCTGGTCGTGAACGTGAGCGAGATGAGCAGGTCGTTCCAGAGAAAGAAGAACTGCACCAAACCGACCGTGAAGATCGCATTGCGAACCATGGGCAGTGCGACGAACCAAAACATGCGGAACACGCCAGCACCGTCGATCGTCGCCGCCTCGAACATCTCCTTCGGTATGGCGCGAAGATACGTCGCCATCAAGAAAACGGTGAGCGGCATCCCGATTGCCACATAGGTGATCACGAGGGGCCAGAGCGTGCCCGTGAGCTTTAAGTCGAAGTACGCGGTGAACAGTGGCAGAAGAATCATCTGCGTCGGCACCATGACACCGGCAAGGAACATCAGCAGCACGGTCCCCCGGCCTTTCCAGACCATGATCTCCAAGGCGAAGCCGGCTGCGACACCGAAGAGAAGGATCAGAAAGAGCGAGGGGAAGACAACGATCACACTGTTGCGGATGTAAGTACCGAGGCCGCCTTCGCCGAACGCTTCGCTGTAGTTTCGAAGTCCCCACGATCTGGGCAGGGCCCAGAACGGCTCGCTCAGGAATTCGTCCTGCCGCTTGAATGACCCGAGCAGCAGCCAGACGATCGGGTAGATCTCGATCACGAGGAGCAGGGTGAGCCCGGCCCGGACCGGCAATCGGCGCAGGAACTTCATTGGTTGCGCCACCGAGCTGGCGGGATCAGCAAGGTGCTGGGAGGTGACGGCCATCATCAGCCTCTCGTGATGTCTCGGCGTGTCGAGCGGAAGATCATCAGGGTCACCAGCAGACACATGGTAGTGAGCATCAGCGCCACCGTGCTGCCGTAGCCGTACTCACCGTATGTGAACGAGGTTCGGAACATGTAGAGCGTCATCGGTGTTGTCGTCGACCCAGGCCCTCCATTGGTCAGCGCGACAACCGTGTCGAAGACCTTGAGTGTGCCGTTGATGCTGAAGATCAACGACGAGAGAAGTATTGGCAGCGACAATGGGAGGACGATATGACGTACCAGTCGCCACCCGCCCGCTCCGTCGAGTCGGGCAGCTTCGATCAGCTCCTCCGGGATGTCGACAAGCCCTGCGTAGAGCAACACCGCGTAGAAGCCCATCGAACGCCAGAGATCCATGAGGATGATCACCCAGAACGAACGGCCCGGCTGACCGAACCAGTCGATCGATCCTGTCCCGAGCCAGTTGAGGACGGCGTTGACCGGGCCGGTCGACGGTGCTGCCTCGAACAATCTGCGGAAGAGCAAGGCGACCGCAACCGTTGGCAGTACGACTGGAAAGAACACGATCGTTCTGATGACCCCCGAGGCGCGTCTCAGGACGAAGACATAGAGCAACGCGAGGCCAAACCCGGCGCCCACTTGGAGCACCGTGAGAACGAGCGCGTACTTCACTGTGAACCACACAGCGTCCCAAGCAATTTGATCGCCGAAGAATTCTCGGTAGTTCGCGAGTCCGACGAACTTGAATCCCCTGATCGCGTTGCCGTCGTAGAACGTGTAGGCAGTTGACCAGAGGATCGGCACCAGCATGACTGCGGTATAGACGAGCAAAGCGGGCGCGAGCAGAGTGACGACTGCTCGCTTGTTCCCGAGTACCGTGTGCATGTTTTCCCCCGAGTTGCGTTGAGGAGACGAGAGGGCGGCAGCGCAAAGCTGCCGCCCTCCTGCTCAGGCCGAGCGTTCGGTGATGGCCAACTAGCCCTCGTTGGCCTTCTGTACGAGCTCCATGAATTCCTGGCCGCCGAGGGCTCCGCTGGCCAAGCCCCCACCATTTGTCTGACTCACCGTTGTCCCCTCCGGGGTGAAAGCGGCCTCGAACCACAGGAAGCTGCCGCCAGCGTTGTTGATCGTGTCCTGCACAGTCTTGGTCAGTGGCGACAGGTCGGCGGGCGGACTGTCGATCGCAAATCCCGTCACCACACCAGACTCTGACAGAACCGTGTCTCCGTAGTTCTCAACGACGCATTTCAACCACTGTTTTGTGGTTTCTCCGTAGTTGTTGGTGGTGAACATCACGGGAATGCCTGCGTTGGCGGGCACCTGATCAATGCTGCCCGCACCACCGTCGACGGCCGGGAATGGCGCAAAGCCGACGTTGTCGACACCGATCTTGTTCTGCTCGAGATCGTTGAAGTTCGACACGGCCCAACTGCCCATGTAGAAGAACGCCCCACCGCCGGTCAGAAACTGATTCATCGCGGTGTTGTAGTCAATGGAACCTGGCGCATCGCCGAAGTAGCCGGCGTCACCGAGCTTGGCGACCTCGTCGGCAGCGGCGACATACTCCGGGTCGGTGAGCTTGGCTTGGCCATCTGCCACCTTTTGGAGAGCGTCCGGCCCCAGCGACCGGGCGATGTAGTCGCCGACGAGCCGGGTGACGGGCCATCCATCCTGCCCGGCGGCGACAAACGGCTGGATTCCGGCGGCATCGAGCGTTGCAGCTGCCGCCACCAGGTCATCCCACGTCGCGGGCGGTTCGATCCCGTTGTCGGTCAGCATCTGTTTGTTGTACCAGAAGCCCTCGATGTTGAGCTCTGTCGGCAGCGCGTACATGTCCTCGTTGTCGTAGAGCGACTTGATGGTCGAGGCAGCCGAGGGCAGGATCTTGTCGGCGACGCCGAGCTCCTCGAGCGCATCGGAGATGTTGAGCACCAATCCGGCATCGATGAACTCCTTCATCAGCGACGGCGTCCCAGCAGCCATGCTCATGTTCGAGAGCGCCCCTTGGCCTGCCACCAACTGAAGCTGTTGATCCCATGTTGCCCCGTCCGTTGCGTCGGCCTTGAGTGGGGCTGCGGCATTCGCAGTCGCACACTCATTCGCTGCGAGCGTCTCGAGCGTTCCCACGATCGTGGTGTTCTGGGTTTGGCCGAAGTAGCTGAATGTGTCGGGGCCGGAGCCCGCATCGGCCGGTGGCGCCGAATCCGCAGGTGTCGTCGCGTTAGCCGCAGTTGTCGACTCGGCTGACGTTGAATCTCCTGCAGACGACGAATCGTCGGAGTCGTCTCCGCACGCCCCGAGCACGAGCACACCCACGCTGACGATCGCGACGACGGGCCCGAACCGTCCGCGGTGAAGGTTGTTTGTCACATGTTCCTCTCTCACAATGCGAGCGTTGATTGAAACGCTTCAATTCGTATCGTACGAAACAACACCGCTCCTGTCAACCGCAATTCCCTGCTCAACTACTTTCTGGCACTGCACGCAGGTGGCTCCACGGAGGGAGGACGCGCTGCGAGTTCCAAACTGCATGAAGCGTTTCAACCCTGCGGAACGCCATCAGCGTGCGCTCCTCGGAGTCAGGTGGCAGCCGCTTCGACGCCCATAGCGTCGCCGCCGACTCGTACCACCCTGACATCACGCTTGTCACCGACCGTCGATTGACGCACGACCAGCTCTGGTCGAAACGTGACTTGTTGGTGGGCGTGCTCGCCGCCAGAGCACTCTTCGAGAATGAGCTTTGCCGCGGTCCTGCCGATCTGGTGGGCGGGCTGTCGAACCGTAGTCAACGGAATCGAAGCGATGTTCGCGAACTCGATGTCGTCATACCCGACGAGCGCAATCTCATCGGGAACGTTGATGTCACTTTCGATCAGGCCCCGAAGCACCCCAAGAGCGACGATGTCGTTCCCACAGAACACCGCATCCGGGCGATGGCTGAGAATCTCTGGCACCGCCGCGTACCCGCCACGACCATTCAAGTCGGAGAGAGATACGAGGATCACCTCCGCATCTGCTGCCCCGATCGATCGCATCAGCCCCCGCCGGCGGTCCTCGAACTGGCGAATGTGATCCGCGAACGTGACGTAGACGATGCGTCGGGCGCCGAGTTCGAGCAAGTGTCGGCCCACGAGTTCGCCGCCCATCGTGTCATCGACAGCCACACAGCATTCATCGTGCCGGTCCGTGGGTTCATCGACCAGCACGACGCTCATGCCACGCCCACGCAAGCCCCGCAAACGCTGAGCGACCGCGCGACCCGCGGTCGGAGTGATCAAGAGTCCGGCCACGCGTTGCTCCTCGAGGAACCGGAGGTGCCGCTCCTCTCGAGCGGTCGTGCCATCGGAGTTGCACAGCATCACCACGTAGCCGAATTCCTCTGCGACCTCCTCGACGCCCCTCGCGACGTCAGTGAAGAAGGGATTTGAATTGTCGAGCACGACAAGGCCGAGGGCGTTGTTGTGACTGGCTCGGAGGCGGCTGGCTGAGCCGTTCCGCACGAAGCCTGTTTCGGCGATCACCCGCAGGACGCGCGCCCGGGTGCCCGCCGCTACTCTGTCCGGCCGGTTGAGGACGTTCGAGACGGTTCCGAGGGAGACACCTGCGCGTTCCGCGACCTGCTTGATCCCGACGCGATTCGCCTGCATCCGCACCTACCTCTCGGCTCGTCCTCCATTATCGCAAGAAAGCAGCTGCAACGCCCGCATCAACGGGAATGTGCAAACCGGTCGTGAGTGAGAGGTCACCTCCGGCGAGCGCAAACACCGCTGCGGCAACGTGCTCCGGGAGCACCTCCCGTTTAAGGATCGTGCGCTGAGCGTAGAAGGCGCCGAGTTCCGATTCCGGCACGCCGTACACCTCGGCCCGTTGCGCGCCCCACCCACCGGCGAAGATCCCGGACCCACGCACGACGCCATCGGGGTTCACGCCGTTCACTCTGATCCCGTTCTCGCCGAGTTCTGCCGCAAGCAGGCGAACCTGATGGGCCTGATCGGCCTTAGCAGCCCCGTAGGCGACGTTGTTCGGCCCAGCAAAGACACTGTTCTTCGACGCGATGTAGATGATGTCGCCGCCCATTCCCTGGCGGATCATCAACCGCGCTGCCTCTCGAGCGACGAGGAAACTGCCCTTCGCCATGACGTCGTGCTGCAGGTCCCAATCGGCTTCGCTCGTCTCGAGGAGTGGCTTCGAGATCGACAAGCCCGCGTTGTTGACGACGAGATCGACC
>JANNHY010000065.1:0-3040 GCA_031404635.1 Ilumatobacteraceae bacterium
CGGCGTATACGTCGCCAACCCCTTACCAGCCAACGTCTTCGAAATCGCCGCCGTCAACGTCGTCTTACCATGATCAATATGACCCATCGTGCCAATATTCACATGCGGCTTGGTCCGCTGAAACTTCGCCTTGCTCATCGCTATCTCCGTCTTTCGGGGATCTGTGGGTTGTCAAAGAACGCAGGGAGTGTAGCCGCCAGGGCGGCCGATCCGAACATTTCGTGACACGCCACACTCTGGTCCGCGCCTTCGCAGACCACCGCGACCCCCATGGCTACGACGACCGGCTCACATAGGCTGCGCCGGTGTTCACCGCCGGCAACCTGATCCTCGGGTCGCTCGCCGGGCTGATAGTCGGCTTGTCGAAGACCGCGCTTCCTGGCGCTGGTTTGGTGGCGACACCGCTCATCGCCGCAATCGTCACCGGCCGTGCCATCCCCGGGACAACCCTGCCGGTGCTGCTCGCCGCCGACCTGTTTGCGGTTACCTGGTACAGCCGTCACGCCCGCTGGGATCTGCTGCGCCCGATGATCATCTCCGTCAGCGTCGGCTTCGCGGCCGGGGCGACGTTCTTCTCCATCGTCGGTTCTGCCACCAGGCCGATCGAGGTCGTCATCGGTGTCAGCATCCTGCTGATGGCGGCAATACAGACGTGGCGGTTGGTCGGCCGTCAGCTACCGGCCACACCGACCCCACTGGCCGCGTCGGTCTACGGCAGTACCGGCGGTTTCACCACATTCGTCGCCAATGCCGCCGGCCCTGTGCTGAACACCTACCTGGTGCGACTCGGCCTGGGGAAACAGGAAATGGTCGGCACCTCGGCATGGTTCTATTTCGCCGTCAACGTCGCCAAGGTCCCTGTGTACGTGGCGCTCGGTGCCTGGTCGGACGGAGGACAGTTCTTCACACGCACCAGTCTTGCCTTTGATGCCGCCCTGATCCCGGCGGTCGTCGTCGGCGTATTCGGGGGCCGCGCCCTGTTCCACAAACTGCCCGAGCGAGCCTTTCTGATCGGTGTTCTGGTACTCTCCGCCGCCGGCGCCATCAAGCTGCTGCTTCCCTGAGGGGACCTCTAGCGCACGAGGTAGTACAACGCCAACACCGTGCCGTAGGTGACCACAGCGGCGCGCAGTACTGCCGGCTTGATCATCGACACCAGCCTCCCGCCGGCCAGTCCACCGAGCAAGCTGGCAGGGGCCATCACCGCCACCAGGCTCCACAGCACGTGACCAGATCCTGCGAAGAAGAAGGCGGCGACGACGTTGACCACCAGCGCCAGTACCTGCTTGAGGGCGTTCAACCGCGGCAGCGACTCGTCGATCACCAAACCCAACACGGCCAGCAGGGCAATACCCAAACCGGCACCGAAGTACCCGCCATAGATCGACACCACGTACGTCGCCGACACCGCGATCGCACTGGGTGCGCCGTGCCTTCGCCTT
Source organism: Ilumatobacteraceae bacterium (assembly GCA_031404635.1). GTDB lineage: Bacteria > Actinomycetota > Acidimicrobiia > Acidimicrobiales > Ilumatobacteraceae > JAENVT01. The sequence goes on from JANNHY010000065.1 coordinate 1,443, forward strand.
CCGATGCCCAGCCACCTGCGGATGTAGTTCTGCCCGCCGAGCAGGGCGCAGGCCAGCAGGATCAACCACGGAACCAGCTTGGTGAATGCCGCCTCACCCGTGGCCAGCAGCAGAGCCGATCCGGTGAGACCGCCGAGCCCAGCAGCAATTGACAGGCGCACGAGCCGCGGCCGCTGCCCCGGCAGCTGAGATCTTTGGGTCACGGCGCCGCCGAAGTAGCCGGGGCACAAGGCGACGGTGTTGGTGACATTGGCACTGACCCGACCAGCGCCGAGAGCGACCAACGCCGGGAACGAGATCAGCGTTCCGCCACCGGCAATCGCATTGACCGCACCAGCACCGGCGGCTGCGAGCGCGGCGATCAGATGATCGACCGTCGAGAAGGTACTCACGACGAACCGCCGTCGAAGAACGCCGAGGCGCGCTCGCCGATAAGCACCGCCGTTGCTGCCGGCCCACGCGATGGAGCCGTTGGAAGAACCGACGTATCGACGATCCGCAGGCCTGCTACCCCGCGCACACGACAGTATTGATCGACTACCGCCGTCGGATCTGTTTCCGGCCCCATCGGGGCACTGGAACACAGATGCACGGCGGTCGTGATGTTGTCGCCGATCCACCCATCGAGATCGGCGTCACCTTCGGGCGAAATACGCCGCAGGCCGAGGCCGCCCATCGCCGCCGAGTCGATGATCGCGATGCCGATCTCGGCCGCCTCTCGCAGATGCACTCGATCGCTTTCCGATTCCAGAGAGTGGTAGTTGATCGCCGGCGGGCGACGAGGATCCTCCGACGCCAGCGATATCTCCACCGCACTCGCGGCGCGCTCCAGCAACACCCCCAACACCAATTCGGTGGGCGAGGCCCCCGATCCCGGGATCAATTCGGCCATCGATGTCAGATATGGCATCAACGCCACCGGCGCGCCCGCGACCAAGGTGTCGAGCGCGACCTCGACGACTCCGGCCAGCGCATGCCGCGGCAGCGCCCGCGACGGCTCGAACCCGAGGAACACCTGCGGGTGATCACGGCACCGCGTGCCGACCCCCGGCAGATCGGCGACCACGGCGATTCCGTGGCGACGCAACTCGTCCGCTGGTCCGACTCCCGACAGCAACAGCAGATGCGGTGACATCACCGCCCCGGCGCAGAGCACGATCTCGTCGCCGCCGACGATTTCGACGGCACCTGGCCGTTCAATTTCGACGCCAACTGCACGATTGCCGGTTATCACAACGCGCCTCACCGTGATCCGGCTGCGGATCGTCAGGTTGGCCCGGTGACGATTGGGATTGACGTACGCCAGCGCGGCATTGATACGCACGCCGTCGACGATGTTACGAGGCAGGCGACCGCACCCTGGTGGGCCCGGCGCGTTCTTGTCGAGCTCCTCGGGGAAGTCGAGATCCATGCAAGCTGCGATGAACGCCTGGCTCAACGGATGCAGCTTTTCATCGAGTTGACGTGAGACCGGCACCGGCCCGCCACTGCCGTGGAACTCGCCATTGGGGAAATCGAGATCGTCCTCCATCCGCTTGAGAAAGGGCAGCGCCTTGGCGAACGACCACTCGTCGTTGCCGAGCGCAGCCCACCGGTCG
>JANNHY010000066.1:0-3764 GCA_031404635.1 Ilumatobacteraceae bacterium
AGGTTCAAGAAATCGCGAAGACGAAGATGCCGGACCTTAATACGGTACCGAAACCTGCAGGCCTACGCGTCCGCCGGGATCTACTCCGACCACGAGGCGCTGACGGTCGAGGAGGGCCGCGAGCGACTCAGCGAGTGGGTAGTAATGATGCAGTCACGATATATCGTTATTGCATCGTCCACAACCCGTTAGCCCCAATGCGGTTCAGTTAGCGATAGCCCTCCCCCCGGCCGCCACTCGCCCCAACCCGGCGATGAGAGATGTGCGTCCTCCGACGGCTCATCTCTCATCGCGCCCGGCCGGCATCCGCCAGGGATGAGAGATGTGCGTCCTCCGACGGCTCATCTCTCATCGCGCGGGTCTAACCGCCGTTGGCCCAGGGAATGGCGCCAGCCGACGTCAGTCGGTGTACAACCCTCTGATGTCGGCGATCGGTGCCTGCGCGTCCGGGTTCGAGCAGACGACTTCGATCGTGCCTCCCGGTGATCTCGGCTTCGGACATGGCAGTCCCTCGGCATGGGCGACCCACCGCGAGATGTAATCGGCGACGCCCAACGCACCCGTGCGTGTCAGGTGGATACCGTCGTCGGCGATCCAGTCGCTGCCGATCGAGATGTGCGGAAACCAGCGAGCGAGCAGCACATCGGGGTAAGCGCCTGAGGCCACCTTGTCGCGCAGCGTCTGGTTGTTCTTGATGAAGGCTTCGTCGGCACGTTCGCCGGTGAGCAGCTTGTAAGGGACGCCCTCCGGGTAGGTCAGCCAGATGACGTGGCGCGCTCCTTTCGCTCGTGACGCCTCGACGACCTCATCGAAGCTGTTCGGAAACGACGTCCACCATTCGTCGTAGCCGGCCATCACCACCACAGCATCGAAGCTGCCGGCCGCGGCCCCGATCGCTTCGACAGCATTCGTGGGAACGGGCGGATCACCGCACGAGCGGATGCCGAGCGTGCGGCATGACTCGGCATCGTAGGCGTACTCGAAACCTTGCAGGCCTCGAAAGGCGTTGTAGCGACCGACGGCGAGCAGCGTCGAGTCGCCGATCAGCAGCACCCGTGGCTTCTGCAGGCCTGGCGTTGGTGGCGCAACGACAGACCCCGCCGTGGTTGCCGATGCGGGCGGCGCATCCCCCGGACTCGTCGCGGTTATTCCGCCAGTAGGGCCGCTCGAGGCGCAGGCCGTGACCACACTCAACATCGCCGCGCCCGCCGCCGCCAAGCCGCTGAATCGGCGTACCCGTGCATGCTGAGCCCGTCGCATCCCGGCACCTTATCGACGCCCCGTGGCCACCACCGGTCAGCTGACCGGGGCGGTAACCTCTCCACCCCATGACCAAGATCGCCGTCATCGGCACCGGCTACGTGGGCCTGACCACGGGCGCCTGCTTCGCCCACATGGGTCACGAGGTGGTGTGCGCCGACATCGACCCGGCCAAGATCGACAGCCTGCGCCGCGGTGTGATTCCGATCGTCGAGCTCGGATTGCAGGAACTGGTCGAGGAAGGCCTCGCCGGTGGCCGGTTGACGTTCGTGCTCGGTGCCGCCAACGCCGCCAAGGATTGCGACATCGCCTTTCTCTGCGTGCCCACCCCGCAAGGCGACGACGGCTCGGCCGACCTCAGCTACATCGAAACCGCGGCGAGAGAGATCGGCCCGGTGCTGCCATATGAATCCGTCGTCGTCAACAAGTCCACCGTGCCGGTCGGCAGCGCCAAGGTCGTCGAGCGTGTCATGGGTCGACCCGACGTGAAGGTGGTCTCCAACCCCGAGTTCCTCCGCGAGGGCTCCGCCGTTCAGGATTTCCTGAGGCCCGATCGTGTCGTCGTCGGTTGCGACGATCAGGCTGCGGCGCTGAAGGTCTCGTCGCTCTACGACGGCATCAGCGCCCCCGTGATTGTCACCGATCCGGCTTCGGCCGAGACCATAAAGTACGCGGCCAACGCCTTCCTCGCCACCAAGCTCAGCTTCATCAACGCCATCGCGGCAATCTGCGAGGGAGTCGGCGCCGACGTCAACGACGTGGTCGTCGGCATGGGCTCCGACAAGCGGATCGGCCAAGACTTCCTGCGACCCGGGCCCGGATGGGGTGGCAGTTGTTTCGACGGCGCCGAGACATGCATCGTGCGTGACAACGACGGAACTCGGATGGTTCGCTTCGATGGCCTCGCGAGCCTGTCGCTCGACGGTCTCGACATCCTGAGTTGGTCCAACGGCCAGGTCGTTCCCGAGTTCCAACGAGCGCTTTCCCTCACCCAGAGGCCTTACGAAGGTGACATCGTCCACATCCGCACGAAGATGGGACGCCGACTGACCGTGACGGCTGATCATCCGATGATCGTGAGATACGGAGACGAGGCCGCGATCAAGCCGGCCCGTGCGCTCACCACACAGGATTGGTTGCCCGTGTCGCTCGGCTCACCGCTACTTGACTCCCTAGGCCCGGAGCATGCCTCGATGATCGAAGCAATCGCGCCCGCCGGTCTCGTCTGGAGGGACATCATCGTTCGCCTCACCGACCAGCAGATGGTCGTCGCCCGCGGCGTGGACGAAGCCCTACCTGCGAGACGACGGTGGGACTACCGGCGAAGCCGAACCCTGCGTCTCACCGAGGCTGCATTACTCCGTCTACCTTTGTCCGGCGCGTTGCTCGGAACTGCGACCAACGGCACCTATGTCCCTGCGTCGATCGAGCTCACCGACGAACTATGGGAGATCCTCGGCCTATTCCTCGCCGAGGGCCACATCGGCACCGATGGCGATCGCCGACGAATCTGCTGGTCCTTCCATCCGACCGCCGAGCAACGTCTGGTCGAGTCCGTTGCCAACTACTGGCGGGGACGCGGCGTGAAGACCACGGTTCGACGGATGTCCACTACTGCGCAGGTGTCGGTCTCCTCTCGCCTGCTGGCTGGATGGTTCGAGCACGTCTTGCGTGTGGGCACTAACTGCTACACCCATCGCATTCCCGACGCGATCTGGACGGCCTCAGAATCCGCCAAGCAAGCCATCCTCCGCGGCCTGTGGGCTGGCGACGGCTCGTGGTCGCTCCTGAACGGCGGCCCGTCCGTCGCACTCGAATACGGGACGGTCTCTCCCGAATTGGCAGATGGCATGCTCCGCTTGCTCAGTGAGTTTGGCATTGTCGCCCGCCAGAAGATTGCTCGTACCGCCAGGTCCACGGTCGACACGCACTGGTTGGTGATCTCCGGAGCGGATCAGATCGAGGACTGCCTGTGGCTACTCGAACCTCACGAACGGGATCGCGTGCAGAGCCAACTCAACGCCCAGAGCAAGCGGATCGCGCCGACCGGCTATCGGCGCGATCGCAAGGGAACTGCGTGGGTACGAGTCGTCGGTGTCAGCAGACGTCACAGCGAACAGACGGTGTACTCCGTAGAGGTCGACCGCAATCACACGGTCGTCGTAACCGGTGGCTTGGTGGCTCACAACTGTTTCCCGAAGGATTCTCGGGCGCTGTTGAAAATCGCCCGCGACGCCGGTTATCACTTCGATCTGCTCGACGGCGTGATTGCCGTCAACGAGGAGCAATTCGACCGCGTCGCCGACAAGATCCGCGTCGCCGCCGGTGGCGACTTGAACAACGTCACCATCGCGGTGTGGGGTCTGACGTTCAAGGCTCGCACCGACGATCTCCGCGACTCACCGTCGCTGGCGATCATCCAACGCCTGGTCGCCGCGGGCGCCACGGTGCAGGCCTATGACCCGACGGTCGCAGGCCCGAAGCCAGGAGTGCCGGCCGGCATC
>JANNHY010000067.1:0-4837 GCA_031404635.1 Ilumatobacteraceae bacterium
GCCGAACAACCCGCATCTTGTGGGTACGCCAACCGTGCTCAACAGCCGGGGGATCGAGGCGATGGCGATCACACCGAACGGGCGAAACCTCGTCGTCGTGCTGGAGGGAGCGGTGGTCGGCGACGACCCGCTGTCCCGGCGGATCTACAAATACCACACCAGGAGCGGAAAGTTCACGAGATTGGCCGACTACCACACCGACGATCCGGTGCGGTTCATGGCTGACGCGCAGGCCCTCGACGATCACCGGCTGATCGTGATCGAACGTGACGGCGGGCGAGGAGCGACGGCCATTGCACGTCCGGTCTACGCCGTTGATCTCGATGCCGCCGGTGGCGCAACGACCAAGACCCTTGTCGTCGAATTGGCGGCGATCCCGGATCCCGATCTGGTGTCGTTGCCGGCGCTCCACGACGGGGACATCGGTCTCGGCAATCCCTTCCAGGTGACGTGCGAGTCCATCGAGGCGCTGCACGTGATCTCTCATGCCAAGCTGTTGCTCGGCTGCGACAACAACTTCCCCAACACCGGGCGCAACCCCGCATTGGCCGACGACAATGAGTTCATCGTCGTCAAGGCTCCCGGCCTCGGACGCCGTCACGGGCACCACGAACGGTGACTGATGTCTGTCGACATTGATGTCGCGGGTGTTGGGTTCGCGCCGACGTACGCACCGCCAGTGGATGAGGTTGACTCGCGACGAGTCCGCTTCATCGGAATGATGTTCGCCGGTGCGATCTGTCTGACGTACTTGTTGGTCAACCCGCCGTCGCAGGACTTCGCCAGCGGTCACTTCCGGGCCCAGCTGGCGAGTCGCGGCGTGTACCTGTGGAACAACCTGTGGTTCGGTGGTCACCCACTGCCGGGCTACGGCGTGGTGTCGCCGGTGCTCGGAGGGCTGTTCGGTGTCGTGCCAGTGTCGGTGGTCTCGGTCCTGGTGGCGACGTGGTGCTTCGTCCTCGTGGTCGAACGCTGGCGCAGCACGAAGCCTGGGCTCCCTGATCCGGTCGTCGGCGTGGTGCTGTTCGCATGCGGGTGCGGTGTGAACCTGTGGGGTGGTCGACTCACGTTCTTGCCGGCCGTGATGTTCGGTGCGTTGGCGCTGCTGCTGCAGCAGCGTCAACGCCCGTGGCTGTCGGCGGGGTGCGCAGCCCTGTGCGGGTTGTCGTCACCTTTGGGAGCTCTGTCGTTGTTGGTGATCATGGTCGCAGCATGGTTCGCTCGCTCAGCGCCGCGGCGGTCGCTCGTGATCGCCTCTCTGGCGGCCGTTGCTCCGATCGGTACGCTCATCGTGCTGTTCCCCGAGGGCGGCTGGTTCCCGTTCACCGCCGGCAATCTCGTCCTGCTGACAGCAGCGGTGCTCGGTGCGGGTTGGTGTGGCCGGGCCGTCCCCCTGGTTCGTTGGGCGGTGATCGTCTACGGCGTTGCTGTCGTTGGGGCGTTCGTGGTCAAGTCGCCGTTGGGGGGAAACGTGGTGCGGTTGGGCTGGCTCGTCGCCGGCCCCGCCGCGGTGCTCACCCTCGGGCGGCGTCGTCGCACAAGGGTTCCGGCGATAGTCGCTGCCAGCCTGATCTGGAACGCGGCGTACGTCTCGATGGCGTTCATGCCGACAGATCGAACCGCGAGCGCGGACTACTACGACTCGCTGGTGTCATATCTCGACACGCTCCCGCAACCGCTGCGTATCGAAGTCGTGCCGACACAGACGTTCGCGCAGGCCGACACGTTGGCGCTGCGGATTGACGGGATTGCACGTGGTTGGGAAACCCAGCTCGATCGCACCCTGAACCCCGAGTTCTACACCGGTCGGCTCGATGCCGACACCTATCACCGGTGGTTGCTCGAGCACGCCGTCTCGATCGTCGCCTTGCCCCTGGGAAGGCTGCGAGACATGTCTCTCGACGAAGCCGCCGTCATCCGCAGCCGACCGACCTACTTGCGCGAGGTGCTGGTGAACGACGACTGGCAGGTCTACGCGGTCGCTGACGCGTCGCCGCTCGTCGACAACGGCGCCACCGTCGTCGACGTGCAACCCGACGGACTCACCATCGACGCGACGCGCACCGGGTTGACGACGTTGAAGTTCAGATTCACCGATCTGTACACAGTGTCGGAGGGCGCTGCCTGCGTTGAGCCGAACAGCGAGGGCTGGATCAGTCTCTTCGTCGAGCGGCCCGGCCGTATCCGCCTGACGATCTCCTTATCGATCGACGCGGTCGTCAACCGAGGTATGTCCTCGTGCTCCGTCGGCGGATGATAAAACTACGCCGACGGCGAGGCCGTCCCCGCCGGGATGTCCCAACTGAACGTCTTGACCACGCCGAGCTTGCCGGTCTTGTTGTCCTGTGGCCGGTATTCGATCTTGACTGTCTTGAAGACCATTTCGACCCTCTGCACCACATCGCCTTCTTCCGTGCCGGCGGTACTGACCCTGGTGATAAAGGCGCCTTCCATCACCATCGTGAAGTAGGTCGCCGGCTGTGCGCTGGCGGTGGACTTCGTCATCTGCAACTCGACCTTCGGGAACGCCTTGCCGGTGCAGATGTAACCCATGATCACCGGCGACGAGGTGTCGAAGTAGTGCTCGAACTTCATCTCGCCGGGGTTGGGCTTGCCGACACTGGCGCCGCCGCCTTTGGTCCAACTCGTTTCGGCCTCGATTTCCCAGTCCCATCCCTGGATCTCGACCCACTTTTCCTTGCCCTTCCGGACCGACTCGCCGTCGGCCTTGTCGAAGAACGAAATGAACGCATTGACTGCCATGATGGACGCTCCCAACTCGATCACCGCCGGATCTTCCGGAAAGCGCCGAGTGTAGGCGGTCACCCAGGTGGAGGTTTCGTTCCTGGTGCGAGGGGTATCTGATGTGCATGAATGATCCGCAGGAACCGAACGAACCAGTGTGAAGCCGTTGTTCGAACCACTGCACTTCGGTTCCGATCAGGAGCCTGGAATTCGTCGGCGAGGTTCGAGACGCTTCACCTACGTCGATGAACGAACGAAGCGGGCGCCCTCGAGTCGAGACCTGGAACGGATTCGCGCGCTCGCCGTACCGCCGGGGTGGAGCGACGTGTGGATCGCCGCCGACGCAGGCAGCCATCTCCAGGCCTCCGGGCGCGATGCACGCGGACGAAAGCAATACCGTTATCACCCGGCGTTCACCGAAATTCAGTCCGAGAACAAGTTTGACGATCTCGTTCTGTTCGCGCAGGTGCTCGGACCGCTGCGCTCACGCGTCACCCGTGACCTGGGTCGAGAGGACCTCAGTCATGATCGGGTCGTCGCAACGGTCGTGCGTTTGCTCGACGTGACCAGCTTGCGGGTCGGCAACATCGAATACGCGCGTGCGAATCGATCGTTCGGACTCACCACACTTCGCAATCGACACGTAGCCGTGCGCGGCACGACGATCCGCTTCGCGTTTCGCGGGAAATCGGCCCACGATTTCGATGTGGTGGTCGACAACGCCCGCCTCGCCAAGATCGTGCGCGCCTGCCAACATCTGCCCGGACAACAGCTGTTCGAGTACGCCGAGGTGGACGGGACGGTTCGTGCAATCGGCTCGTCCGACGTCAACACCTATCTTGGCGAGCACGGTGCGCCCGGTATGACTGCCAAGACATTTCGTACATGGAACGCCACGGTGCGAGCGGCCGAGGGACTCGCCGAAATCGCAGTGCTCGAAGAGGCTCCGACGAAGCGTGTTCTGAACGCCGTCGTCGATCAGGTCGCCGATCATCTCGGTAACACTCGGTCGGTGTGCCGCAACAGCTACCTGCATCCGGCAGTTGCCGACGCCTACCTCGACGGCAGCCTGGTGAAGCAATGGCGGCGGCCGGTCGGTGGCCGGCCGAGCGGCCTGATGGTCAGCGAGCGCCGAACGCTGCGGCTGCTGCGCTAGTCGAGCGCTAGTCGCCCCTGCCGAGAGCCGAATGACCGCCTGATGCCGCCGTTATTCTTGGGGCTCGCGCTCCTTGATCCGGAGGAGCCACGCCGTGGTTCCGAGCAGGAGCACTACGATGCCGAGTACGCCGATTTGCCATAGTTGGTCGCGGAACGTCGACCCGCTGCCGATGTCGTCGGCGGCTTTGACAGAGAGGACGACGATTTCTTTGATCGAGGCGATGATGCCGACGAGCAGGAATGGTTCAGCGACCAGACCGCGTTTGGCGATCGTAATCCTGACAGCGGACAGCAATTCGACGAGGATGAACAGCAGCAGGAGGGTGTCGAGTACTTCGACGATCGGATCGGAGCCGAACTGATCGACGACTTCCAGCAGATCTCCGGCGGCAACGACAAGCAGGACTATGGCGGCGAGCAGGAGCAGGGCCGCGATCCCGAGGTAGACGGCGTTCTCGGTGGCGGCGAGCACGGCGTCGGCGCGCTTGGTGCTGCCTTTGTCCCTTGGGGCCGACTCTGGCACGTCCGCCATTGTTGCACGGTCAACGCGTAGCATCCGCTCAGTGGGCTCGGAGACGATAATCCTTCAGGCTCGCGGGCTGTGGGCGAGGGAACTCGTCGACGTGGTCCGTGCCGCCAGCGGAGGTCTGCTGTTCGGTATCCCGCTGCTGTACACGGTGGAGGTGATGTGGACGGGTCAGCACACCAGCCCGCGGCAGGCGTTGGCGGTTCTGGCCGTCAGCTTTGTGTTGCTGACGGTGTTGAACCGAACGGCGGGCTTCCGGGCAGCCACCGACACCACGCTGCGCGACTCGGCCATCGACGCGGTCGAGGGCGTTGCGCTCGCCATCGTTCTTGTCGTCGCGATGCTGGCACTGCTGGGTGAGGTCGATTCATCGACTCCGCTTGCCGTGATCGTCGGCAAGTCGGTGTA
>JANNHY010000068.1:0-10106 GCA_031404635.1 Ilumatobacteraceae bacterium
AAGGTCATTCCCAGCTTCCTGCGCCGTGTCGACCTTGCTGATCGCGGTGGTCGCTGGACCAACTATCTGTCGACGACACGCGCTCGCACCGCCGAGTTGGTCGATTCGTTATTCGGTGGTACGCCAGTCGAGCATGTGCCCGCGGTGCAGCTCGTCGACTGGGATCGTGATGCCGAAGACAAGCTGCTCGCAGCAATCTGCTATTCCCACACGAACCTTCCGGAGACCCAACTGCTGCAGCGTGTTCGCACCCTCGGGCCGACCGAACGGCTAGCTCTGATCCGCGCCTACGTCGGCCAGCGCGAGAATCGTCGTCACAAGCCCGGACGCGCATTCGAGCGCGTCGACTATCGGTTCGATGTGCTCAGCGATTATGGCGCTTTTCGCGACCTGCAGCGACACCGCCTACTGACCATCGAGTGGCAGCCGTTGACCCCCAATCACGGCTATGTACGTCCGGACTTGATCGACGAAGCAGGGATGACCGAGATCTTCGACGACGCCATGGCCCGCTCGGCCGCACTGTACGACCTATTGAAGGATGACTTCGCGCACCAGGCCAGCTATGCCGTGTCGATGGCCTACCGGCTGCGCTACTCGATGCAGTTCAACGCCCGCGAGGCCATCCACATGCTGGAGCTGCGCTCCTCGCCGCAGGGGCATCCGGCGTACCGTCAGGTCGTTCTGGAGATGCATCGTCTTATCGGCGAGCAAGCCGGTCATTGGGCGATTGCCGAGGCGATGAACCACATGACCATGGATGCGCCCGAGCTAGAACGGCTAGCGGCCGAGCGAAGGGCCGAGGTACGACGCGAGCAGTCGTGACTCCCACTCGGTTGATTGTGACCGTTGTCACAGAATGTAGAAGCTAGGTCAGTCGCTAGCCGCCGTAGTATCCCCGCCCGCGCCCAGGGTTACCGACGACGACGAAGGACGACAGATGGCTGACGACGATGAAGAGGTGACCGGGCCCGATTCGGAGTTCGAGGAGGAGCCCGAAGAAGATGAACCGGCGGAGCTGACCGACGAAGACCTCGACGAGGAGGCACTTGTCGAAGACGACGCGTTCGGTGAGATCGACGAGGTGTTCGACGCCGATGCCGACGAGGCAGAAGAGGAAGACGACGCCGAAACCGAAGGTCCCGTCCGCAAGTCCGTCTCAGCAGAGGAGGACGATGACGACGACGACATCATCGCTCCCGACGACGTCGAGGCCGATCTCGACACCATCCTCAAGGATCGCCTGGTGGCCGCCGACGACGACGGCGGTGAGGACGAGGAGGACGAGCCGGAGGACCGCAGCGAGTCGAGCGATCGCCTCCAACCCAAGCGCGCCGACGAGCAGCTGTGCCCGAGCTGTTTCCTGCTGGTGCGCAACAGTGCGCCGATCTGTCCGGTCGGCGACGACGAATGCCCGCTGTTCAGCCGACGGTGATGAACGAGGTTGTCCGTCGCGCCGAGATCGCCGACGCAGCCCAACTCGGTGAACTCGAATCCGCAGCGCGCCGTCACCTGATCGACCAGCGCGGGGGCGCGGCATTACTGGCCGAACAACCAGCGGTCGGCGACTGGGCTTCGGCGATCGAGGATCATGCTCGTTGGATCGGTGTCGCCGAACTGGATGGGTTCGTCGTCGGCTACCTCGAATTGGCACTGATGGGCGACATCGCCGTGGTCCGCCAGGTGTATGTGCAGCCCGAGGCCCGTCAGCTGGGTTTCGGCGATGGGTTGCTCGAATCGGCTCGGCAGGAGGCGCTGCGGCATGGCTGCGGCGCCCTCGAGGGTTTTGCTCTGCCCGGAGACCGCGACACCAAGAATCTGTACGAGCGGGCCGGTATCACCGCCCGCAAGATCATCGTGTCGACCCGGCTCTAGGCCGGTTATTTGGCCTGCCAGTTGGGGGGACGCTTTTCGATGAACGCGGCGAGGCCCTCCATGGTGTCTTCCGAGGCGAGGATTTCTGCGAACCCGTCGTTGGTCATCTGCTTGAGGGTCTCGTCGTCTTCGAACGCGGAGGCCAGCACGACCTTGCGGCTGGCCCGGACCGCGAGGGGGGCCGCGGCGCAGATCTGCTCGGCGAGCCTGATAGCCGCTTCAACCGCCTGGCCCGGCTCGACGAGGCGATTCACGAGGCCGAGGTCGTAGGCCCGCTGGGCGGGGAGTGGCTCGCCGGTGAGGATCACCTCCATCGCCACCGCTTGGCCAACAGCGCGTGGGAGGCGGAACAGCCCTCCGGCGCCGGCAATCAGGTTGCGCTTGACCTCGGCGAGCCCGAATGCCGATCGGGTGGTCGCGACCACCAGGTCGGCGGCCAGAACGATCTCGCATCCACCGGCTGTCGCCAGCCCGTCGACGGCGACGATCACCGGCTTGTTGCGATCTCGGTAGACGAACCCGGCGAATCCGCCGCGACGGGTGTTGAGCGAGGCGGCTTGTCCTGAGCTGATCGCCTTGAGATCTGCGCCGGCGGAGAACACCGGACGCTGTTGCCCTTCGGTGTTGGCGGTCAGGATTCCTACCCACACCTCGGGGTCGTTCTCCAGTTGATCAATGGCCGCTTCGAGTCCGTCGGCGACGTCACCGTTGACGGCGTTACGCGCTTCGGGGCGGTTGAGGGTGATCAGGCCGATCCGGCCGCGGGTTTCGTACAGAACGATGTCGGACACGACGCCGACTGTATGTGCGGCTGCCACCCGGTGGCGAACCCATCACGCCGAGTCGGCGTCCGAACTTCGCAGCGACGTGCGATGAGCGATGAGCCGCTGGCGGACGCATATCTCTCATCGCGTCCCGGGCGTCACGGGCCACGGTAGTGGGTTACCCGGCTTCGGAAGCCTCGGCGGGAGGAGCGGTGTCGGCAGCGGGGAGGTCTTCGGCGAGAGGAGCAGCTTCGACGATCGGGCTCTCCGGCGCTTCGATGGCCGGCGACTCGACCGTGTCGGCGGCAGGGGTCTCGGTTGCTTCGGCGACGGGTGTTTCGACTGTGTCGACGTTCGGACTCTCCGGCACCTCGACAGCGGGTACCTCGACCGCCTCGACGACGGGTGGAGCCTGATGCTGTTCGACGACCAGCGTCTCTTCTGGCGCAGGAAGAGGATCGGGAGCCGGTGCGGCGGCCGGTGCCGAACGCTTGGCAGCCGGAGGTGCCTGCACCTTGGCGGGCTTCTTTGGCGCCGCCGGGCGCGTCGGACGGAGGGGCTTAGGCGCCGGAGCGCCCTGATTCACTTCGATTTCGAAAAGGGCAGCGACTTGGGGCAGCAGCGGGCCAACTCGTTTGACCGTCGCCAGCAGTTCGTCGTTTACCTGCGTTGGCTTGGCCGTAGGCAGGACTTGGGCCCGTACGGGTGAGAATGCAGCAGCCTCGAGGACCGCAACCCATCGATCGGCGAAGGCGTCGGCGGTGAGATTGGCCGTGGTTGCTGTGGCCAGCTTTCCGGCAAGTTCAGTCGGGAAGCGCACCCCGGCCTTCGGGGGCTGTGACGAAAGCTTGAGGGCGCGGATGACCCGACCGACACCGATGGCTGCGTCGATGTCTTCGAACCACAGGACCAGCTCGCGTTCCTGCTTGGTGACCAGCGCCGCCTTCAGCTCGGTTGCGATGGTGCGGGTCGATTCGTCGCGGGCGACCATCGGGTCCTCCCCTGCGGCCACCACGCTGCGCAGGTCACGCAGATCGAGTTCTTCGAGGTCCGCCTTGGCTGCGTCGGCTCGGTCGAGCCATTCGGCAACGCGTAGCCTCGGCAGTAGCTGCTCAGCCATCGACAGCAAGCCCGCCGCCGGCACCTCGGGCTTGCCCTCAGACTTGAGTCGCGCATTCTGCTCGTTGACTGCTTGACGAACGGCAGGAATACCGCCCTGCAAGGCGCGTTCGGCGACTGGACGCTGCTCCTCGGGGAGGTCGGCCAACACCGCGGTGCGGTGGGCTCGCCCCGGCCGGAGACGCCTTGGCTTTGGTCGCTGCGGCAACTCCGGCGGGGCGCTGAAGTTGGGGCGGGTGCGCCGCTCGGGGCGCGGACCACGATCGGGCCGCTGGCCTCGATCTGGACGGTCGCCACCGGGCGGGGAGCCGCCGGGTCGCTCGGCGCGCGCCGGCTCACCCTCGCGGCGAGGTGGCCGATCGCCGTCACGGCGTGGTCTGCGGTCACCCTCGCCGGGGCCGTCGCGGCGCGCTGGTCGGTCGCGTCGACTGCCGCGGTCGCCGCGGTCGTTGTAATCGCCGCGTTCGCGTTTGGCGAGCTGCTGGGTGACTGCCTCGAACGGCGTGTTGCTGGGGATGAAATCCAAGAGGCCCGACTTGGCTGCCTTGTCCTTGCTGTTGGCAACCGACAATATGGTGATGCCCTCGAGCTCGATTTCGACGTCGGCCTTCAGCACCGAACCGGTCTTGGCGTCGGCGGGCAACAGCGAGCCGTCCAGTACGCCTTTGGGTTCGCGGGCTCCGGCTGCTCGCCACGTCCACGTGCCGTCGGGGCGCGCGCTGGTGAGCTCGATTTCGATCCTTCGGGACATAGGCCCGCAACGGTATCTGGTGCGAGCCGGTTCGCTCCACCATGACGCGCAGTTGTCGAGGCGAAGTGCTTGCTCACTACGGTGGACACCGTGCCCATCTATGCCCTCGGCGACAAGGTGCCGTCCATCCATCGCGATGCCTATGTGCATCCCGATGCCGTCGTGATAGGAGCAGTGACCATCGGTGCCAACAGTTCGGTATGGCCCGGCGCCGTGCTGCGTGGCGACGATGGCGAGATCATGATCGGTCAGCGCACCAGCGTGCAGGACAACTGTGTGCTCCACACCACTGCGGAACAGCCCACGGTGGTCGGCGATGACTGCGTGATCGGTCACATGGTGCATCTCGAAGCGTGCACGATCGAGCCGTGGAGCCTGATCGGCAATGGCTCGGTCGTCTTGCATCGAGTCGTCGTCAACAGCTGGGCCATTGTTGCCGCCAATGCTGTGGTACTCAACGACACCGTAGTCCCCTCCGGTGCACTGGCCGTCGGAACACCTGCTGTGATCAAGCCGGGCCGGGCCCGCCGCGACGAAATCGAGCGCGGCGTCGCCACTTATGTGGCCCGTGCCGAGTGGTTCCGCACCTTGTTGCGGCGCATCGATTGATGCTGGCCCAAGTTGTCGCGGTGACTACCCCTGCAGAAGCGGCGAGACGTCGAGGACGTCGAGCCGGGGAAGGTAACTACGTACTGAATCTCGCCGGAACTGGGTGCACAGATCGTGGCGGAAGAATCGGGCGCCCTCGCGCACGACGTAGTTGAGGATGAAGAAGCGGTAGACCTCGGGCAGGAAGGCGACCTCGTCGGTGGCCATCGGAAAGACGCTCCGGTAGGCGGTGAGGAAGGCGATGAACGATGGCTCGACAAGCGTGTGCGGGCCGTATGTGAACCGGGTTCGGTCGCCGGTTCTGCTGGAGACGCGCGACAGGAAGTAGAAATCGAGCAACCGTGGCTCGATGCGGAACCAGTCGTAGTCCCATCGGCTGAACAGACGGAAGCGGCCGTCGGCGGACGTGTCGACGGAGAAGTTGCCCAGGTTCCAGTCGATCAGGATCGGGATCTTCGGCCATTCGTCGTAACCGACTTCGCCCAGACGTTCGAGGAATCGGTGGGTGTGCTTCCACAGCACGCCGATCGCTTCCGGCGGCAGATCGAAGTTGCGTGTCGCGAACGGGCTCTCGAGCAGATCGAGCAGATGGATGGCATCGCTCTTGATCGTCTTCGACGCGCTCGGCAGCGATGGGGCGATCTCGGTGCAGGCGAGATGGAACTCGGCGATCTCGGTCGCCAGGTTGGCGATCTGGCCGGCGGTAAGCACACGAGGCAGCGAGTCGCGGCGCGGTACGTCGTCGTAAAAAACGGCCCACATGTGCTGGTCGTACCAGGTGAAGATTCGACCATCGCGACTCCAGATATCGGCGAGCATGCCGTTGAATCTCGTCGTGCCCAACAACTTGGCGCAACGGTTGAGTTGCTCGTGATCCTCGACGAATAGGAAGTAGGAGCCGTACGACGATGCCTTGCTGATCACCGTCGAGCCGTCGTCGAGGTGCAGTCGATACACACGGTTGGTCGAGACGTTGGCGCTGACGTCGTCGGCACTGCGGATCGTACGCGGGTCGCCGTAGGCGATCCAGGCCGCGTCGACGGCCTGGCGATGGGAGGTCGCGCCGCTCATGCGGCGATCGTATGCCCTGGCGATGATCGGGCTCAGCCGGTCGGCTTGCCCTGGCTTCGGCGGTCAGCCGACGTTGCGGGCCCGGACGCCGATCGGGGCGATCAGGCGGTAGCCGGCGGAGTGGCGCTCGTCTTCGCTTTCGCCACCCCAGAACCCGTACTCGTGGTTCGTTCTGGCGTACTCCTGACAGGAGCTGTGGACGATGCAGCTGGTACACACCGATTTGGCCGCGGCCTCACGCCGATCCCGGGCCTGCGGCCGTTCGGCGGGTGGAGGAAAGAACAGGTGCGTGAGCCCTTTGCACGCTGCCTGGTTCATCCAGCGATCGTCTGTGAGCACTCGATGGAAGAAGATCTCCACCGCGGCCATGTGAACCCCCCTCATGTGACTGTGTGCGGTACTGCGAATCGTGCTGCTGCACCGCCCTCCCAGGGCACCAAATCGGGCAGCCAAGCCAGACTAAATCGGCGTTGACAAAGAGTCAATTGCACAGAGCAAGGAATCTGTAAATTTTCTTGCCTACGCAAGGAGGTGGCGCACCCCCGTCGTGAATTGTTCGACATCGTCGATCGTGGTGTCCCACGACGTCATCCAGCGGACCTGCGACTGGCCGACATCCCAGTCCCAGAAGAAGCACCAGTCCTGCAGCGGCTTGATCGCCTCGGCGGGAAGCGTCGGGAACACACTGTTGACCATCGGCGGGCCGCCGTGGGTGACAGCGGGGATCGCTGAAGTCAGCCGGTACAGGTGCTCGGTCATCGAGTTGGCGTGCTCGGCGAGGTGAATCCACAAGTCGCCGTCGAGCAGGGCATTGAACTGAGCGGCGACGAATCGCATCTTCGACGGCAGCTGATTGACCTGTTTGCGCACGTACTTTGCCCGCTTGGCCAGCACCGGGTTAAGGTACACGACGGCCTCGCCTCCGGCCAGGCCGGCCTTGGTGCCGCCGAAGCTCAACACGTCGACGCCGGCATCGACCGTGAACGAACGCAGCGTTGCAACGGTGCCGCCGAGAGCGGCGGTGGCGTTGGCCAAGCGCGCTCCGTCCATGTGCACGACCATGCCAAGGCGGTGGGCGACCTCGCACAGCGCAGCGACCTCCCCGGCGGAGTAGACCGTGCCGAGCTCGGTGCTTTGCGTAATCGACACGACACCCGGCTGGGCATGATGCATGTTGCCCTGGAAATGAGCCAAGCCCTCGATCTGCTCCGGGTACAGCTTGGCGTCGGCGGTGGGCACCGGCATGATCTTGACACCGAGGGCGCGCTCGGGCGCGCCGGTCTCGTCGACGGCGATGTGCGCCCACTCTGTGCACAGCACGAAATCGGCTGGTTGCACCATCGTCGCCAACGCCATCACGTTGGCACCGGTGCCGTTCCACACCAGGAACACCTCCGAGTTCGGCCCGAACAGGTCGCCGAAGCGCGCTTCGGCCTCGGCAGTCCAGCGATCGCTACCGTAGGCCAGGGCATGACCGATGTTGGCGGCCACGAACGCGTCGATCACCGCCGGATGGGCGCCCGCTGCGTTGTCGCTGGCGAACGCTCGCCGCGGGGCGGGGGGCAGGGTGGAGATGCGCTGGGCGAGGTCGGAGATCACGGCCGACATTCTGCCCGATCGGGCTCAGACGCCGAAGTGTGTCGTGATCACCCTGTCGCGTCGGTCGGCCGCACTAGGCGCCAGATCGCTGACGACGAAGGTGCGCTGCACCCAACGATCGGTTCCGTCGAAGCGGGGGGCAAACGGGCTGCGGCCATGCACGGCGACGGCGTTGTCGACCACCAGCAAGTCGCCCGCCTCGAGCGCCACCGAGGCGTGACATGCCGCAGTTGCATCACCGAGGGCGCGGAGGGCATCGTCGGCCTCCTCGTCGATGCCGACCATCAGATCGGCGTCAAAGACCATGGACGGTCGCCGGCGATCGCCAGTGAGGACGGCCATCGGCGCGCCGAGCACGTTGCTTCGCCCGTGCAGGTAGCTCTCGTCGACCGCTGTTCGGAACCGGGGTTGGAACAGAACGTCGATCACGTCGGCGGCCAACTGCGGCATCACCTCGAAGATCGACGACAGCGTGGTCTGCGCCGCTGGGTCGCCGCGCAGACACAGCAGCAGCAGGTAGCGGGGTCGATAGGGGTGGAACGCGGCCTCGGTGTGGAACATCAACTGCACCTTCGACGACGTCGACGTCTGCCGATCGACGGCTGTCTTGGTGGGCACGATGTTTTGCACGAGATCGCCGCCGTGTTCCGGCTCGTAGCCGACGGGCTGGCCGAGGCGGCGGGCGACCGTCAGCAGGGTCATCTCGCTCACCGAGTCCTTGTCGGCCGGCGTGGACGGCGTCGGGGGAGTGTGTGGCAACTCGCCGAGCGGCAGACCGCGCAGCAACAGCGCACCCGACTGGTGGGCGCGATCGGCGAAGTCGACAAGCGCATCGTGAACAACTGCCGGCAGCAACCTGGCCGAGTGGCCTGCGGTGCGGACGAGCCGTTCCATGCCGGTCGAGCGCGACGGAACGGTCATCGGCGGCCATAGTGGAGACTCGATCGTCATCGGTTGCACGTGCTGTGTCAGGGTGTTCATGACTTGGCGTCCTGGAGTCTCGGGTTCGCTGCCGGAACATATGTTCCATAATGAACTGTATCAGGAGCAAACGGATCAGCGATGTGGCGCGAGCTATGCTCCTGGCCCGTGGAAGTGGCGGATCGCATCGGCCGAACTAGTGCGAGCCTGACGAAGGCTGAGCGGCGCGTTGCCGAGGTCGTGCTGGCGAATCCGCAGCTTGTCGCATTCGGCACCGTGGCCGAACTGGCCGAGGGTGCGGGCTCGGGTGCTGCGACCGTGGTGCGCTTGGCCACCAAACTCGGATTCGTCGGGTTCAGCGCCCTGCAGGCGTCGGTGCAGCAGGATCTGGCCAGCCAGCTACGCCCGGCCGCCGAGCGAATCCGTGATCCCGCCGTGCACGATTCGCTGCATCGGCACCTGCAGATCGAGTTGGGCAACGTGCAGACCACGCTGGGGGCGATCGATCAGGTCGCCCTCGCCGACGTGGTCGACCACCTCGCCGATCCCGCTCGCCGGGTCTACGTACTGTCAGGTGATGCCTCGAAGGGCGTCGCCGCTCAGTTCGTCGGCGATCTCGAGGCCTTGCGGGCCAATGTGACGGCGGTCGAGGGTAACGACGTTGCCGTTCGCCGCACGGTGGCGTTGATGGAGGAGAACGACGTGCTCGTCACCGTGGACCTTCGCCGTTACGACCGCTGGCTGGTCGACGTGGCGCGCACCGCTGCGAAAGCCGGGGTGTTTCCCGACGCGCTGACAGGACACGGCGGCCAAGTACCACTCGCGGGCCGCCTCCGCCAGGTTGGAGGCCTTCAAATACTGCCGCACGGCCCCCTCCTCATCGCCAGCCGCTGCCGCTTGTGTGGCGAGTTCGAAGGCTTCCTGCGCCCGGAGCGACTGATCATGGTGCGGATCCAGGTCCGATTCGGCGGCCGGGTCCGCGGTGCCGACTTCTTTCAAAGGGGCGAAGTCAGCCTCCAGCTTCACGGGAAGCTCTCCGGCCTCACTCAAGTCGGACGGGAGCTGTGGTTCCTGAGAGTCGGCTGGCTTTTTCATTCACATCCACCTTTCCTCAATGAAGAGGATGAGGAACACGATGAATAGAATCCAGGAGTGCCCATGCCGCCTAACGCCAGGCCTGAACTGCTGGGAGCAGCGGGAGCGACGAAGGAGCGGACGCTGTTCCCAGTCAGCTCCAGGCCCTTGGTAGGCCCTGGGCCGGTCCACCAGTGTGTGGCACTTGACGCCATCTTAACTCAGCCAAGCCGTGGATCCGGGATCGCCACGTGTCTCACTTCAATCTTTCCTTCAACACACCACATTGGAGACTTCAGGCTCTGCTCCAGCGCATTCAGCAG
>JANNHY010000069.1:0-6083 GCA_031404635.1 Ilumatobacteraceae bacterium
CAGCCACGAACCAGCCACCGCCCGCCGCGCCATGCTGTAGGACAGCAACCAATGTCGCCAAGCCCGCCGCCCAGTGAAGCGAAGCGTCACAGACTGCTGTAGGGGCGCGGTGGCGGGTGTGAACCAGTACGTGACACCCACGACCTCCGCCGATAGTGCCGTGAGACATCGGCGGGACGATCTGGTCGATGAGTGCTGGTTGGCGCTGCTGCGAGGCGGCATTTTGTGACGGGTTGCTTTCGCGGGTCGACCGCCGCTCCCCTCGGGGGGTTGGGGGCCGGCGGGTTGTCGGAACCATCAGTCAGTATGAGAACAGTCGTTGGAGTTGCCGAGGCCAGGGCGCAACTGAGTGACATCGTGGCCCAAGCCGCGAATGGACAGGTCACCGTGATCGAGCGCTATGGGCGCCCCACAGCAGCGGTGATCCCGTTCGATGCGCTCGAGTCGCTACCCGACTCCGGCGTGTCGACTGATTCGAAGCCATCGGCTGACTCTCGAGGCCGGCGGCCCGGCCGCGCAACAGCTCGGCGCCGCGATGCGCGAGCTCCCACCCCGCGTTCGGCTCAAGCCCGACGACTAACCCTCTTGGCGGACCAACTCGCACAAGCCAGCCGGTCGCTCAGGAACGGCCTCTGCATGTTCAACGACACGAGTCGACGGCAAGTCCGAGGCGTCGAACACATGCGACAGCGGCGCCTAATTGTTTCCGCATGGGTTCGCCAGTCGATCCAACGCGGCCGACGTCAACCGCCACGCCGAAGCGACAGGTGCGGCCGACTCGCTCCACTGCGGTCGTCGTTCTGTGATGCGCGTTCTGGGCGAATTATCGGCACTCTCGTGGGAACCCCCGAAGAATGACCGAGACCGCGAGTATTCCTGACCGCCGGTT
Source organism: Ilumatobacteraceae bacterium (assembly GCA_031404635.1). Lineage (GTDB taxonomy): Bacteria > Actinomycetota > Acidimicrobiia > Acidimicrobiales > Ilumatobacteraceae > JAENVT01. The sequence continues at coordinate 890 of JANNHY010000069.1, forward strand.
GATCATCGTTGCGACCACCTTAGGCACTTCGGCTCGGCCGCGGGGGAAACGACGCAGATGGCTGATCGTCGCCGACCTACGGTGGAAGCGCCGGTAGCTGGACTTCGCGGTCCCTATGAGGCGGTTCGATGTTTGGCGGGCGGCTGTGAGCGTGGGTTCAACAGACCGTCGCTGCACCGATTTGCCTGCTGAGCCGGTGCCGAGTGACGGAGGTGTCAACATGATGATCTCCTTGTGCGGCGCGAGCAGCATCGCCAACCCAGGGCCGTTTGGGGGGCGTCGGTGGTAGCGTGAAGGTGTCAGGAGGCCCAGATGTGGCCATGGAAGACCTGGAGTGCTCGATCGATTGGTATCGGAGCTGGGGCGTTGGCTGGCGTACTGTTGGCGAGGAATCGGTTGTTGCGGTGGGGCGCGACCGACGATGAGCTACGGCTTGGGCTGCCCGGTGATGATCTGTTGCCCTCAGCGGATCTGACCTCGACCAGAGCCGTCACGATCAATGCGTGCCCGGCCGAGGTTTGGCCGTGGATCGTTCAACTAGGTCAAGGACGTGGCGGCTTCTACAGTTACGACCGGCTCGAGAACCTTGTCGGCGCCGACATCCACAGCGCTGACGCGATCGTGCCCGAATGGCAGGTCGTCGCTGTCGGCGATGAGGTCAGACTTGCAGCGGAAATGGCGCTTGAGGTGGCGCAGGTCGAACCGAATCGTGCGCTGGTCCTCCATGGCGGGATCCCAATGGGCAAGATGCGGGCCCCGTTCGATTTCACATGGGCCTTCGTGGTCAACGAGGTGTCTGATGGTTCCAGCAGACTTTTGGTCCGCGAGCGCTACACCTACTCGCGTTGGTGGGCGGCGCTAGTGGTGGAGCCCACAGGGGTCATCAGTTTTGTAATGACTCAGCGCATGCTCCGAGGAATCAAGGAACGTGCCGAACGAACGATCCGTGTTGGTTCGGTACCACCCGGCGCGCTTGTCGGCGGAGCCGTCCGACAGCGAGTTCGCTCGTGACGGCCACGATGCCCGCGGAAGGTGCAGCCGTGTTGAGCATGAGCGAGTGGGAACAACGGCTGTGTGGGGATCGCACCGTCGGCGTGTTCAGCGCGCCAGAGATCGACGGCTTGCCTGAACCCGTCCGGCGCTACTTCCGGGCAGCGATCGCGATCGGAACGCCGCTGGCCACCAGCGCCCGGTTCCGCATGCGCGGACACATCAAAGTCAGTCGCTGGCTCCCGTTCCGAGCCCGCCAGGTTCTGAACCCCCACGTCGGGTTCATCTGGTCGGCGCGCGCCGCAGGCGTCATCGCGGGCTACGACCGCTATCTCGACGGCGCAGGGGAAATGAATTGGAAGCTCGCCGGCCTGTTCAATGTGGCCCACGGTGACGGACCCGACATCTCCAAGAGCGCCGCCGGCCGCTGCGGTGTCGAAGGAATCTTGATCCCCACCGCGCTGCTTCCCCGCTTCGGGCCCACCTGGACAGCAGAAGACGACGAACATATCACCGGCCACCACCACATCGGTCCAACCCCCATCGATCTGCAGCTCACCATCGACCCCGCAGGACTCGTCCGATCGGTCACCCTCCAACGATGGGGCGACCTCGACGAGACCGGCACTTGGGGCTGGCACCCGTTCGGCGGCGAGATCAGCGGCCACCGAACCTTCGCCGGGCTCACAATCCCGAGCGCCGGGCGCCTTGGATGGAACTTCGGCACCGACCGCTGGACGTCGGGCGAGTTCTTCCGGTTCAAGATCACGTCGCTCGGCACCCCGGCCCTCAACGGCGGCTTCGACCGATGACCTCAATCGCCCAACCGCCTAGCACCGAGGAACGTTCGTCGGACCAGTCGAAGACCGACACGTGGGATGTGGGAGAAGCCGTGTTGCTGTCGCGCCGCTCGATGCTGCACCGCATCGGCGTCGGCGCTGCGAGCGTGGTCGTCGCCGGCATCGGCGCCGGCAGCTACCGCGTGTTCGATAACGGGGTCCTCGACGCCGGAGATGGTGCCGCGTACGACGCATGGTCTCATTGGCGCGACGACTCAACCCCGCTCGGAATGGTCGCGGCGGCGATCCTTGCGGCCAATCCGCACAACACCCAGCCCTGGATCTTTCACGCCACCGCCGACAGCATCGAGCTGTTCGCGGATCCGACCCGTCGAACCGGCACGCTCGACCCGCTCGATCGCGAACACCACATCGGCCTCGGATGCGCGCTCGAAAACCTCGTCCTGGCAGCAGCCGCCCGGAGCTATCGAACTACCGTGACGCTGCTCCCCGACCCAGCCGACCCGGCGCATGTCGCAACGGTGAACCTGATTGCCGGCCCGCACGGCGCGTCAGAACTCTATGACGTGATCGGCAAACGGCACAGCAATCGCGGTCCATTCACGACGATGACCGTCGCGGCGGACGTGCTCGACACGCTCGACACAACCTCGATCGGACTCGTTGGTGTCGGCGTTCGCTGGTTCACGACACCGGCCGAGCGAACGGCGCTCGGTGGACTGATCGTCGAGGCTACACGAGCGATCATTGCGGACGAGCAACAGTCCAAAGACTCCTTCGCCTGGTTCCGCAACAACCGCGACGACATCGACTCCCACATGGACGGCCTCACCCTCGATGCGCAGGGCCTCAGCCCGGTGGTCCTCGCCGCTGCGAAGCTCCTCCCGGCGACGTCTCGATCGGCCGGTGACAGCTTCTGGCTCGACCAGACCCGCACCGTGCACACTGCGACGGCTGCCGCGTATGGCGTCATCACCGTGGCCGACCCCACTAACACCACCCAGCAACTCGTCGGCGGCCGACTACTGCAGCGCATCCACCTCGCAGCAACGGTGCAAGGCCTCGGACTTCAGCACATGAACCAGGTCAGCGAACGAATCGACAGAGAGGCGAGCCTGGGCCGACCCGCAACGTTCGCGAGCGACATGGACGCGTTACTCGCACAGCCCGGCCAACACGCGCTTTCGACGTTTCGCATCGGCCATCCGATGCGACCGGGACGCCTCAGCCCCCGCCGACCCGCGGCAACCGTGAGCCGATGACCCGCCTCCGCACACATCCTCTGCCCGTCGCTGCCCGCCTCGCCACCATCGGCGGCAGTCTCGGCATCCTCACCGGCGCCATCCAAACCACCATCGGCAGCCACATCACCGACTGGACCGGCAGCAAGGACCGCCCAGTCGCCCTCGGCCTGCTCACCATCATGCTCAGCCTCAGCGTCGTCGCCGCAGCTCGATCGCTGCGCAGCATTGCCGGTCCTCGCCCCGAGACCCTCGCCGCGATCGCGATCTGGCTCATCGTCGTGGCCCTGCTGTGCTCGACCACCGTAGGCAGGATCTGGTCCATACCCGGGGCGCTCCTACTCGCGGCTGCAGGGTTCACCATCGCCGGGTGCGGCTGGCGCAACTTCTGTGTGGTGGTCGCGACCAACTGGCTCCACGGGCTCCTCGGGGTCCTTGGAGGCTTCGAGGTCTTGATGGCAGTGAGCGCAGCGCCTGCGTCGACCATCGCAGCCGGACTCGTCGCCGGTGGCGCGCTGATCACCGCTGCGATCTTGACCAGCCCGGGCAAGCGGACCATCGTCGTGCTGCTCGTTGTCGCATCGTTGCCTTTCGTCGCACTGACCTGGTGGACGATCGTCACTCCGCTTGTCACGATCGCCGCTCTCGTGATCGGTCTCGCCACAACTGCGAGCGCCGCACGATCCGACACGCCGGCGCGCCGGACGCCTCGTCAGTCGAAGGTGAGTCACTGACGTGATGGCCACTGTCGAGCTCTTGTGAAAGCCCGGTGCGCAAGCATCGGCATCGATGCCGATGCACGTTCAGCGGCCCACTTCACACTGGTGGAAGAACCCGGCCGCTGGGCGATCACGCAACACCTCGTCGACCCGGACGGCGATGGCGAGTGGCGATTCGCTGCGGTGGTCGACCTCGCCACACCACCAAAGATGTCGTCGATTTGATTCAGGCCACCGAGGATGGCACTGGACCTGATAGCGCACCGGGTTGGTTCCACCAGACCGGCCTCGCTTTCGCGCCTCTCGGCCCGGGTAGGCGCTCGGCGATCGTAACCGACCTCGCACCCGGCAGCTACGTGGTGTTCTGTCTCTTGACGACACCGGATGGACCCCACGCTTTGCATGGCATGGTCGGGTCGTTTACCGTCACCGGAACGAAGAAGGCGGCGTAGAAGCCGTCGCCGTGATTCGCCAACTACGACCCGACGTGGCTGTCATGGACCCCCACATGCCCGGACTCAGCGGGATCGAGTCCACCCGCCACATCAAGACCGCCTCACCCGACACCGCCGTTCTTGTTCTGTCAATGTTCGACGACGACGACTCCGTGTTCGCAGCCATCCAAGCGGTCGCTCGCGGCGAAGCCGTATTCGGCGCAGCAATCGCCGACCGCGTCCTGGGACTATTCACAAACCAGCCAACCGCGCACGTCGAGCCGTTCCCCCAACTCACCCACCGCGAACGCCAAATCCTGGAACTGCTCGCCCAAGGGCAACCCAACGCCGCAATTGCTGGCAGCGTCGGCACCACACCAAAAACGGTACGCAACCACGTCAGCAACATCTTCACCAAGCTTCAAGTACTCGACCGAACCCAAGCCGTAATCCGAGTACGCGATGCCGGATACGGCAGAGATACCTGAGATCGTCGCACCAGCGCACAGTCGCCGACTTCCCCCCGCTCGTGCGTCTCCGGGTTCTGCTTCTCCTCGCCACACGCGCTCAACAGTGGGTGGAGTATGTAGCGTCGCGCCTCGGACATCCCTGGGAGCCTTGGCTTGGCTGGTCGCGGTTGTTCGCGGCCTGATCGGATCGACGGCTCCTGCCGGTTGGCGTGGAGGTGGGCTGCCGCGAGGTTTGGGGGCCGAGGAGGTGACGGCTTTGCTCGCTGGTTGCGACGACAGCACTTGGCTCGGACGCCGTGATTACGCCATCTTGGTGGCACGCGCGGCGCCTGTCGGTCACAACGCTTGACCGTGCGGCGTCAGGCCCGCGCCGTGTGATCAATCGGCGGGGAAGTAGCGCACCACGTCCACGACGAGCTGTGTCGACTGAGACGTGTGAAAGCACACCGCTCCGCCGCGGCCAACCTTGACGAGGACGGCGTTCGGCACCGTCTGTCCGGGAACGTAGTTGAGGTTCGAGGCGAGCGGCGCAGCGATGCC
>JANNHY010000070.1:0-11272 GCA_031404635.1 Ilumatobacteraceae bacterium
GAACCTCCGCTGGGCAACCAGACCTTGCGATCGAGGGCCTTGTGAAGCTGCTCGTGTATGTGCTGGCGCTCGAACAGTGGCAGCCCTTCCGCTGCTGCGTCGAAGAACTCGATGCGGTCGGCCAGGTCGGGATTGAACGCCCCGACATAGTCACGCACCTCGTCGAACAGCCGCTGATCATCGATGATCACGCCTCGGTACTCGGCATTGAACTCTTCGCGGATCACCCGCACGGCGAGTTCCGGTTCGCGGTACAGCAACGACGGGCTGTTGGCCCGCTTGGCCTTGGCCTCGATCACGTTCCATTGGTCGAGCAGTCGGGTCATATCGGCGCGCAGCTCGTGCTCGTTGGCGTTCTCGGCGGCGGTGCGCACGATCAGGCCGTGCTGGACCGGCTTGACCCGATCGAGAATGTTGCGCAGACGTTTACGCACGTCGTCGGGCAGGCGCTTGGAGATGCCGTACGTCTTCGAGTTGGGGATCAGCACGACGAACCGGCCCGGCAGCGACACCTCTTGTGTGAGCCGGGCACCCTTGGCGCTGATCGGGTTCTTGGTGACCTGGCAGAGTACCAACTGCTTTGGACGCAGCATCTGTTCGATGCGCGGCTGGCCGGACTTCTCGACGATGTCTTCCGGGTCGTACTGCACATCACCGCGGTACAGCACGGCGTTCTTCGGGGTGCCGATGTCGACGAAGGCTGCTTCCATGCCCGGAAGCACGTTCTGCACCTTGCCCACGTAGATGTTGCCGTGGATCTGGCTGACGTCGTCGGCGGGGCGGCTGACGTAGTGCTCGATCAACGTGCGGCCTTCCAGTATGGCCACCTGCGTCAGCGTCGGGCGCACCTGGACCGCCATCAGGTAGCGACCGATGGGGCGACCGTTGCGCTCTCGTCCGCCGCGTCGCCGGATTGTGTCGGCGTCGAGATCGACAGCGAACGTGGTGGTTGCCGGCTTGGGACCCTTGACGCCACGCCGCCGCTTCTTCTTGGCAGCATCGGTTGCTGCCTGATCATCGGCCGCTACGGCCACCGGCTGCGCCTGCCGGGCGACCTTGGGTTTGTCGGCCTTCTGCCGATCGGTGCGGTTACGGTCGCCGCGCTGCTGCGCTGGCTTGGCGGCTGCCGGCGCGACGGGAGGAGCAGGACGGGTGTCGCCGATCTGCGGCCTGCGGACTAGGGCTCGCTCGGCCGCAGCAACCGATGCCCGGCCCTCAGCCAGCCGTTTCGGTAGCTCTGGAAGATCGAGGCTGGCGCCGTCGGCGGAGGGCGCTATCTCGAAAGCGTCGCCGGCCTCGATGGGCTCGGCGTCGTCGATGTCGTCGGTGTCGTCGGTGTCGTCGGTGTCGTCGGTGTCGTCGCTGTCGTCGCTGTCGCCGGTGTCGCCGGTGTCGCCGTCCGCGTCAATCCCGGCGCCCGCCGTGCCGGCCGGCTTCTTACGGTTGCGACCGCCGCGTGAGCCGCGGCGGCGCTTCTGGGGGGCCGAGCGGACCGTCGGGTCGCCTATCGATTCTGTGCCGTCAGTGCTCGATTCGCCGTCAGCGGGCTCGAAGTCGGCTGCGTCGTTCACCTGCGCGGCAGGCGATGCTGTCATTGACAGCTGATCGTGTTGGTCGTCGGTCATTGGGACTATCCCTTCTCATGCGCCTGCCACATCGGCCAGCGCCGCGACGGCCGACGGAGTTCGCTCCGGTACGGCTGGCGTCGCGTTCGATCCAATTGTTGGTGTGTGCGTGCTCCACGGCGGCTCGATCGAACCGTTCGGTCAGATTGTCGAAGAGGATCTGAGGCCCCTGGTTGGGTCGGCCGATGTCGTCTGTGTCGGAGCAGGCAAGCGGCCGGGCGGGCGTGTGTACCCGAGCCAGGAGCGAACGGATCCGCGCCCAGAGAAAATTCATGTGGCCGATCACTCTAGCCGACGCAATCCCGACTACCCGTCAGCGGACTGTAGACATCAGCGATAGCGGCGCATGTGCACGCTCTGCACCAGGCCTATCAGGGCGAAGAAGGTGACGATGCTGGAGCCTCCGTACGAGATGAACGGCAACGGCAAGCCGGTGATCGGCATCAGCCCGATGCCCATGGCGACGTTCTGAAACATCTGCCACAACACCATCGTGAACACCCCGGCGCACAGGTAGGTGCCGAGCATGTCGCGGGACAAACCTGCGATCCGCCAGATGCGTAGCAGCAAGATGGCGAACAGGCCGAGCACCACACCACACCCGATCAGGCCGAACTGCTCGCCGATTGCCGAGAACGGGAAGTCGGCCCATTGCACCGGGATGTCTCTGGAGTTGGTGTACTGCCCCTGAAGCCAACCCTTCCCGTCGATCCCGCCGGTGGCGATGGCGCGCAACGAGTTGCGGCCCTGGAAGACCAGATCGCGAAGCGCCGGGTCGGTCGAGTTCTGGTCGAAGAACACCGTGATCCGGTCGATCTGGTAGTCGTTGACCACGCCACTCACCACGGCGGCACCGACTGTGGACGCCGACAGGACCGTGATCAAGAGGATGTATTTCGCCTTGGCACCGGCGATCAGCAAGACACCCATCATCATTGCAATCAGCACCGACGCCGACCCGAGGTCGGGTTGGACGATCACCAGTACGGTCGGCACCCCGACCAGGAGCAACCCTTTGACGAATCGGGCGTAGTTCAAGGTGTCGGTGCGATCCTCGGCGAGGAAGGCAGAGACGGCGAGCAGCGCGGTGAACTTGGCGAATTCCGCCGGCTGGACCTTCAGCGGGCCAAGGTCGAAGCTCAACCGGGCCCCGCCACTGATCGCCCCGACCAGGATGACCAGAACGAGCAGCATGATCGTCGTCCCGTAGAGGAAGCGCGCCCGTTCACGCCACCAGTCGTAGTCGAACGACATCACCACGATCATCGTTATCACCGCCCCGATCAGGAAGATCTCTTGGCGGGTGACGTACAGGTACGGGTTGGGGAACTTGGAGTACGACGCCGAGTAGATGGTGAACAGGCCGATAATGGCGAGGGCGCCCTGGGCAAACAGCAGGATCCAGTCGATGTTGCGGCTCGGCGAGCCGGGGCTGGCCCTGATGTTGCCCAACCCGGAGTCCGGCTTGCGCGAGAGCATGCTGAGAGCCATGGCTCAGTCTCGTGCGTCCACCGCGGCCGGCATACACGAACTGTCGGCCAGCTGGGTGGGCGGAGCAGGCTCCAGGGCGTTGAGATCGAGGGGATCGCTGGGCAACACCGGATCCATGAATGTTCTGCCCGCAAGCGCAGTGAAGAGGCACTTGACAACGGGTCCGGCGGCCTTCGACCCGAAGCCGCTCTTTTCCAGGTAAGCGACGACGGTGTAAGGCGCCGAAGCGTCGAGGCTGAACGCGCCGAACACCGACGAGTCGTTCCACGGATAGCTGCCGGCGCCCTGCGCGGTACCTGTCTTTCCGGCGATCGGTAAGGCGTTCATCGGGTAAGTCTCGAACAATTTCTCGCCGGTGGTGGTGTGGTAGAAGCCCGACGGATCGGTGACCCCCGGGCTGCGCTCCCCACCGGCGTTGGTAACTCGGCTCAGGCCGCCGATGATCGGTTCGTAAACCTCGGGCGGCATCTCCAACTGATCCTTGTAGGCGTGCGCGTCGAACGACAAGACGATTACGGCTTTGGAGAGATCGGCCATTCCCGGGCTGAGATCGGGCACCAGGGGTTCGAGGATGTTCTTGACTATCGTCGGCTGACGCAGGAAGCCGCCGTTGGCGATCGTCGAGTAGGCGTTGGTCAGCTGAAGCGGCGTGACCGCCATCAGGCCCTGGCCGATCGCCGCCTGCACGTTGTCACCGACCAGCAGGCGTGGCTCCTCGTTCTTGCCGAGGACCTCGTTGTCGACGAGTTCCTTCTTGACGGCGTCGTCTGGTATGCGGCCATTCCACTCGAACGGCAACTGGATACCGGTCTCTGCACCGAACCCGAAGCGCTGCAAACCCTCCTTCAGCGTCGACTTGCCCTTCAGCGCGGGGTCGAGCACCGCGTTGTGTTCGTCGATCATCCAAAACATTTCGCCGAGACGATAGAAGAAGGCGTCGCTGCTGACGGCGAGGGCATCGGCAACTGCCACCGGTCCGTACGAGGATGATCTTTGGGTGCGCACGTTGGTCGCGTTCTTGAATTCGCAGCGAACACCCGAGGCGCAGACATCGTCAGGGATCGATTCGAGCTTGTAGGTACCCCGGTCGATGTAGATGTCGTTCGCGCCGATGACACCGCTGTGCATCGCCGACCAGGCGACGAATGGTTTGATCGTCGAGCCGAGGTTGTAACGACCCTGCACGGCGCGATTGACCAACACCGACTTGTCGGGGTCGGCTTTCCCAGTCGTTGGATCGATCTTCTCGCCGAAGAGTTGGTCGAACTTGTCACCGCCGATCGCGCCCATCCAGCGGTTGTCGAATCGCGGATAGCTGGCCATCGCCAGGATCTGTCCGTTGGAGTAGTCCTCGACCACCACCGAACCGGCCGGCGCCTTGAACTGGATCCACTCCTGTGTGCCGAACTCCTTCGAGCTCGAATAGACGCGCTCCTGGCTCGGAGCCTTCTTCGGATCGATCGGATTGTGGGCGGCGATGTCTTGGCCGAGGAGGTCGGTGGGCAGGTTGCGGCGCTGCTTGAGCTTGGTCTCGAGCGCCTGCTCGGCATACTGCTGCACGACGAGATCGATGGTCAGTTGGATGTCTTGGCCGGCGATCGGATCGACGTGTTCATCGAGTAACTCGCGGACGATGCCACCGGCGGCATCGACCTCGAAGACCTCTTTGCCCCACGAACCATGCAGCACGTCCTCCATCGACATTTCGACACCGAAAGCGCCGACAAGCTCGTTGGTGTTGTAGTTCTTGGCCTTGTACTGCTGGACCGTTTCCTTCGTGATCGGGCCGAGATATCCGACAACATGGCCGGCCAGCGGCGCGTAGGGGTAGACCCGCTTCCACTGCTCGACGATCTGGATGCCCGGGAAGTCTTCGCTGCGTTCTTTCAGGTAGGTGACGGTGTCTTCGTCGACGTCCTCTTTCAGCGGCAGGGGCAACAGCGTGCTGTAGCGCTGGCCCTTGGTGCATTTGGGAATCGTCGGTTCCTCGAAGCACGGTTCATAGCGGCGCTGCAGATCGATGACCGGAACCGTCAATGGCCCGGAAAGACGCTCGAACAGGACCTGGCGGGCCTTCGGCTTCTTGATCACGCTCCAGTCGATGGCGACGGTGAGGATGCGCTGATTGTCGGCCATGATCCGACCCCTGGCATCGAAGATCCGGCCGCGCTCGGGCGGGATCAGCACCTGGCGTATCTTGGCGGCCGTCACCTTTGCTTGATACGAAGCGGCCTCGACACCCTGCAGGAACCACAGACGCGTGCCGACAGCGCCGATCAGCAGCATCGAAATGAGGGCCAACACGCCTAGTCGCGTGGAGCGCTTATCGATGGCCATAGCACCATTGTTGTCCGCGAGCGGGCCGTACGGGGCGCGCCCCGCCCGGCCCGCCATCCAGTTGCAGAGCGCGGCTCATTCGGGGATTGCCCGCCAGGTGCGCCGCTTTGCACCAGCGCACCATCGACCGAGCGGGACGAACAGCGGACTCAGCAACGCTGCGGCGATCGTGACCACAGGAATCACCAAGATCAGGCGGTCCGTCAGCCAGCCCTCTTGCCCGGTCAGGAACTTGACGAACGGTATCGCAGCTTCGCCAACCGCCGCTCCGAGCGCCACGAAGATCGATGCGAGCCACCATTGCGGATCAGGGGTGATGCTCACGACGTAACCAGCGGTCAACCCGGCTAGGCCGTAGGCCAAGGCCGTCAGCCCGAGCGGGGTGCCGACGCCGAGGTCGTACATCATTCCCAATGCGAACCCAGTGAAAGCGCCGCGCTCCGAGCCGGCGCCAGCGCCGGCTCCGGCGGCCAACGCCAACACCACTTGCACCGCGACCCCCCGCCGGTCGGTAGCTGGCGCAGACAGTGCGTTGAATGGCCAACAGCACCAGGGCAACTGGGATCAATCGGGTGAACAGGGCAAACGGCAGCGAACGCACGACTCAGATCGCGGCCTGGTTCGGAACGAAAAGCACCACGCTGACGAAGTTGAGCTGAGTCAGGCTGGCATTCGGTGTCACCTCGACAATCGGCGATCGGCTGCCAGGGCGCGGATTGACCGCGGCGATCGTGCCGATGGGAATTCCTTGTGGGGCCAAACTCTTCGTCCCGCCTGCCGTTTCGACCGTGTCGCCGACCTTTACGTTGGTCAGCGCAGTGTCGTCGATCAGGCTGAACAGCAGTGGGCGGTTGGCGCTCTGACCGTCGATGTCACCGGTTTCGCGACGGACCACGATCTCGGGCAGTGTCGTCGAGGTCGACGTCGACGTCGACGAGGTCGTCTGCCCCGGCGTGACACCGATCGCTGCGGTCGTGGTCGTGGTCTCGGCCGGCGTGGTCGTGGTCGTGGCCGTGGTCGTCGATGTGGTTGGATCGAGCGGCCGGCCGCTGGGGGCGGTGTTCAGCGGGCTCGACGAAGTGGTCGACGAGCCCGGTTCCTCGTCGACTCGACTGAGCACCTGGGCTTGTACCGAGAACTGCGGATCGGTGATCAACATAACCACGCTGCGATCGGGATAGACCTTGGTCACCTTGCCGATCAACCCTGCACCGTCGGTGACCGGCATACCGACAGCGACGCCATCGCGGGTGCCGACGGTGATCTCGACAGTGTTCTGAAAGTTGCTCGGCGCTTCACCGACCACTTGAGCGATCACACTCTTGTAGTTGTGCACCGAGGTCAACCGATACAGCTTGAGCAGTTCATAAAACTTGGTGATCGCGGTCTTCGATTCGATCTCGGCACCTTTTTGGTGCTCGACCTGATCGCGCAGGGCTTCGTTCTCGGCCTCGAGGCGCTCGTAGTTGGTGATGCCGTACCAGGCGTTGGCGATCGGCTGGGAAACGGCCTCGGCGGCGATGTCGAACGGTCGCAGGATCACGGCAAACGCCTGCCGGGCCTTGTCGATGAACGGATTGTTACCTCGTCGATCGAGGGTGATCAACAGCAACGAGGTCAAGATGAGCAGCACAATGACGCGGCGGCGGCTCAACGACGACAGCACGGGCGGCCTGTGAGGCCTAGTCGTCGCCGCCGAGCGACATCAACCCGCGCATCGCGTCGATGTTCTCGAGCGCTCGCCCGGAACCGATCACGACGCTGTACAGCGGGTCGTGGGCGATCTTGATCGGCATTCCGGTCTCATGGGCGAGACGTCGGTTGATCCCGGCCAGCAGGGCGCCGCCTCCCGTGACCATGATGCCCTGTTCCATGATGTCGGCAGCCAGTTCGGGGGGTGTCTTGTCGAGGGTGGTCTTGACCGCGTCGACAATCGCCGACAACGGTTCAGCGAGCGCCTCACGTACCTGCTCGGTGGTCAGCGCAACCGTGCGCGGCAGGCCACTGATCAGGTCACGACCGCGGATATCGGCGGTCAGTTCTTCGTCGAGGGGCCACGCCGAGCCCATGTGGATCTTGATCTCCTCGGCGGTTCGATCACCGATCGCCAGCGAGAACTCCTTCTTCACGTACTGCATCACAGCGTCGTCGAGTTCGTCGCCGGCCACACGCACCGATTGGGCGGTGACAATGCCACCGAGGGAGATGACCGCCACCTCGGTGGTGCCGCCCCCGATGTCGACGATCATGTTGCCGCTCGGTTCGTGCACCGGCATGTCGGCACCGATCGCTGCTGCCATGGGCTCTTCGATGATGTGCACGGGCTTGCGCGCCCCGGCGTACTCGGCGGCGTCTTGAACAGCGCGCTGCTCGACACCGGTGATACCCGACGGCACGCAGATCACCATGCGCGGCTTGCTCCAGCGGCTGGCATGCACCTTTTGGATGAAGAACCGCAGCATCTTCTCGCAAACCTCGAAGTCGGCGATGACACCATCTTTCAGCGGTCGGATCGTCTTGATCCGCCCCGGCGTGCGGCCCATCATCCGCTTTGCTTCGAGCCCGACGGCGACGGGCCGACCATCGCTGATGTCGATCGCCACGACCGACGGTTCGTTCAAGACGATGCCTTGACCACGGGCGTAGATCAGGGTGTTGGCCGTGCCCAAGTCGATGGCGAGGTCACGACCAATCGCGAGCGGGTTGTTCCGGGCCATTTGCGAAAGTGTAGCGGAGCACCAGTTTGTTACAGATTCGGGAAGAAGATGCCGATCTCTCGCTGGGCGGACTCCAACGAGTCGCTGCCGTGCACCAGGTTCTCGGTGAACAAGATCCCAAGGTCGCCGCGAACGGTGCCGGGCCCTGCCTTGCGTGGGTTCGTCGCTCCGATCATCGTGCGCACGACGTCCCAGGTGTCCTCCGGGCCTTCGAGCACAAGCGCAACCACCGGTCCACGGCTCATGAACGTGACGAGGTCGGCGTAGAAGCCCTTTCCGACATGTTCCTCGTAGTGTCGGGCCAAGGTTGCGGCGTCGAGGGCACGCAGGTCCAGCGCGGCGATCGTCAGACCCTTGGCTTCGAATCGGCCCAGCACCTCCCCCACGAGTCCACGTTCGACGGTGTCGGGCTTGAGCAGGACGAGGGTGCGATCGGACATGGCCGATGACGCTACCTGCGGCGCCCCGGAACTAGATGATCTTGCGGAGGTACGGGCGGGCGGCGCCGACCACGTAGAGCGAGCCGGTAGCCAGCACGGCGTCGTCGTGGCCTGCCAGGCGAATCGCCAGATCGCAGGCCTGCTCGACCGTCTCGCATTCGGTGACAGCATCGCAACCAAGGGCACGAGCCGCAGCGGCCATCGCCGCCGAGGGAAGTCCCCGGGGCGTCGGCGCAGTGCAAGTGAACACGGCGTCGAACTCGTCGGCGCGCAGCGCCGACAGCATCTCTTGCGGGTCGCGGCCGCGCAGGCACCCCGTGACCAGGATCTTGCGGCCGGCTGGATCGAAGTCGTCGAAGAAAACCTGGGCGCAGGAATCGGCGCCCGCCGGGTTGTGGGCGCCGTCGACGATCACCAGCGGCTGATGGCCCAACACCTCGAAACGACCGGGCATGCGTACGTGGGAGAATCCTTCACGGACGATGTCGTCGGCGATCGGGGCGGCGAAGAACGCCTCGACCGCGACCAGCGCGACCAGCGCGTTTTCGCCCTGGTGCCGGCCGTGCAGCGGCACGAACACGTCGGTGTAGATCGTCGTCGGGGTACGCAGGTCAACCACGCGGCCGCCGAGCGCCAACTGGTTTTCGAGCACGTCGAACTGCTCGCCGCGCAATAGAGCGCTGGCACCACCCGCCTCGGTGAAGTACCTGACCAACTCGGGATCTGTCTCACCGACCACCACGACGCTTCCCGGTTTGATTATCCCTGCCTTCTCGGCGGCGATATGTCCTTTGGTCGGGCCGGCAAACTCGTTGTGGTCCATTCCGATATTGGTGATCACCGCGACCTGTGCATCGCAGACGTTGGTGGCGTCCCACCGGCCCAGAACGCCGACCTCGATCACCGCGACATCGACGGCGAGATCGGCAAACCATCGGAACGCAGCGGCTGTGGTGGTCTCGAAATACGATGGGCGTACACCGGTGAGCATCTCCAGATCGGCGACCGCCGCGATCTGTTCAGCGAAGTCGCCATCGTCGATCGGCTCGCAATCGCGGCTCATCCGCTCGTTGGGGTGTTCGAGGTGTGGGCTTGTGTACGTGCCGACGGTCAAACCGTGGGCCATCAACAGGCGGGTGATCATCTGCGCCGTGGAACCCTTGCCGTTGGTACCGGTGAGATGGATCACCGGGTAGGCCAGTTGCGGATCGCCCATCGCGGCGACGATGGTCTGCATGCGCGCCGTCGTGGGCGAATCGATTCGCCCGGTCTTTTCGTAGCTGGCGTGTGCGTCGAGGTAAGCCAGCGCGTCGGCGTAGGTCATCGTCTGGGCAGCGTGCTGCTGCGCCCCATTTTCGCGTCAGCTGGCCTCGCGGCGGGGCCGCTTGGCCTTCGGCTCGCGAGGAACGAGCGTCGGATTGGCTTTCTTCTGCACAGTGTCGACATCGATCATCACCGCGCCGACATCGCTGCGACCGGGCAAGTCGTACATCGTGTTGAGGAGTACTTCTTCGAGAATCGCCCGCAACCCGCGGGCGCCGGTGCCACGCAGCAACGCCAGCTCGGCAATTGCTTCGAGGGCTTCGCGGGTGAACTCGAGCTCGACGTCTTCGAAGTCGAACACCTTTCGGTACTGCTTGATCAAGGAGTTCTTCGGCTCGGTGAGGATCTTGATCAGCGCGTCGCGATCGAGGCTGCGGACCGCACCGATCATCGGCAGGCGACCAACGAACTCTGGGATCAAGCCGAACTTCAGCAGGTCTTCCGGCAGCACCTTGGTGAACAGTTCGCCCGCATCCTTGTCGGCCTTGCTGCGCACCGTGCCATGGAAGCCGACGCCTTTGTAGCCGATCCGGCTCTCGATGATCTGCTCGAGCCCGGAGAAGGCGCCGCCACAGATGAACAAGATATTGGTCGTGTCGATCTGGATGAATTCTTGTTGCGGATGCTTGCGCCCACCCTGCGGCGGCACCGACGCAACGGTGCCCTCGAGGATTTTCAGCAAGGCCTGCTGCACGCCCTCACCGCTGACATCGCGGGTGATCGAGGGGTTTTCGCTCTTGCGGGCGATCTTGTCGATCTCATCTATATAGATGATGCCGGTCTCGGCCTTTTTGACATCGAAGTCGGCTGCCTGAATGAGCTTCAGCAGAATGTTCTCGACGTCCTCACCGACGTATCCGGCCTCGGTGAGAGCAGTGGCGTCGGCAACGGCGAATGGCACGTTGAGCAGGCGGGCCAGCGTCTGGGCGAGGTGAGTTTTGCCGCAGCCGGTGGGGCCGAGCAGCATGATGTTGCTCTTGGCCAACTCGACCTCATCGCGACGGCCGACGCTGGCGCCCTGCTGGTACTGGATGCGCCGGTAATGGTTGTAAACCGCGACCGACAGGATCTTCTTGGCTTCGTCTTGGCCCACGACGTAGTCGTCGAGGAAGGTGCGGATCTCACGGGGGGTGGGTAGCTCCTCGAAATGGACCTCACTGGAATCGGTGAGCTCTTCTTCGATGATCTCATTGCACAGATCGATGCACTCGTCGCAGATGTACACCCCTGGCCCGGCGATCAGCCGCTTGACCTGCTTTTGCGACTTGCCGCAGAACGAGCATTTGAGGAGTTCTCCCGTGTCACCAAACTTCGCCACATTGCCCCCTTGTGCGGATCG
>JANNHY010000071.1:0-4811 GCA_031404635.1 Ilumatobacteraceae bacterium
AACCCGATGGCCGCGCTGATGTACGGCATCAGTGTGTTGAGCTGCATGTCGTCGGCGCTCAGCGAGCCTGATGGCGCCGGACTCGGCACCCTTGGTCTGTCGGCGAACAAGGCCAGGAAGATGGCCGAGCAGGCAGGTTTCACCCGGTTCCGCAAGCTGGCCATCGACCACGCCGTGAACGCGTTCTACGAGATCCGCGCGTAGGGGCTATTCGCTCACGTGCGCTCGATGACCTCGAGGCGCCGATCGGCGAACAACCAGGTTCCGCCGTGGCGCACATACTGGTCGTGGTACGTGCCAAGCGTCGTGGCCGGCTTGGCGACGCCGCGCTTCTTGAAGCGATTCTGCACAGTGACCCTGCCCGTGGCCGTTCCGTGAACCTCGTCGACTTGGAACACCATCAGGGGAGCTGATTGCATCCCCCATTCGATATCGGTGAGCATCTGCTCCATGGTCTCGACGATTGCCTGGCGACCGGTGATCGGGTCACCTCCCAGGTTCCACACCGCGTCGTCGGCCCACGTCTTGCCCCACGCCGTGACGTCGCCGCGATTGGCAGTGTCGGAATAGCTGCTGACGAGCTGACGCAACGCGGCGTCGGTGGCAGGGGACGGTGCTCGCACGACACGTGATCGTTCGGCGCCGTTGAAATCTGACACGGCAACACCGATCTCGGCACCGGCAGCGAAGCGCACATGGTCGATCAGCTGATCTCGATTCATCATCCCGTCGTGAGCGGCAAACTGCACAGCCAGGCCGTCGACCAGCGCGGTGAGACGCATCGCCGCGGCGTTCGGGTCGGGACATGTGAACTCGCCGGACTCGACACCGTCGCGGATGATGCGCGCCAGCAGCTCGGTCGACTGCTCGTCGAGCTGCTGACTGATCTTCTTCATCATCGGATTGCGCAGCGCCTCACCCCACCCGTCGATCCACAACATCCACTCGACGTCGTCGCTGCCTTCTGGCACATAGTTCTGGATCACCCTTTCGAGCTTGCCGAGGGCGGTCGGGGCGCTCTCGATCTCGGCTTCCATCTCGGCGACGTCCTTTTGGGCATAGTGCTCGAACGCTTCGGCCAGCAGTTGCTCCTTGGAATCGAAGTGATAGTGGATCAGGCTGCTCGACACGTTGAGTCGCTTGGCGACGTCGGCGATGCGTGTAGCGGCGAATCCACGTTCGATCACGACCTCGCATGTCGTCTCGAGGATCTCGTTGCGCCGTTCGGCAACCGTTGGCTTCTTCACTGCGCCGAACGCTATCGCTGTGATCAACTTTGAGCCCGCACGTAGCCTGACGATGTGCGTCGGCTACGGCAGTTGATCAAACGGGTGAGGGCGGAGGGGTTCACCCCCGACGAGTTCCATAAGATCTGCGTGTCTGCGCTGGTGCTCGTCGCCGTGATCGTCGTCACCGGTGCAGCGGTTCGCCTCTCTGGGTCCGGCCTCGGTTGCAGCGACTGGCCGAACTGCAACGACGCGAAGTTGGTCGACGTGTCGTCGCAGCACTCGGCGATCGAGCAGGTCAACCGGCTGTTCACCTTCGTGGTCGGACTGGCGGTGGTGCTTGCGGCGCTCGGCGCCTGGCTGCGGCGACCACGACGACGCGATCTGTTGCTGCTGTCGACGGCCCTGGTCGCCGGCATTCCTGCGCAAGGACTCGTTGGCGCCGTGGTCGTGTGGACCAACTTGCATCCCGCAACGGTGCAACTGCATTTCGTGTTGTCGATGGTGTTGGTGGGCCTGGCCGTGGTGCTCGTGATCCGCTCGCGTGAGCCCGATGACGTCAAGCGAATCAGCGCCGTGGTGCCGCGCACCAGGCATCGTGTGCGCCTGATGGTGGTCTGGACGGCTCTAGCCATCGCCGCCGGCACGGTCGTCACCGGCACCGGCCCCCATGCCGGTGACGAAGCGGCTCGCCGATTCACATTCCTGTCGATCACTTGGGCGACGCGCATTCACAGCGCGATCGTGTGGATTGCTGTGCTGATGGCCACGAACCTGTTGTGGCACCTACGCAAACGCGCTCGCGATCGGGAGGTACTCGACGCCCCGCTGACCTTGTGGGTCTGCGTCGCCCTGGCCCAGGGCGGCGTCGGCTACCTGCAGTACGCCAACGGAGTTCCGGCGATGTTGGTAGCAGTGCACGTCGCCTTGGCAACCACTTTGTGGGCGACATCGGTCTGGCTGTGGTGTTCGACGTCGCGGGTCAGTGGAACAGCGCGCAGCATGATCGCTGCGTCGCGTCGGCGTGGGTCAGTCGCCGAGGCTGCGGATGAACTCGGCGAGTTTGTCGACGGCCGAAGCGAAGAACGAGCCGATTGAACCGACGAAGTTCACGGTGGCGTCAGCACTGCCGGACGGGTCTTGCCAGAGGCGGATCACCATGAACGCCACGAGCAGATAGAAGCCGACCCGGGTGACGGCCTTCAGTTGTGCGAGGGCACTTACCAACATGGGGGTCCTCCGAATTCCGAACCGAAGCTCGAACGGGACTCCGCCCAAAAGAAATGCTAGCGAGTCTGGTCGAATTGATCAATCACCCTGGTCGATCGACAGATTCGGGGCCGGAGGCGACGCCAGGTTACTTGCCAGTAGCAAAGGGGGCTGTTAGGGTGCCGGACGCGGTCCGTTCTCGGGCCGTACTGTCGGTCGCATGGTCGGGGCGAGCTCGCTGGCCTGTTCGATCCTTGCACCGCCGGGGGAGAAACTATCATGCCAACGAAAGGCAGGACCATGAGGTTCAAAAAGGCGTCAGCGCTATTCATCGCGCTAGCACTGGTAGGCGTCGCGTGCGGCGACGACGAGACAGAGTCGGGTTCGGGCGACACCACCGCACCTGCGGGCGACACCGCCGCTCCAACGGGCGACACCACCGCACCCGCGGCAGGAGGCACCCTGATCGTCTCCACCGACCTCCCGCTGCAGGGGGCCTCGGCCGACGCCTCGGCCGACACCAACCTGGCCATCCAACTGATTCTCGAGAAGGCGGGTGGCAAGGCCGGTGACTTCAACATCGAGCTGAAGGAATACGACAACTCGACCGCTGCGGCCGGCGCGTGGGATCCAGCCACGTGCGCCAAGAACGCCAACGATCACGTGGCCAATACCGCCGAGGTGGCCGTGATGGGCACCTACAACTCCGGTTGCGCCAAGATCGAGATCCCGGTGCTCAACCAGGACGCGAGCGGCCCGATGTTGATGATCTCGCATGCCAACACCGCTGTCGGCATCACCAAGCCTTTTGATCCGGGCGAGCCAGACGTCTACTACCCGACAGGTGTTCGCAACTACGGTCGCGTGATCGCTACCGACGACTTCCAGGGTACTGCCGGCGCACAGTTCGCCAAGCAGGACCTCGGGGTCACCAAGTGCCTGGTGCTCAACGACGCCCAGACCTATGGCGTCGGGGTGGCTACGACGTTCGCCGCCGAGGCCAAGGTTCAAGGCATCGAGGTCGTCGAAGAGGCGTGGGATTCCAAGCAGCCGAACTACACCGCCTTGTTCGAGGGCTACCAGGATGCGGGCATCGACTGCGTGTACCTCGGTGGCATCAACGACAACAACGGCGAGCAGTTGATCCGCGACAAGGTTGCAGTGTTCGGCCCCAACACCGGCGATGTAAAGCTGATCGCTCCCGACGGTTTCACCGGCTACCCGAGCGTGCAGGCACTGGCAGAGGCCCAGGATATGTACATCACCTTCGCCGGTCTGCCAGCTTCGGCGTTGATCGATGCCGGTGGTGCCGGTGCGCAGTTCGTCACCGACTTCAAGGCCAAGTACGGTCATGATCCGGCGTCGGCCTACGCCATCTATGGCGCTGCTGCTTTCCAGTACATCTTGGCGTCGATCGCCGCCTCTGACGGAACTCGCAAGGGCGTCCGCGACGCTGCCTTCTCCGGCACGATCACCATTCCTGCAGCGGAAGCCGTGATCGGTAAGGACTTCAGCATCGACAAAGACACGGGAGACGTGACTGCTATCGACATGTCGATCCAGGTCATGAAGGACAACACCGAAACCTTCCTGAAGGCTTGGCCTGTCGGCTGACAGCCACATCGGGGACTAGTTCACCTGCGTTTGGGGTGGCCTCACGGGGCCACCCCAAACTCATAACCTGGGGGATATCACCTTGTCAACTACGCCTGCGGTGCTGACGCACCGGCGCAGTCTCTCGCCGGTGGACATCATCGGTATCGTCGTGCTCGGTCTCGGCACGGTGCTGTTGATCCATGCATTCACCCAGGGGCCGAGGACATTCGCCCAAGTGCTCGCCATCGGGTTGTCGAATGGGGCGCTGTACGCCCTGATCGCCTTGGGCTACACGATGGTCTACGGCATCATCGAACTGATCAACTTCGCCCACGGCGACCTGTTCATGCTCGGCTCGGTCTTTGCTGCGATCTTCCTGGAGGAGTGGCTCAACAAGACGCGATCTTCGCTCAGCGGGTGGTTGTGGCTGGCAGGCATCCTGATCGTGGTGATGGTGGTGTGCGCGACCATCAACGTCGTCATCGAGTTGTTGGCCTACCGCCGACTTCGTAATGCTCCGAAGCTCGCCCCCTTGATCACTGCTGTCGGCGTCAGCTTCATCCTCCAGAACATCGGCATCCTCATGAACGGATCGGCGCCGAACTCGCGGGCCAGCGTGCTGCCGCAGGAATCGATCGGCATCGGTTCGGTCCAGATCCGCATCAAGTATCTCGTCGTGGTCGCCGTCACCGTGCCACTGCTGTTGCTGATGACCTGTGCGACCGGTCGCGCGCATGATGTCGCGCGCCTCCTCGAGATCCTGCGGCCGCCGCACGAAGG
>JANNHY010000072.1:0-8609 GCA_031404635.1 Ilumatobacteraceae bacterium
CGACACCACGCTGCGCGACTCGGCCATCGACGCGGTCGAGGGCGTTGCGCTCGCCATCGTTCTTGTCGTCGCGATGCTGGCACTGCTGGGTGAGGTCGATTCATCGACTCCGCTTGCCGTGATCGTCGGCAAGTCGGTGTACGAGGTGCTGCCGGTGTGTGTCGGCATAGGCGTCGCCAACAGCATCCTGCGCGAGCAGTCGGATGACGACACATCCGGCACCGACACCGGCGACGGCGACGACGCGGTTGGCGACGTGGAGCCGGCGCCGACACCCTTGAACGCGACCGTCGCCGACCTCGGCGCCAGCCTGATCGGCGCCGTGTTCGTCGCGCTCAGCATCGCGCCGACTGACGAAGTGCCGATGCTGACCGCGTCGCGGAGCCCGCTGTGGCTACTCGCGATCATGGCCGCCTCGTTGCTGTTCGCGTACGCGATCGTGTTCGTGGCCGGCTTCTCCGGCCAGTCGCGCCGTCACGCTCAGATGGGTCTGCTGCACCATCCGCTCATCGAGACGCTGGCGTCGTATGTCCTCGCCCTGCTGAGCTCGTTGGCAATGCTCTGGCTCTTTCAGCGCGCCGACGCACCATGGCGGGTCACGCTGGCCCACGTGATCGTGCTCGGCCTTCCGGCGGCCATCGGTGGGGCGGCGGGAAGGTTGGCGATATGACAAGGCCATCTTCGACGAAAGCGCGTGTGCAGCACGCCGTGCGCACGGGTCCCGAGTGGGTCACCTTCGGCGTGTCGGCGTTGATCCTGCTCGTCGTTGTGGGTCTGATGGTCGTGCACGCATTCCAGACCGATGACCCGGCCGCGCCCGCCGCCGACCGCCCGGGATCGGTGCGCCAGGTCGGCGAGCAGTTCTTCGTGCCGGTCGAAATCGTGAACCGTGGTGACCTGGGCGCTGCCCAGGTGCAGGTGATGGCCGAGTTGACGATCGATGGCAACACCACCGGCGGTGATCAGGTGATCGACTTCCTCGGGGGCGGAGAAATCCAGGAACTCACGTTTGCCTTCGCAGACGATCCGGCCGACGGCGAGTTGGTCATCACCGTGGTCGGATTCGCCAAACCCTGATCAGACTGGACCGACGAGGACCACCGACGTCGATCTGGTCGATGAAGGTCGGGGCCCAGCCGCGCCGCCGAACTGCGACGCCACCCCGCCGCCCCCAAAACGCGAACGGTGTGTCTCAAGTCATTTGGGCTACGTCCCGGTCGTGAGGCGGGTCCAAGCCTCGGCGGCTTCGGCACGGGTGAGCGGGTCGAGTTGTACCCAGGGGGGTCGGCGTGGATCGGTCGGTAGTTGGCACCTGTTGAGGTAACGGCGTTCTTTCACGTCGAGTTCTCGGGCGATCAGCCGGGGATCGCCGATGAGGCTGCAGAGGAAGGCGATGTCACCCTTGTGACGCTCGGGATCACGGCTGTCGACCACAGCCGCTCGGGCTTTCAACACGATCGCTCCACGGAGATCTGGCACAACAATGGCTGTGTTGACTTTGCCGAGGCGAACGCGGACCAGATGTGCCCGATCGAGCGCTCGTTGCCCCCCGGTGATGGTCACAGCACGGTATCCGTGGAGGCGCGGCGCGAGGTGGCGCGGCAGATGATCGGGCACCAGCAGGTCGACCCGGATGCCGCCACCTTCGAATCGCTGCAGTCGCTTGCCGTTTAAAGAAGGGCGAGGGGTCAGATTGATGGATTCTGTCGCGGCGGCGCAGTCGTGCAGACTTGCGGAGCGAACGAGCAGGTTCGCAACGAGGTCGATGTCTTCAGACGTTCGCGGCGGAGTGCGGTCGGCGATGAATCCGTGAAGCGCGACCATCTGGCCGCCGACGAGCACCCAATCCTGTCGGTCGAGTCGACGGGCGATCTCGATCAGGGCGACCCAGATCTGTTTCTCGGCGGCGCCGTCGCGATCGAGATCGACGATGTCGTCAGTGAGCCAGGGTGGTTCACTCACGACTGTGCCGGCCGAGGGCCTGATCGAGGAGCCGCAGTCCGGCTCGTCGGGCTCTGGTCTCGCCCAATTCGAGGAGATCGATGGCAACCGTCGAAGTCGTCATCTCTGTGCGTCCTTCGAGAAGGCGTGCCAGCCCGTCGATGGCAGGCACCACGTGGACGATGAGGTTCCCGGCGGAGTCGGCGCGCAACGCGAACTCGCGGACAAGTGTCTGGCGGCCGATATCGCCCGAGTAGATCTCGGCTGTGCCCGCCCGTGCGGTCAGATCCATGTCATCGCGATCGAGGGCAGAAATCCCCGATGCGAGTACCCCGGAAGTGCTGACGATGTCGGCAAGGTACGTAGCTCGGACCGAGTAGCGCTCGGTTCGTGCACGCCGGCGAGCGAGCCAGCTCCAGTCGGCGGTCGGACGTTCATGAAGATCGAGCAGTCGTCGGCGTTCGCTGGAGGACAGCCCGAACACTCCCGTGACTCGCTCGACGTCGGTGGTGCCGATGTCGCTCAACATCGCTGCCCAACTCATCCTCGTCGACAGTGAACGAGTCGCGGCAGGGCCGCGAGCCTGGTGTCGCGCAACGGATTCTGGCGCTATCAGCAGTGTTCGGCCGGCCCGCACTGCGTCGAGATCGCCCTGCTCCACCAATGCCCGAACGCGCCGCGCGCTGACGCCCAGCTGATCGGCAGTTTCCTGCGTAGACAGGAGGTCCAGACTCATGACCACTAGTATACCGATAACGGAATGGTAGTGGAAGGCTTTGCGTGCGCCGGACCCGTCAACGGGGGATGATGGTGCCCATGTTCATGATGCCGTTCGGGTCGAAGGCGCTCTTCAGCGCCTCGATCATCGGGTACGACGAGCCGTACTCATCCGTGACCCATCGCGCCCGAGCCTTGCCGATGCCGTGGTGGTGGACGATCGAGCCGCCGTACCGGAGAGTCTCCTCGCAGATGATCGAGATGATCGGCAGGTAGTACTTCGTGGTCTCGTCCTCAGGGGCACAGTCGATGAGATCGTAGAAGTAGTTGAAATACATGTTGGTGCCGTTGATATAGCTGTGCGACGAATGCCCGCCGAGCAGCGTGATGCCAGGAATCTCGCGTCGAATCCGGGCGAGCGCGCTCTCGTAGATGTCGTTGATCGAACTCCAGTCGGCGGAGATTTCGGTGGTGCGGTTGACGTTGCGGGTGGCGCGGATCCGCTCGTCTTCGCGGGTGATCTTCTCGGGACCCCACACCAGGTCGTCGAACCATTCGGCGATCAGATGGCTCTCGACCGCGGTGTATTCGGCGTGGCGGGCGACGATCTCGGCGATGCCCTCGGCCGTTGCCCTGGCGATCCCGGCGGCGCCCTCGGCCATGAACAGCAGCACGCAGTCGTCGGGCGCCGCAAAGTCGGAGAAGTGCAGTTGGCCGTCCTCCGGGTCGTACAGGCGGGCGACAGAGGGTTTGTAGCCCGCCACCATCACCTCACGCAGCACCTCGAAGCCGGTCTTCATGTTCTTCAGGGTCCAGCCGAGGAAGGTGTTGTTCTCCGGCATGTAGGGGAAGAGCTTCACCGTGACCTCGGTGATGAAGCAGAGGGCGCCCTCGTTGCCGATGACGATGTGGCGGATGTCGGGACCTGCGGCGCGGCGCGGCACGTTCTTGATTCGAGACACCTGACCACCGGCGAAGACCACCTCGAGGCCGACCACCATGTCTTCGATACCGCCATACAGGGTCGAGAACTGGCCAATGCTGCGCGTGGCAACGAGGCCGCCCATCTGGGCCACCGGCTTCGACTGCGGCGAGTGCCCCGTCGTCAGCCCCAGGGCGCGAGCGCGATCTTCGAGCACCTGCAGCGGAACGCCGCATTGGGCGGTGGCCTGCATGTTGTAGGCGTCGATCTTGATGATCTCGTTCATCTGCGAGCCGTCGAGCACGATCGAGTTCTCGACGGGGGTCTCGAGTCCGCCCTCGGTTGCGGTGCCACCCGTGCGGGCGACCACGTTCACACCATGCTCGTCGGCGAACGCCAGCACGGCGGCCACCTCGTGCGTGTTGTGCACCACCACCACCGCCGCCGGCATCGGCATCGTGTACACGCCGAAGATGTTCTGCAGCTTGCGAAAGTTGTCGATGCTGCGCTGCTGCAGGAGGTGCCTGTCGGTGAGGATACATTCGCTGCCAAGGATCTGTTGCAGGTGCTCGACGATGGCGTCACGGGTGAGGGGCATGGTGGCGTACCTTTGCTCGAGCGATCGCTCAGTGAAAGACGGGATAGGAGCGCTCGAAGAGCGCATCGGTGTGGCTGCGGATGTCGTGGTAGACGGTCTCGTTCATGCGCTGGTAAACCGTGAAGTTGGCCGGATCGGGAGCGAACGACTCGCGTGCTTTCGCCATCTTGCTCGCCGCCGTTTCCATGTCGGTGTACAAGCCGGCGGCGACGGCAGCGCAGATGGCGGCACCGAGGCTGGCGCCGCCGCCGTCGATACTGCGCGACGCCGGAATACCGAACACGTCGGCGAAGATGCCCATCAACAGGGGGCTGTTGGAGCCCCCACCCGACACGACGATCTCCGCAAGGGTGATTCCGAGTTCGTTGCACATCGCATCCACGTGCTGCTTCATGGTCAAGGCGATGGATTCGAGTATCGACCGGTACACGTGGCCGCGGGAATGGCGAGCATCGAAGCCGAGCATCATGCCCTTTCGGAACGGCTTGTCAGTCGGTGCGAGCCAGTCGAGCACGGTCATCAACCCGTCGCTGCCGGCAGGGACCTGTGCCGCCTCGCGCTCGACGTATTCCTCCCGCGAGAATCCGAGCGATGCCGCCCGATCAGCGACCTCTTCACCAAGCAGATCGAGGAACCAGGTGAGCGTCCACATTCCCCGGCGCACGCCGTTGCTCTCGTACAGATAGCGGTTGGGGATACAGGCGAAGTTCGTCCAGAAGTGGGTTGGGGTCTTGTGGTTCTCGTGCCCGTGGACCATCGCCGCGATGTAGGTGCCGAGCGACACCAGGGCCGTGGTCTCGCCGAGCGACCCAGAGCCGAGCATCTCCACCGCCTTGTCGTTGGCGGTGGCGACGACCGCGGTGCCCGCCGGGATACCGGTGGCCTCGGCCGCCTCGGGCGTGACGGTGCCGATGACGTCGCCGGGCATCTGCAGCTCGAGCAACATAGCCCGCGAGACACCGAACCGCTCGTACAGCGCAGGGTCATCGCTCCACTGCCAGGTGTCGGTGTCGATCGGCCATTGCAGAGCGATGTTGTTGGCGGCAGTGTCCCTGAACCTGCTCGTGAAACGGTGTGCGAGATACCCGGACGCGGTTGTGGCGTACGCGACTGCGGCGGCGTCGGGCAGGTACGGCTGGTAGGCGCGGTCGTCCATCCAGCTGATCACTGGTTCTGCCAGCGAACCGTCGGCCTTGAGGAACGCCTTGCAGCACCTGATCGGGCAGAGACCGACGCCGACGATGTGGTCGAGGTCGCCGGTGAATCCGGCCAACGCCTGGCGACTCGCCGCGGCGATCGATACCCAGAGGTCGTCATCGGGGTGGATCGCGACGCCATGCCGGGGTCGGCTCATCGGCTTCAGGGCGTGCTGGCCGCTGGCGACGGCGTTGCCGGCCGAGTCGTAGACGACGACCTTCGCGCTCTGCGTGCCGCAGTCCACGCCGATGACGTACGGACCGTCCATCATGGTGTCTTGGCGATCATGCTGTCATGCCGTTTCCTGGCCCTAGCGGACGAGATAGCCGCCGTCGACGGCGAGGATGTGGCCATTGACGTAGTCGGAGGCGCGGCTGGCCAGAAAGACGACCGTGCCCATCAGGTCGGCCGGGTCGCCCCAGCGCTCGGCGGGGATGTGATCGAGCACCCGGCGGCTGGTCGCCGGGTTGCTGCGGGTGTTCGCGGTGATCGCCGTCGCGTAGTAGCCAGGGGCGATGCCGTTGACCTGGATGTTGTACTGGGCGAGTTCGTCGCAGTAGGCCTTGGTGAGGCCGGCGATGCCGTGCTTGCTCGCCGCGTAGGCCGGCGAGAGCCGGCCACCGAGGAAAGTGAACATCGAGCAGATGTTGATGATCTTCCCACTGCGCTGCGGAACCATCCGCTGGGCGACCTCGTAGCTCATCTCGAACGCGGCTGTCAGGTTGACCTGCACCGTCGCATCCCACTGTTGCCTTCCGAAGTCCAGCACCTCCGCGAGCGGACAGACGCCGGCGCTGTTGACCAGGACATCGACGGAGCCCAGTTGCTGAACGCACGACTCAACGATCCCCTTGGGTGTGCCGGTCGCGGTGATGTCGGCCTGCATGAACTCGTAGCGCACACCCTCGGCCTCGACCATTTCTCGTGTCCTGCCGTCGTCGTCGATGAGGCTGGGAACGAACACGTTGGCGCCTCCCTTGGCGAGGGCGAGCGTGAATGCCTGCCCAAGACCGGTGTTGCCACCGGTGACGATGGCGTTCCTGCCGGCGAGCCCGAAGTACCCCATGGCAAATTCTGTGATCGTCATTCGTGCTTTCAATCCCCACTTTGATCGAGGCTCACCGAAGACGAAGACTGTAGCGATGGCTGAACAGGTCGGATATGTCGGACTCGGCAATCTGGGATTTCATCTGGCGATGAGCCTGTTGCGAGCGGGCCACCGTGTCACGGTGACCGATCTCCGTCGTGAGCTTGCCGATGGGTTGATCGCGGCGGGTGCCACCTCGGTCGATTCGGCTGCCGAGGTCGCGGCACAGTCGACGGTGGTGTTCACTTGCCTGCCGTCTCCGGCGGTCGTCGACGCCGTGGTCTGCGGCCCGCAGGGGATTCTCGCGGGCTTGGAGGCCGGCGGCACATGGATCGACAACAGCACCAACGATCGCAGTGAGACGCTGCGACTTGCCGGGCGATGTGCCGAGCGCGGAGTCAACATGCTCGAGTGCCCCGTCACCGGGGGCGTCCACAAGGCCGCCGCAGGCGATATCACGGTGCTGGTCGGCGGCGATGAGCAGGTGTTCGAACAGCATCGCCATCTGCTGGAGGCGGTTGGAAGCCCGATCCTTTACATGGGTCCGCTCGGCAACGCAGCGATGATCAAGGTGATCACCAACATGCTTGCCTTCGTCCATCTGGTGGCGACCGGCGAGGCACTGATGCTCGCCAAGCGCGGTGGTCTCGACCTGGCTCAGTCGTTCGAGGCGATTCTCAACAGCTCGGGCAACAGCTTTGTTCACGAGACCGAAAGCCAGGTGATCCTGAACGGCAGCTACAACATCGGGTTCACCATGGACCTCGCTCTCAAGGATCTGGGTTTGGCGATGCAGATGGGACGTGAGTTTGGGGTGCCGCTCGAGGTCGCCGGGTTGGTCGAGCAGACGTTCGTCCGCTCGAAGGCTCAGTACGGCGGCGGCGCGTGGTCGTCGCAGGTCGTCAAGCTGTTGGAAGATGCCGTGGGCACGGACCTCCGAGCGCCCGGCTTCCCTGAGGTGCTGCAATGAGCGACGCACGGTCCTCGCGATTTGACGCGCAGCCGATCTACCTGGATAGCAATCAGTTCGAGCATTTTTACGTGGGCGGAGGCGCGATTGCTGCGTTTCGAGGCATCGACACTGCGCAAGCCAAGACCCCGGAGGACTGGATCGCGTCCACGACGACGCGCTACGGCCACGAACGACTCGGCCTCACCTCGCTTCCTGACGGGCGGCTGCTCGCCGATGCTGTTGCGGCCGAGCCCTTGTCTTGGCTGGGCGCCGAGCACCGGGCAGCGTTTGGCGATTCGACCGAGCTCCTCGTCAAGCTTCTCGACGCCGGAGAACGGCTGGTTGTCCACTGCCACCCGAGTCGGGAGTTTGCGACCCGGCACCTCGGCTGTGCCCATGGCAAGACCGAGGCGTGGCTGGTGTTAGAGGCGTCGGCTCACGACACGTTCGTGTATCTCGGGTTTCAAGCGCAGGTATCGCAGAGGGAGCTGCGCGGATGGGTCGAGGATCAGCGAACTGTTGAGCTGTTGTCGGCGCTGAACAGGGTCCGGGTCGCACCCGGTGATGCGATATTTGTGCCGGCCGGCTTGCCTCATGCCATAGGCGAAGGTGTTTTCGTGGCGGAGCTGCAGGAGCCGACGGATTTCTCAGTGCTCCTCGAATGGAAGGGCTTCGCCATCGACGGGGAACGCGATGGTCATCTCGGCCTCGGCTATCCGGTTGCGCTGACCGCTGTCGATCGATCGGCGTGGGATTCGGATCGCCTCGCCGGACTCCACGGGCCCATCGATGGTGGAACCGCGCGTGAGTTGCTGCTTCCCGGAGCGGCGGATCCATACTTCCGTGCCGAGCGACTGCGAGCGGGGGCTCATTGCGAGGCATCCTTCGCCGTTTTGATCGTGCTCGAGGGCGTTGGACAACTTCGCCTCGAGGGCCAAGCGTTGGCAATCCGCAAGGGACAGACTCTTGTGGTGCCACACGCCGCAGGACCGACTTCCATTCACGGGCCGGTCTCGGTCCTGCGGTGCCTACCGCCCGCCCCGCCTATATGAGGGCTCGGTCACTCTTGACAGCTTATATCTTGTAATTCTCTACTTGTACACTAGATATACAAGGTAATATTTCCGGGCGACAAATTCCGCCCGGTGAGTCTTCCAGTCGTCCGCAATCAGTCTGGATATCTCCCGCTGCCGCT
>JANNHY010000073.1:0-16931 GCA_031404635.1 Ilumatobacteraceae bacterium
ACGCGACGAGCGACGAGGAGAACACGTGATGTGGCAAGCAGTGGTGGTGGCCGCGGTGATCGCGCTCGGCGGGATCGGGGGTGCCCAGGCTCAAGCCCCGGCGCCGGCGGCAGCGCAAACCAAGAAGGAATTGATCGCCAACTTCCGTGAATCGGCGACGATGGATCGGCAGTGGAATGGCGCACCAGACCGTCGAGCATCAACGAGTCGACAATGGCGGGGTCGGCGTCGATACCCATGCCCTGCAGGATCAGGGCCAGCTTGGCATAGATCTGCCACTCGTCTGGCTGACCGTCGGCCAGCGGCAGCGGAGGCTCGCTGAAGTTGGCCACGTTGCGCACCGCGAACTGCAACAGCAGCACGTCGTAGTGCCCGCGCTGCAGCGAAGATGGCGGGGGAAGGATCACGTCGGCATGGCGAGTGGTCTCGTTGAGGTAGATGTCGACCGAGACCATGAATTCGAGGTCGTCGAGGGCGGCGTCGAGTTGGTTGCTGTTCGGCGTCGACAGCACTGGGTTGCCCGCCACCGACAGGAGAGCACGCAGTTGGCCCTCGCCTGGCGTGGTGATTTCCTCGGCCAGTGCCGCGGCCGGGTACTCCCCCATCACCTCCGGGTACTTACGCACCCGGGAATGACCGCGACCGACCCTGAATCCCGACCCCGAGCCAGCCTTGCCGCGTGTCGTCGGTCCACCTGCCACCGGGGTGGTGAACATCGCCCCGCCGGCACGATCGAGGTTGCCGGTGAGCGCGTTGACAACGTCGATCAACCACGACGCGGTCGTGCCGAACGATGTCGTCGTCGTACCGATCCGGCCGTACACGGTGGCCGTCGGCGCAGCCGCCAACTCGCGGGCCAACCGACGGATCTCGTCGGTCGACAGCCCGGTCGCTGCGGCGACGGCGTCGGGCGTGAACGGGCGGCACGCGGCGATCGCCTCCGCCGCACCGTTGACGTGCGGCGCGATGTGAGGACCGGGTTCGGCCAGTCCCTCGGCGTCGAGCACGTTGACCAGCGCGGCCAACAGCAGGGCATCGGTTCCGGGCCTGATCGGAAGCCAGCGATCGGCCTCCTCGGCGGTTCTGCTGCGCCGCGGGTCGACTACCACCAGCGTTCCGCCCCGAGCTTTCAGGGCCGCGAGCCGCCCCGGGAAGTCGGGCGCGGTGCACAGACTGCCGTTCGACGCATAGGGGTTGGCGCCGAGGATGACCAGATAGTCGGTGCGGTCCAGATCGGGCACCGGCACGCTGACCGGCGTACCGAACACGTACCCGGCAGCGACCTGGCGGGGCATCTGGTCGACCGTCGACGCGCTGTATCGCTGGCGGCTGCCCAGCGCCTGCAGGAGTGCCCGCCCATGGGTGATCGACGACAGGTTGTGGGCACTCGGATTGCCGAGGTACACAGCAACGGACTCGCGACCGTGGCGCTCGATCACACCCAGCAAGCCACGTTCAACGGCCGCCCAGGCCTCTGCCCACTCGACCTCGACGTGAACACCATCGCGCTTGACCAACGGTTGACGCAACCGGTCGGGATCCTCGTGAAGTTGTTTCAGCGTCGAGCCCTTCGGGCAGATGAAGCCGTGGCTGAACACGTCTTGGCGATCTCCACGGATTCGTACCACGTCGTCGCCCCGAATTGTGATTTCCAAGCCGCAACTGGCCTCGCAAAGCGGACAGGTGCGATAGGCCGTGCGGATCGCTTCGTCTCCCATCGTCGTATCATCGCACCGATGCGCCGGCTGTTCGACCACCCGACGGATCACGTCACCGTCCGCGAGGCCTACGATGTAGAGCGGCTTCGCCCCGCCGGCCGACCCTGGTTGGGGGTGTGCATGGTGTCGAGCATCGACGGTTCCACTGCAATCGACAGCAACTCCCGCGGCTTGTCGAGCAAGGCCGACCAGGAGGTGCTGCTGACGTTGCGAGATCTCGCCGACGTCTTGATCGTCGGTGCCGCTACGGTGCGAATCGAGGGCTACGCCCCGCCACGCAAGTCCGGCCAGCGCGTCGGCGTCGTCAGCCGCCGCGGCGATGTCGACGCCACCAGCCGGCTGTTCACGAGTGGGGCCGGCTTCCTGATCCTTCCCAACGACGCCCCACCAACGTCGGTCGAATCGGTACGTGCCGGCACCGGCGAGGTGGATTTCGCCGGTGCGCTCGCCCAACTGGATGCCGACTTCGTACAGGCCGAGGGCGGCGCGGTGTTGAATGGCGCACTGGCGGCCGCCGACCTGATCGATGAACTCAACCTGACCATTTCTCCCCAGCTGGCCGGCGGCGATGGGCCCCGAGTCACCCGTGGAGCGACCCAGATCGCTCGCCGGATGCGCCTGGTCCACGTGCTGGAGAACGACGGTTTCCTGTTCACCCGCTACATGCGGGCGACGTGATCGTCAGCTGGTTTGAAGGTTCTTCAACAACACCAGCTCGCGCTGAAAGTCGGCGGCGGCGTCGAAGTTCTTGTAGACGCTGGCATAGCGCAAGTAGGCGACGACGTCGAGCGAGCGCAGCCGCTCCAACACCGCTAGACCCAGCTCGGCGGTCGTGATCTCATTGCCGTGCAAACGGGAGTGATCCTCGAGTTCGATGCTCAGCCGCTCGATCTGTTCGGCAGTCACCGGCCGCCCCTTCGACGCCGCTGTGACACCCGCGGCGATCTTCGTGCGGTCGAACGGCTGGCGTGAACCGTCGCTCTTGACGACCACCAGCGTCACCTCTTCGAGGCGTTCGTACGTTGTGAAACGATGTTGGCAGCTGGCGCACAGACGACGACGACGGATGGACGCGCCTTCTTCGGAGTCACGCGAGTCGATCACCTTGGTGTCGTCAGTGTGGCACTTCGGGCAGCGCATCGCCGCCCGAGACTACCCGATGGGTCAGGGAAGCGTGAGCGCCTGGGATACCTGTATCTCGGTGCCGCCATTTGCGGAAACCAACCCATCGACGTAGTCGGCCAGCGATGCCTGACCGTGGAACTGCTCGCCTATCGACCACAGCGTGTCACCCGCCTGGACGACATAGACGTTTGCGGGGCGAATCGTGGAGGCGGAGGCAGGAGCGCCCCCACGATTCGCCACAACCTGGCCGGCGCCGACGAACAGCACCAGCACGATCGCCGCGACAATCAGCATCACCATCAACCGACGGCGGGCATAAACCTGCTGTGCAGCTTGAGACTCGCCGAATTTGCCGGGAATGACGACTGCGATGACCATGGAAAGACCTCTCCTTCAACCCGGCTGGTGACTGGGCACACGCCCGATCGAACACACGTTGCCCGAACGACTGTTCGTAGCATGCCACGAACGACTGTTCGATGTCAACTCCTGATCGAACATTTGTTTCACGAACGAATGTTTGACCTTGGCCACGAACGCGCGTACGCTATGGGCATGGCTGAACAACTCACCGTCCGTCAACGAGGCATCCTCGACATGATCGAAACCACCATGCGCGAGCGCGGCTACCCCCCGAGCGTGCGCGAGATCGGCGAGGCCGTGGGCCTCACCTCCCCGTCAACCGTCCACAGCCACCTGGCTTCTCTGCAGCGGATGGGTTTTCTCAAGCGCGACCCAACCAAGCCGCGGGCGATCGAGGTGCGCTTCGACCCGTCGTCGGGGGCGGCCATTGAGCGCCGACCGGTTCGTCATGTCCCCCTGGTCGGCGATGTCGCCGCCGGCACCGATGTACTGGCGCAGGAGAATGTCGAAGAGTTGTTCCCGTTGCCGGAAGACTTCACGGGTACAGGCGATCTGTTCATGCTGCGTGTTCGTGGCGACTCGATGATCGACGTCGGCATCATGGATGGCGACTTCGTGGTCGCTCGCGCTCAGGAGACGGCGGTCAACGGCGAGATCGTGATCGCCGGCATCCCGGGCGAAGAGGCCACCGTCAAGACATTCCAGCGCAAGGGCTCGACGATTTCCCTCATCCCCGCCAATTCCCGCCTGCAGCCGATGGTCTTCGACGCCGATCAGGTACAGATTTTCGGTCGCGTCGTCACCGTCATGCGCCGTCTCTAATCCTCGCCCGGCGGTGGCGGCATCGGTGCTGGCGTCGACTCCGGTGATGGTGGCGCAAAGCCGGCAAACCCTGGTCGCTCCGGCAAGCGGATTGGTGGCTGCCCCGGTGGGGCGATCGGATGCGGTACGGGCGGATGCTCCCCTCGGAATCCGGGGTGCGTGGGCGGTTCGGCCGTCACGGCGCCGAAGTAGGGATCAGGGGGCCAACCGGGCATCGGGATGGTACGGTCGCCGAAGCCTGTCAGCGCGGCCGCCGGCCGACGACGGCGCAGGCCGAGCAACAGGCAGGTCAGACCGATCACAAACCCGCCAAGGCCGACCCCGAGCCCGATGGCTGCCAGGAGATCGCTGTCGGCTTTCGGGTTTTTACCGATCGCCACGGCGAAGTCGGACTCGTCGGACTCGACGTTCAATCTGTAGGTGCCGGCGTCATCGATCTTCAGCGTCCGCACGCCGGTGCCAACGTACCCGCCGACGTCGTACGAGGCCGTGCCACCGCGTGGCATGTCGATCTCGTCGCCGTTGCTGTCGACCAATGTCATCGACACTTTCGGCAGCTTGTCGCCGGAGTGGCTGTAATCACTTCCGTTGGCCTCGCAGTCGCCGCTGAGTTCGCCGACCTTGCCTTTCGTCTCGGTGTACACCGTGAAGGTTGCCGGTTCGTCGAACACCAAGGTTGTCGTGCAGCCGACGGGGGCGCGGGCCAGGGCCTTCACGGCATCTTCGTAGTTCGAGATGCTCTTCGACAAGATCGCGCCGCCGCCAGCTAGGCCACCGAGCAGCAGCACCAACCCGAGCACCATCAACGCTTTTCGCCGCTTGCCTTTAGCGAGCGTGGTGACGGGCGCATTGAAAGGGGAGGTGACGGGCGGGACGACGGGTGGGACGACGGCAGGTGGGTTCGGACCCGCCATTGGTAATTGAGGTTGATACGACATCACTGCACTCCCAGTCGCCTAGCGACCCGCTCGATTCGATCATCAGGTTGTACCACGGCGGCACGCACGTTCTGTGCACCACCGGCGCCGTAGAAGTCTCCCGGGCTCACCAGCGCCCCGCCCTCTCTCGCCAATCGCTCGGCGAATTCCCAGCCATCACCGGCGTCGAACCACAGGTAGAACCCACCTGCGGGCAACGTGATCTCCGCGCCCGACCAGGCCGAGAACACCTCGCCCAATCGCTCGAGGCGCCGCCGGTAGCGGTCGCGCTGCACGATCACGTGGGCGTCGTCGCCGAGCGCAACCGCTGCAGCTGCCTGCGCAGGCCCAGGTACCAGCATGCCCACATGCTTGCGGACTTCCTTCAGGTAGTCGACGAGATCTGCGTCGCCGGCATAGAACCCGACTCGCAAGCCGGCGAGGTTGGAGCGCTTCGACAGCGAGTGAACCGCGACCACGCCGTCGAATCCGTGATGCAAGATCGTGCTCGGGGGGCCATCCCAGGTGAACTCGACGTAGCACTCGTCGCTGAACACCGGCACTCCATGGCTGCGCCCCCACGCCGCGGCGTCGCCCAGATCGGTGAGCGCACCGGTCGGATTCGACGGACTGTTGACCCACAGCATCACGGCCCGTGCGGCATCGGCGGCGTTGATAGCTGACAGATCAAGTCCACCGTCGGCCCGGCACGGAACGGGCACGGCGCGGCAGCCGGCCAGGGTGGACCCCATTTCGTAGGTCGGGTAGGCGACGGCAGGAAACAACACGGTGTCTTTCGATGGAGTGCGCAAGCGCAGGTAGTGAGGCGTTGTTGCGACAAGTTCCTTGCTGCCCACGCACGCCGCCACCTGGTTGAGCGGAACGTCGAGATCGAACCGGCGAGCGAGCCATGACCGGATCGCCTGACGCAGCGAATCGGTACCGATGCTCGGCGGGTACCCTCGCTCACTGTTCGACGTCGATAACGCAGCGACCACACTGTCGAGCGGCGGATCACACGGCGTGCCGATCGACAGATCGACGACGCCACCGTCGAGCGCCTGCGCCAACGGCAGCAGGCGCTCAAGGCGATCGTATGGGTACGGGGGTGGAACAAAGCCGGCGGATTCAGCCATGACGCCACCATCTTGCCTTTTCGCCGTCGACCGTCACCAGCGAAGGCATCAGGCAGGTGCGACGAGGAACTCGGCAAGGCGCCCGGCGGACGCATCGGCCAATCGCGCTCGCACGCGTACGCCGTCGTCGTCGTGGTGGGTCGAGAGAACCTCGCCCTCGCGATGCACCGCAGCCAACAGGTCGCCGCGATCGTACGGGATCAGCAACTCGACGACCTTGCTCAACGCACGCAGGCGATCACTGAGCGCATGTAGGAACCAGTCGATGCCGTCGCCGCGGCGGGAGCTGACCGAGACCGAACCCTCGTGACGGTGGACGAGATCGGCGGCGACATCGGGCGCCGTATCGCGCTTGTTGAACACCAACAATTCTGGGAGATGCGACGCGCCGATCTCGGCCAGCACCTCGCGCACAGCGGCAATCTGACCCTCAGGATCGGGAGCTGTGCAGTCGACGACATGGATCAGGTAGTCGCCGCGTCCTGCCACCTCCAGCGTGCTCTTGAAGGCCTCGATCAAGCCGTGCGGCAGGTTGCGGACAAAACCGACGGTGTCGGTGATCAACACCGGCTCGCCGCCGGGCAGTGACAGTCGCCGAGTCGTCGGATCGAGGGTGGCGAACAATCGGTCCTCGACCAGCACCCCGGCGTTGGTGAGATGGTTGAGCAGCGTCGACTTACCGGCGTTGGTGTAGCCGACGATGGTCACAGCGGCCAGGCCGCTGCGATTGCGGCTCTTGCGCTGCAACTCGCGGGTCGCCGAGAGTTCCTTCAGATCGGACTCGAGCTTGGTTATGCGGCGCATGATTCGCCGGCGGTCGACTTCGAGCTTGGTCTCGCCGGAGCCGAAACGCGCCCCGACACCACCTCGCTGCTGCGACAGCTTGGCCGTGGCACCGCGTCGCAGCCGTGGCAGGCGGTAGCGCAACAGGGCTAATTCGACCTGGGCCTTGCCCTCCAGGGTGTGGGCGTTCTGTCCGAAGATGTCGAGGATCACCGCGGTGCGGTCGATGGCCGTGCGACCGAGCACCTTTTCCAGGTTGTACTGCTGCGCTGGAGCGAGTTCGTTCTCGAACACGACCGTGTCGGCGTCGACGGCAAGACAGATGTCTTTCAGTTCGCCGACCTTGCCCTTACCGATGAACCAGGTGTGATCGGGCTGGTCGCGGCGCTGCACGAGTCGGCCGGCCTCGTCGGCGCCGGCGGTGTCGATCAGCAGGGCGAGTTCGTCGAGACTGGCTTCAGTTTCGGCGTCGGTGCGCCCGGCCAGCGTGACGCCCACCAACACGATCTGCTCGCGTTTGGTGCGCTCGATCAGCGTTGCGCCGAGGGCTTCGTTGTATGGAGTCGACATGGCTTCCTTGCTGCACCGGCCCGTCAGGGACGAACGGCGATCGAACCGATGAATACGGCGGGGCCGACGAGCGTGACATGCCCGTTCTCGGGATGGTGCAGACGTACCTTGGCATCTCCACCATCCATGTGCACTGTGATTTCTTGGCATCCGGCGGTAACGAGCCCCCACGACTCAGCGGCCCATGCACTGGCGCACGCCCCGGTGCCGCAAGCCTCGGTGATCCCCGACCCGCGTTCGTGGACGCGCATCGTGATGGCGTGTGGCTCGGGGCCGGGTTCGACGAGCTCGAGATTGACGTAGGGAACGATCTCCCCGATGCTGAGCAGGTCGATGACCGTCACGTCTTCGACACCGACGACTGCGTGCGGATTACCGACGCTGAGATGACTGACCGGACGCATCGAATCGGTGCCGATGCGGTGCCAATCGGCGGGCTCGTGAATTGACGAGACCTCACCCATGTCGACCGCCGCCTCGATCACATCGGGATCGTCGGTGGCGTACAAGGTAACCAGGCGCTCGCCGGCATCGGTGAGGATCCGCTGCGGCGCAAGATCGCCGCGTCGGCGCGCCAACGCCTGGGCGAAGCAACGGATTCCGTTGCCGCTCATCTCCGCCCGTGACCCATCAGAGTTGTACAGCACCATCCGGGCTGCATATCCCGCTTCGCTCTCGCCGATCAGCAAGCCGTCGGCACCGAGGCCGCGGCGTCGGTCGCACAGTCGCCGAGCCAATGCGGGCAGATCCTCGACCTGCGGGTGGAAGGCGACCAGGAAGTCGTTGCCCAACCCGTGATGTTTGGTCAGTTCGAGTTCTGCCATGCGCTTTCCAGTACCGGCAGCGCCGTGGCGACCGGATCGTTGTCGATGTCGATCCAGCGTATGCGCGGGTCGCGGCGGAACCACCGCTCCTGGCGCACGGCGAACTGGCGGGTGCGGGTGATGATGGTCTCGATCGCCGCGTCGAGCGTGCAGGCACCGTCGAGAAAGTCGAACAACTCCTTGTAGCCAAGAGCTTGGCGAGCGGTACGCGAGATCGGGCCTTGGTTGAGGGAGATGACCTCGGCGACCAAGCCCCCATCGATCATCCGCCGGACCCGCTCGGCAATTCGCTCGGCTAATAGCGGCCGCGGCCAGCGCAGCCCGAACTGCACGAAGGGAGCCGGCAAGTAGGTGTCGACGCCGGGGCCGAAAGAACTGAACGGGCGGCCGCTACCGAGCGCCACTTCCAACGCACGCACCACGCGGCGTGTATTGGTCGGCTCCATCTTCGAGGCGGCGACCGGATCCAGCCCGCCAAGCTGGCGATGGAGCGCTTCGACGCCCTCGACGCCGACGCGCACGTCCAGTTCGGCGCGCACCCCGGGCCAGCGCCCTGGCACCTCCATCGGGTCAGTGACGCTGCGCAGGTACAGGCCGGTTCCGGCGACCAGCACGGCACGGCCACCGCGGTCGGCGATCCCGGCCAGCGCCTGCCGGGCGGCCGCGGCGAAGTCGGTGACCGTGAACTCGCCCGCGGCGTCGACGAGGTCGAGGCAATGGTGCGGTACAGCAGCGCGATCGGCCGTGGAGGGCTTGGCGGTGCCGATGTGCATGCGCCGATACACCTGCATCGCGTCAACGGCAACCAGTTCGGCGTCACCGTGCCGGCCGGCGAGGGCCATGGCAACGTCGCTCTTGCCGGACGCGGTCGGCCCGAGGATGACCAGTGGCGCGGTGGTCACCCGGCGAGCACGGCGATGCGCCGTTTGTGCTGTGGTTCGGCGAGCAACTCGACGAATTGGCCGACGAGGTGGTGCGGCGCGGCACGGGTGATCTCGACCGACGCGTAGGCACCGGAGCGCAACGGCTGCGGCGGGGTGAAGTGCACGAGCTTGTTCTGACGGGTACGGCCCGACAAGACGGAGGGATTCTTCTTGCTCGGGCCCTCGACGAGTACCTCTTCGGTTCGACCGACCCGGGCTTCGTGCTTGGCCAGGGCGCTGCGTTCGACCACCACTCGCAGCCGCTGAAAGCGCTCGGAGGCTATGGCCGGATCGACGAACCGGTCGGTCATCTCGGCGGCCTCGGTGCCTGGTCGCGGTGAGAAGACGAAGGTGTAGGCATAGTCGTATTCCGCTGCGGAGGCGACATCGAGGGTGGCGGCGAAGTCGATGTCGGTCTCACCAGGAAAGCCGACGATGATGTCGGTCGACACGGCGAGATCGGCTACAGCGGCACGCCCGGCGGCAAGACGGGCCAGGTATCGCCGAGCGGTGTAGCCGCGGTGCATCGCCGCCAGCACCCGGTCGCTGCCGGACTGCAACGGGTAATGGAGGTGCTCACATACCGCTGACGTCGAGGCCATCGCCGCGAATGTCTCGGCGCGCATGTCTTTGGGGTGCGGGCTGGTGAAGCGGACTCGGCGGATACCGTCGACGGCACCGACCGCGCTGAGCAACCCGGCGAACATCGGCCGCAGGCGGGCTTCGCGGTCGCCGGCCTGACGGGCGGCAACCTGCAGGTCGCGGCCGTAGCTGTTGACGTTCTGCCCGAGGAGCGTGACCTCGCTGACACCGTG
This sequence comes from Ilumatobacteraceae bacterium, assembly GCA_031404635.1. Lineage (GTDB taxonomy): Bacteria > Actinomycetota > Acidimicrobiia > Acidimicrobiales > Ilumatobacteraceae > JAENVT01. The sequence continues at coordinate 9,997 of JANNHY010000073.1, forward strand.
GGCAGCAAGGCGACCGACCTCGGCAACGATGTCGGTGAACGGACGGCTGATCTCAGCACCGCGCACCGCCGGCACGATACAGAAGGCACAGGAGTTGTCGCAGCCGATCTGGATGGTGACCCAGGCGTTGTAGGTGGTTTCGCGGCGCGCTGGCAAGGCACTTGGGAACATCGCCTGCTCGTCGAGCACCGCCTCATCGAGGATCTCGGTGATCGGCCCGGCGCGGCGTGCCTGGTCGATCAGCTCGGCCGTGCGATGCACGTTGTGCGTGCCGAGGACGACATCGACATATGGCGCCTTGTGACGAACCACATCGCGATCCTTCTGCGCCAAGCAACCGGCGACAACGATTTGGCGCCCGTCGCGCTGTTCCTTCCACGGCTTCAGCCAGCCGAGCGTGCCGTACAGCTTGTTGTCGGCGTTCTCGCGGATGCAGCACGTGTTGAGCACCACCACGTCGGCCTCGGTCTCGTCAGCGACCGCGACATAGCCATCGCCTTCCAGCAGGCCGGCAATTCGTTCGGAGTCGTGCTCGTTCATCTGGCACCCGAAGGTGTGGACGATATAGCCGCGGGTCACACGCGAAGGCTATCGGTGGAGCGCTACCTCACGAAGGGAGTTGCATCGAGCCATCGGCCGAGAGGGCGAACCCAGGGTTGTAGGCGAGTTCCCACAGATGGCTGTCGGGATCGGCGACATACCCGGAATAACCGCCCCAGAAAACATGGTGGGGCTGCTTGACCAGCGTGCCGCCGCACGACACCCATTCGGCGGCGACTCGATCGACCTCGGCCTCGGATTCGAGGTTGATCGCCAGCGAGATGCCGGCAAACCCGACGCCCGCTAACGAAACCGTGGCATCGTCGGCCAACGCCTGTCGACCGAACACCGATAACGCCAGCCCACCGAGTTGGAAGAACGAGACGTCGTCGTTCGAGGCGCTGGATCGTCGCCAACCCAGCGCCTCGTAGAACGCCGACGCCCGAGCCACATCGGTCACGCCGAGAGTAACCAAGGTGATACGAGCGGGTACGGACATGTCAGTCGATCGTGATCGGTTGTTCATCGGCCGGCGTGAACTCGGGTGCGTCGTGCCCGATCCCCGCCTCGACACGCACCTTCTCGGAGACCTCGACCATGATCTCGGGGTTCTCCGCCAAGAAGCTTTTGGCGTTCTCGCGGCCCTGACCGAGCTGCTCGCCCTCGTAGGTGAACCAGGCCCCCGACTTCTTGATGATGCCCATATCGACGGCGATGTCGAGCAGCGTGCCTTCGCGGCTGATGCCCTTGCCGTACATGATGTCGAACTCGGCCTGGCGGAACGGCGGGGCGACCTTGTTCTTGACCACCTTGACCCGCGTGCGGTTGCCGACGATCTCGGCACCGTCTTTGATGCTCTCGACACGACGGATGTCGAGGCGCACCGAAGAGTAGAACTTCAACGCCCGACCGCCAGGGGTGGTCTCTGGCGAGTTGTGGACCATCACGCCATCGACGAAGTAGTTGTGCGTGCCACCGACTTCGATATCGAAGCGATGCATGCTGCGCGTCGGCGGCTTGTTGGTGATGCTCAGGATCGGCATCGGTGCCAGCATCTGGCGCACCGGGGCGAACACCGGCTCGACAGCGAATCGGCGCTGGAACCGCCCGAGCAGCTTGTACTGCATGGATGTGTGCACGAACGGCGCGATGAGGGCGTGCAGCTTGGCCGTTTCGTCCTTGGCGAACACGAGCGAAGCCTTCTTTGCGGCACCACGTTCGGTGAGTGACGCCTGGATGCCCCACGTGTCGGCGAGGTACTCGCGCAAACGCACCCGTGTATCGACCGACATCGCCTCGACGCAAATCTCGGCACGACCGCTGCCGTCGGCGGTGCGGGCTTGCAAACCCTTCGCTCGGTTCTGAAAGCCGGCGTCGTCCATGTACCACACAGCCAGCGACAGAGGGGTGAGCTGCTTCAGGTAGTCGTGACTGAGCACCTTCTTGCCACCGACGTACACAGCCTCGCGCAGTTCGGCAAGCTCGGGCAGCGGCTGGCAGTCGTAAAAGACTGCGCCCTTGGCATTCTCATGGCGAGAAACGTTGATATTGGCGAACAGCGACGCCTTCCAATCGCCGTACTCGACCTGCTTGGCACCGTGGCCCCAGCGGAACCGGGCACCGTTACCGTTGCGGGTGGGCGACAGGGCACCATCACCCATCAACCCGCCAAGCAACACTTGCCACTGCATATCGCTGAGGTAGTGCGGCACTGACTGCATGACCCGATCGCCGGCGACCAGTTCGCCGGCGGCACGCCAACCGCCCGGTGTCGAGATCATATGGTTCTCGGTGGCGGCGAATTGGGCAGCGCCGTTGCCACCGCCACGCGCGATCCTGAACTGCAAGAACCGCTCGGCTACCCCGTTGTCGAACCAATTGGTGATCGGCATGGGCACAATGCGGTCGAGCTGGGGGTCGTAGGAGAGCACCTCGACCGGCATGCGACTGTTGACGATCTTGCCGATCTTCTCCTGAGTGCCATCGGCCAACGTGACCCGAGTGGAGTAGTTGAAACACCCGAACATCACACCGATCTTTTCGCGCAGCTGGTTGATGAAGATGGCAATGGTGTTGGTCTTGCTGAGGTTGCCGGTGAGCTTGCGAAGGGCCTGGCTCATCAACCGGGCCTGCAAGCCGACATGGGTATCGCCCATCTCGCCCTCAATCTCGGCGCGGGGCGTGAGCGCCGCCACCGAGTCGATGACCACCACGTCGACAGCACCGGAGCGCACCAACATGTCGACGATCTCGAGCGCCTGCTCGCCGGTGTCGGGCTGGCTGATCAGCAGCTGGTCGATGTCGACACCGATGGCACTGGCATACACCGGATCCATGGCATGCTCGGCGTCGATATAGGCGCAGATACCGCCGTTGCGCTGCGCCTCGGCCACCACGTGCATGGCCAGCGTGGACTTACCGGAAGATTCGGGACCAAAGATCTCGACCACACGCCCACGCGGCAGCCCGCCGACACCGAGGGCGAGGTCGAGCGACAGCGCCCCGGTCTGAACGGACTCGATGGCCATCGACCCCTTCTCACCCATACGCATGATGGACCCCTTGCCGAACTGCTTGTCGATGGCCGCCAACGCCACCTCGAGTGCCTTGTCGCGATCGTTGCTCACTGTCGTTCTCCGTTTCCTGCCTGATGCATGGGTGGTTTGCTGATGTGGAGGCCGAGTCGCACGACCTCGATTGCGATGACGGGCACCATACGGAAGGGGTGTTACACGGTTTCCCGAGCACAGGTACCTGATTGTGGTGAACGTCTGGCGTTGTTCGAACAACAGCAGTGTAACTACGAACAGTCGTTCGATCAAGTATTACCTCGGTGCTCAGCCCGTCGGAGTAGTCGCCGCGACTGCCACCGCCGCCTCGGCGAGTTCTGCGGCCTCGGGACGATGCACGGCAAGATCGAACGCCAACCAGATCGTGAACGTGAACGGATAGATCACGATCGGCATCAGCACGGCGACGCCGATCAGCGACAACACCATCCGGGCAACCGGAATTTCGGGGGACGTCAGCACGAATCCGACCGTCATACCTGCCGCCAAGACGATGAAGGTGAGCATCGTGTTGACCGCCACGGCGCCGAGTTCAAAACCCTCTTCGCGCCGCCAGCGAATGCCACACGTCCGGCAGCGATCGTGCTTGCCCAGCCACCCGCGAATGAAGGTGCGGCGCGATCCGCACCACGGGCAACGCAGGGCGACAGCACGACGCGTCATCCGAACGAACGACGGATCTTTCGAAGGCATCGGACTCACCATAGAGACAACGAAGAGTCCATCGGCCAAACTAGCGACGTGCGTCGAACACTGGGTGGCCTCATCTTCGGTCTTGCCTACGTGTGCGCCAGCCTCGCCATCAGCGGATGGTTGCTACACCGCAGCGCGTTCGACCCAGATCGCACCCGTGACCTCGCCAATGTGGTGCTGCAGGACAACCGGATCAAGACGCAACTCACCAACACCATCGCCGACGCCGCAGCCTCGCGACGGGGTTTGGATCAGGCCACAGTGCGCCAGACGGTGAGTGCCGTCGCCAGTACCGAGCAAGGCGCGGAGTTCCTCAGCCAGGTCCTCCACGACGCGCATGCCCGATTGATCGGTGAGCTGAAAGCGCCGGTGCGAATCACAGCCACGCAGATGGTGCTGCTGGTGCGCAATCAAGTGGTTGCCGACATGCCGCCGTTGACGCTGCCCGTGCCGCAAGTCGATTCACTCGACAGAATCCGTCGCATCCTTCGTTGGCTGATCCCATTCGGCGCGCTCTTCGCCGTCGGGTTCTTCGTGATCGGCTTCATGCTGCACCCCAATCGTTCGGCGCTGGTGCACAGCCTCGGATACGGCATGATGCTGTTGGCGTTTTTGATCGCCGTGCTCGGCTACATCGTGCCGCGCTTTGCGCTGCCAGCTCTCAGCGACAACATCTGGGCCGACGTGCCGGCGCGCCTCGCCAACAATTCGTTGCCGATGCTCGTTGGGTTGGCGATCGTGCTCGGCGGTGGCGGCCTGATGCTGCTGGTGGGCACCGGGCTACTGCGACGCAGACGGCGTTGGAACGCTCCCGTCAGCACATACCGATATCGCGAGGACCGCAGCTGGGGCAATTAACCGCGATGCCGCTCGCACGTCAGCTCACCAGTTCGGCGACGAACTCGCCGAACACGTCGGCGTAGAGCATCACGTCGCTCTCGGAGTGCATCACCGAGATCAGCCACTGTTCGTCGAGGCCGGGCGGCAGCAGCACACCGCGGTTGATGCCGTGCATCCACTGAGCGAAGGCGAGATCGAAATCTGTTGCTTTGTAGTCGCGGTAGTTCTGGATCTGCTTGGGTGCCCACGTGATGCAACCCTTGGCGCCGAACTGCACCGTGTGGGCCGGCAGGTCGGCATCGCTGATCGTCTTCTGGCAAGCGTCGATCAATCGCCCATTGAGGTCGATGGCGCGTTGGATGGTCTCGCGGGTGCATGCTTCGGTCAACACTGCTTTGGCGGCGGCCATGCACAGCGGGTTGCCGTTGTAGGTACCCAGATGCAGCACCTTGCCCGCCGTGATCTGATCCATGCACTCCTGGGTACCGCCGAAGGCACCTAGAGGCAGCCCGCCACCGATGCTCTTGGCCAGAGCCACGAGGTCAGGCTGCACGCCGAGTTGCCGAGTCGCCCCACCGAATCCGGCGGTGATGCCTGTCTTGACCTCATCGAAGATCAACTTGGTGCCGTACCGGCGGGTGATCTCCCGCACCGCTTCCAGATACCCGGGCTGCGGCAAGCAAATGCCGATGTTCTCCATGACCGGTTCGACGATGAAACAGGCGACGTCGCCAGCGCTAAGCACTCGCTCGAGTGCGTCGGCGTTGTTGTACGGAACGACGATAGTGTCGGCCAACACGGCCCGGGTGATGCCTGCCGTTGCCGGAATGGACCGTGGCGCATCAACCGGGCCGGCCTCGGCAATAGGTGGCTTCATCGAGATCATCACTTCGTCGTGGTGGCCGTGGTAGCCACCCTCGACCTTGACGATCTTCTCCCGGCCGGTGATTCCGCGGGCGACGCGGATTGCGTCCATGGTGGCCTCGGTACCCGAATTGGTGAACCGCCACATCGGGAGCCCGTAGCGTTCGGCCAACAACTCGGCGACGTCGGCGTTCAGCTCACACGGAGTGACGTAGAGGGTCCCGTAGTCGAGCTGTTCGCTCACCGCCCGACGAACCGCCGGGTGGCAGTGACCGGAGAACAGCGCCCCGTAGCCCATGTCGAAATCGGTGTAGCGATTTCCGTCTACGTCTTCCATCCAAGCCGCCTGCGCCCGGCGGACCACGATCGGGTGCGGGTCATAGGCCTGAAAGCTCGACGGCACGCCGAGCGGCATCACCTTACGGGCCCGCGCCGTGGCTCTCATCGAGCCGGCGGTGCGCTCGATGTAGACACCGAGTTCGCGCTGGGTGATCTGGCGGGCTTTGCTGGCAAGGTGGCGGGTGTCGATGGATTCCATTGCACTCATTCGATTCTCGAAACGGATTTCGTTCTTACAAGCGTAGCGGACAACGGAATCCGTCGTGGACGGCCGGAAACGAGGACGCCTCGGAAATCGAAGTGTGGAACTCGCCCGGCGATGTGGCAGACTGTGAAACCTACATGGTGGCCGTAGTTCAGCTGGTAGAGCGCCAGTTTGTGGTACTGGATGTCGCGGGTTCGAGCCCCGTCGGTCACCCCAATCGAACAGTTTGGGGGCACGTCAGTGCCCCTCGGCTGCTCGGGCCCCGGCCCCGGCCGGAGCGATGCGCCTCTAGCTCAACGGCAGAGCAACGGACTCTTAATCCGCAGGTTCTGGGGTTCGAAACCCAGGGGGCGCACCAAGAAATACCAGCTCAGAGGGAATATTTGATGGGAACTGGCGGAGGAGCCGGACGGCCATCCCATATTTATCCCATATTTGTGTGATATGTCTCTCTGGTGCGTGGCTCGATGCGTGAACGTTCACCAGGCTGCTGGGAGCTTCGTGTTTCGTCGGCCAGGATCCGGTCACCGGCAAGCTGCGCTACACCAGCCGCACATTTCGGGGTGGCAAACGCGCGGCGTCGAGCGAACTGGCGAAGCTCGTCGCCACCCTTCCAACCGAACAGCCGCAGCAGCGGCGCGCTCAAGCCAAAATGTCGCTGAGCGATCTCATAGATGCACATATCGACCGCCACGCAGGCTCCCCCACCACGATCGCCGAATACCGAGCCGCCCACAATCGCGCCGGACTGATGCTTGGCGCGACGAACGGATTCCTCGTGGCGTACATGCGGATCCCCCCGATGCTGGCGACCCTGGGTACGCTGGGCGCCGGGCTTGGCGTGGGGCTCCTGCTCCAGAACGGCGTGAACGTTGCGACGTATG
>JANNHY010000074.1:0-3054 GCA_031404635.1 Ilumatobacteraceae bacterium
CCTGCACCAGGAGCCCGTCTTCCAGCGCCGCGGCCATCTTCCGGGTGCCGTTGAGCGGCGTTGCCGGGTCGCCGGTAGTACCCATCACCACGATCGGCCCGGCGCCTTGGCCTGTGATCTCGATGCGCGGGTCGCTCGACGGCGGGAAGAACGTGCAGAAATAGGCACCGACCGTCCTCGCCCCAAAACGAGGTGCAACTTCCTGGAACCTCGCCGCGTCGGCGTCGTCTTGCTCAACAGTCGGCCGCTCGGCGGAATCCATGCACGTGATCACCTGGAAGGCCTCGAGCGAGTCCTCGTAGGTGCCATCCGCTCGGCGCAGGTAGTACTCGTCGTACAGCGCCAGCAACCCGGCGCCCTCGCCGCTCTGGGCGCCGGCCAGGGCTTGTTCGAGCCGTGGCCAGCTCTGGTCGGAGTACATCGCCTGGCCGACTGCCGACAGGGCCACCTCGACCGAGACCGCAGGCCGCCCGGGCTGGCTGGGGATCGGTGTCTCGTCGATTACCTTCAGCAAGCGGTCGAATGCCCCCTCGGCGTCGCCACCGTTGTGGAACGCACATTTGGCGTTCTCGCTGCACCTGGCAAGAAAGGTCGCCAGGGCGGCCTCGAAGCCCTTGTCTTGCTGCAACCCGCTCTCGACCAACCCGGCAGCGGGATCGACGGCGCCGTCGAGCACCGCAGCGCGAACAGTCGTGGGGAAAAGGGTCGCCCACGTCGCCCCCAACTCGCTGCCGTAGCTGAACCCGAGGTAGCTGATCGTCGCCTCGCCGAGGGCATCGCGGATCGCGTCGATGTCTCGCGCCGAGTTGTTGGTGCCCACGTACTGGTAGAAGCCGGCATTGTTGACGATGCAATCTGTGGCGAACTCCTTGGCGCGATCGACCAGCTGCTGCCGCTCCGCCTGATCGTCGGGGGTGATATCGCCCGAGGCAAAGAAGTGGTCGTAGTCGTCGATGCAGTCGATCTTCGGTTCGCTCAGCCCCGTGCCGCGCGGGTCCCAGGCGACGATGTCGAAGCGGTCGAGCAAGCGTCGACCGAAGTTCTGCTCGGCGAACACGGCGAAGTCGCTGCCGCCAAAACCCGGGCCGCCAGGGTTGACCAGCAGGCTGCCGATCCGCACCTTCGGCTTCATCGCCAGATGGCGGGCGATGTTCAGATCGAACTTGCCCTTCGAGGGGTCGGAGTAGTCCCTCGGCACGGTGAACGTGCCGATCTCGACCCGACCGGTGTCACCGAACGACGTCCATCCGAACGGATCGTCGTTCGGATCGAACGTGGCGTCGGAGTGTTGGGCATCGATCGCCGTCACCCCTGAGCCGGCCGCGCAACCGGCCAGCAGCATGACACAACCGATCATCGAAGACACTCGCCGCATCGAGGGCTCAGCGTACGTCGCGTCGAGCGTCGTCGCTCGACGGCACCCCTATCCTCGAACACATGCGAATGGGACCACACATGTTGCTGCCCGGTGACACCGAGGCGCTAAAGGGTGCGCACCTGCAACGCAGCGCCGTGCGGCGGGCGTGGCGGTTCGCTCGGCCGTACCGGGCGATCATCACCGTCTTCCTGCTGACCATCTTCGTCAGCGCCGTGCTCGAACTCGTGCCCCCGTTCGCGTTCAGGGCCATCCTCGACGACGCCATCCCACAGGGTGATCGGTCGATGATCAATGTGCTCGCCGCTCTGGTGGTCGGCTCGGCAATCGCCGACGCCTTGTTGGCGATCGTGCAGCGGTGGTGTTCGGCACGGATCGGCGAGGGGTTGATCTACGACCTGCGCGTCGCCCTGTTCGCCAAGGTGCAGCGCATGCCGGTTGCCTTCTTCACTCGCACTCAGACCGGCGCACTCAGCAGCCGGCTCAACAACGACGTCGTCGGCGCTCAGAACGCCGTCACCAGCACGCTCGGCAGCGTGGTGAGCAACGTGGTCGTATTGGCCACCACGCTCAGCGCGATGCTCGTGCTCGAATGGCGCCTCACCCTGCTGGCGCTGGTGGTACTGCCGCTGTTCATCATCCCCGCCAAGCGGGTCGGCAAGCGATTTCAGGCCCTGGCTCGCCAGCACATGAACACCAACGCCGAGATGAACTCGCAGATGGCCGAACGGTTCAACGTCGCCGGCGCGCAACTGGTGAAGCTGTTCGGGAGGTCCAACGACGAGACCGCCTTGTTCTCGACCAGAGCCGCCAGGGTCCGCGACATCGGCATCAAGTCGGCGATGTACGGGCGGGTGTTCTTCGTCGCCCTCGGTCTGGTCGGCGCCCTCGGCGCGGCGGCGATCTATGGCATCGGCGCTCACCTCGTGGTCAGCGGCAACATCTCGGATGGAACGCTCGTGGCCCTGGCCGCCCTCGTCACCCGGGTCTACGGGCCGCTCACCGGCCTCACCAACGCCCGGGTCGACCTGATGACGGCGATGGTCAGCTTCGAGCGGGTCTTCGAGGTGCTCGACGCCCCGGAGAGCATCACCGATCGGCCGGGCGCCATCGACCTCGTCGAACCGAAGGGGATGGTCGAACTCGACGACGTGACGTTCCGCTATCCGACGGCGGCCGAGGTGACCGTCGCCTCGCTGGAGGCACCCAGTGCCGTGGGCAGCCACGACCCCGACCGCGATGTGCTCGCCGGGCTGAACCTGAAGCTGCACCCAGGAGAAACGGTGGCTCTGGTCGGTGCATCCGGTTCCGGCAAGACCACCGTGGCCGGGCTGATCCCCCGGCTTTACGACGTCACCGGTGGCAGCGTGAGGTTCGACGGCCACGACGTGCGCGACCTCACCCAAGAGACCCTTCGCGCCGCGATCGGTGTCGTCAGCCAAGACCCGCACCTGTTCCACGAGTCGATCGGCGACAACCTGCGCTATGCCAAGCCAGACGCGACGATCGCCGAACTCGACTCGGCCTGCCGCGGCGCCCGGATCTACGACACCGTCGCCGCGCTGCCCGACGGCTACGACACGATGGTCGGCGAGCGTGGCTACCGGCTGAGCGGCGGCGAGAAGCAGCGCCTGGCGATTGCCCGGATGCTGTTGAAGAACCCGGTGGTGATAATTCTC
>JANNHY010000075.1:0-6247 GCA_031404635.1 Ilumatobacteraceae bacterium
GCAAGGCGCAGATCTTCACGGCCGCTGCATCGGTGCTGTCAGAGCGTGGCTATGCCAGTGCGCGAGTGGTCGACATCGCCAAGGCCGCTGGCACCAGCCCGGCGGCCATTCTGTACTGGTTCGACGGCAAGGCCGGCTTGCTCGCCGAGGCGCTGGCGCTGCGCGAGCTGGAGTTCCACGATCGGTACACCGTTCGAATCGAACGGGCGCCAACGGCATCAGAGCAGCTACGGATCCTGATCGAGGCGATGCTGCGCCATTACGACTGGGCCTTGTGGATGGAACTTTGTGTGCTGGCGCTGCGCGACCGGTCGGCTGCGGCGGAGCGCGACCGCATGGACCGCCGTTGGCGGGCGATGATGCGCCAGGTGATCCGCGACGGTCAACAGCGTGGCGAGTTCGTGGCCGGCGATGCCGACGAGACCATGTTCGTGCTCGCCGCACTGCTCGACGGCATGGCGCCGCTGCTGGCGATGAAGGCCAAAGACGTCACCACGCACCGTGTGGAGCGCACGTGGCTGGCCGAGGCGGCCCGCTTGCTCGGTCCCGGCTTCGACTCCGGCCCGCTTCGGCGCTCACGCTGACCCGAAACCATGTGGAGTGTTTCACGCCCACCCCGGTGCCCCGATGCACTCCACCCAACTGACGGTTGCTGTGCGCAGCGAATCAGGTTGGCGGTTGGCCGATCGATCGTCCGGCGTTGACAGGGCGCGGCAGCTTGTTGTGATGGGCGGCAATGTCGGCGAGCTTGGCCTGGATCTCGGCGGACGCCGGCGACGACTTGCCGGCATGGGCGTCGACGTGCAGCAGCATGTGCTCGCCGGTCGCGACCGGCGAGACGTTGTCCCTGCGGTGCACGCTGGTGAAGATGTGCAGGCGCTTGGCGTCGTGCGACAGCAACTGGGCGGTGACGTACAGGCGGTCGCCGGCGTGGCTCTGGGCGATGAAGTTGAGGTGGCTCTCGACCGTGTAGTACGAGCGACCCGACTGTAGGTACGGCTCGTCGACACCGATCAAGCGCATGAACCGGTCACCGGCCTCGCTGGTGATCTGCATGTAGCGGCTGTCGTTGGTATGCCCGTTGTAGTCGACCCACTCCGTGGGCACGGAACGCTCGTGGACCGGAATCGGTCCTGACAGGTCGATGCCGGGGGCGATCCGGTTACCGCGGTCGAACAAGGCGTGCTCGTACGTCGCCAGCGTCTTGCCGGCGGCGAAGTCGTGAGTTCGCAAGCCGTGCATAACCGCGACCAGGCAGTCGTCGCGCAGCGCCTCGAGCTCGCGGATCGAACGTCCCGCTGCCTGTTCGGCGACTTGCTCATCGCTCTGCGCGCAGATGGTTTCGAGCAGTTCGTCGGTCAGCTCGGGCACGTCCATCAGCTTGGTCCACGGCCACTGCAATGTCGGCCCGAATTGGGCCATGAAGTGGCGCATCCCGGCCTCGCCACCAGCGATGCGGTAGATGAGAAAGGTGCCCATGAAGCTCCACCGCAGGCCGGGCCCGTAGCGCATCGCGTCATCGATCTCGGCTGCTGTGGCGACGCCGTCGTTGACGAGCCACAGCGCCTCGCGCCACAGCGCTTCCATCAAACGGTCGGCGATGAATCCGTCGATCTCCCTCGACAGAATCAGCGGCTGCATGCCGAGTGATCGGTAGACCTCGGCGGCGTGCTGCTTGGCGGCCTGCGAAGTCGCTGCACCACCGCACACCTCGACCAGCGGCATCAGATAGACCGGGTTGAAAGGGTGGCCGACCACAAGGCGTTGCGGGTTGACCATGTCGCGTTGCATCTCGGTGGGTAGCAGACCTGACGTCGAGGAGCCGAAGATGACATCTGCGCCGGCGACGCGGCTGGCCGTGGCAAACAGCTGCTGTTTCAATTCCAAACGTTCGGGGGCGCTCTCCTGCACGAAGCGGGCACCGTCGACGGCCTCTTCGACCTGGGTGACGATGCGCAGCGACCCCTCGGGTGGCAGCGGAGCGTTGGTGAGCTTGCCGTAGGCGCGGCGGGCGTTGGCCATGACCTCGCCGACCTTGCGTGGCGACTCGGGATCGGGGTCGAACATCACCACGTCGTGGCCGTTCAGTAAGAACCGCGCCGCCCACCCACCACCGATGACACCACCACCGAGCAGGCCGATGTGGCCAGTCGTCATCTGGTCACGTCTCCGGTCACCTCGCTGGGCGGCCGCGAGGGCGGGCCGGTGTAGATTGCCGACGGCCGGATCAATCGTCCGGTGCGCTTCTGCTCGAGGATGTGTGCAGCCCATCCGGCCGTGCGAGCGCAAGCGAACATCGCCGTGAACATGTGCGCCGGCACCTCGGCGTAGTCGAGGACGACAGCCGACCAGAACTCGACGTTGGTGGCCAAGACACGGTCCGGATAGCGGGCCTTCAACTCCTCGAGTGCGGCACGCTCGAGGGCCTCGGCGACCTCGACGCGAGGCGAGTTCAGCTCCTTGGCTGTGCGGCGAAGCACGCGGGCGCGAGGGTCTTCGGCTCGATAGACACGGTGGCCGAACCCCATCAACCGGTCGCCGCGATCCATGGCCCGCTTGACCCACCGGACGGCATCACCCTCCTTGTCGACCTCGTCGAGCATCTGCAGCACACGCGAAGGCGCCCCACCGTGCAGCGGGCCCGACAGGGCGCCGACGGCGCCCGACAAAGCTGCGGCAACGTCGGCGCCGGTCGAGGCGATCACGCGAGCCGTGAACGTCGAGGCATTCATGCCGTGTTCCGCCGCCGACACCCAGTAGGCGTCGACCGCCTTCACATGGTTGGGGTCCGGGTCGCCGCGCCACCGGCGCATGAACCTCTCGGTGATGGTCGCAGAGCCGTCGATGTGCTTCTGCGGCACCATCGCCCGACCGAGCCCGCGTGCCGACTGAGCCACGAATGACAGCGCCATCACCGAGGCGCGAGCGAGGTCGTCGCGGACCTGAGTGTCGTCGATGTCGAGTAACTGATTCAGGCCCCAGAACGGGGCCAGCATCGCCAGCGCGCTCTGAACGTCGACACGAATGTCGCCTGAATGCACAGGGATCGGGAACGGCTCTGCAGGGGGGAGGCCGGGGTCGAACGAGCCGTCGACCAGCAGACCCCACACGTGGCCGTAGTCGACTGTGCCGACGAGGTCTTCGATGTCGACGCCCCGGTAGCGAAGCGCGCCGCCCTCGCGGTCAGGCTCGGCGATCTGTGTTTCGAAGGCGATGACGCCTTCCAAGCCGTGCTGCACCACTTGCTCGCCCATTCCTTACCCCCGGTCGTGTGCTCAGTGCTTGACGAGCTTCAGCTTGTCACGCACTTCCTGGGGGCCGAGAATCCGCACGTTCATGCTCTCCAGCAACTGCTTTGCACGGGCGACGAGTTCGGCGTTGGTGGCCTTGTGGCCGGGTCCGAGATAGAGGTTGTCCTCCAAACCAACACGGGCATTGCCACCGGCGAGCGCCGCCATGGCGACGAAGGGGATCTCCATCCGGCCGATGGAGAACGCCGAGAACACACAATCGTTGGGCAGGTTGTTGACCAGCGCCAGGAAGGTGTTCGGATCATCTGGCGCGCCGTAGGCGATACCCATGCACAGCTGGATCATCACCGGATCGTCGAGCAAGCCGTCGCGGATCAGCTCTTTGACCTGAACGAGATGCCCGGTGTCGAATACCTCCAACTCCGGGCGCACACCGAGTTCTTGCACCTGTCGGGCCATGCTGCGCAGCACGCCTGGAGTGTTGACCATCACGTAGTCGCCGCCAGAGGCAAAATTCATCGTGCCGCAGTCGAGCGTGCAGATTTCCGGCAGCAGCGCTCGCACATGGTCAAGGCGTTCGGTGGCACCGGCCATGTCGGTGCCGTCGGGGTTGATCGGCAACACCTCCTCGTCGCCGCCCAACACCAGGTCACCGCCCATGCCGGCGGTCAGGTTGAGCACGACGTCGATTCCCGAGGCGCGGATCCGTTCCACCGCTTCGGAGTACAGTTCGGTGGCCCGGGCGCCCTTGCCGGTCTGCGGATCGCGGACATGGATGTGCACCACCGCCGCCCCGGCCTTGGCGGCGTCGATCGCCGAGTCGGCGATCTGTTCTGGCGTGACCGGCACATGCGGACTCTTGCCGACGGTGTCGCCGGAGCCGGTGACTGCGCACGTGATGAAAACTTCCCAGTTCATGCCTAACCCCCTGTTGTCTGAACGAACGGTCAGCTAACTGTAGCCGATGCTCGCCGAGGCGCCGAGGGGCAGAGCGACCTGTGAGCATGGCCAAGCACCGAGAACGAGATGGAGCAAATATGGAACAACTCACAGGTCTACGGGCGCTGGTGACCGGCGGCGGATCTGGCATCGGTGCGGCCATTGCAGCGAGGCTGGCGCGAGGCGGCGCCACCATTCTGGTCGTCGACGTCGATTCGTTGACGACGCCCGATGTCGTGGCCGATGTCTCCGACACCGCCGCAGTCGATCACCTGTTCAAGGAGGTTTCCCGCCGCCTCGGAGGCCTTGACGTGCTGGTCAACAACGTCGGCATCGCCGGACCAACGGCGCCCGTCGACGAAATGGACCCCGAGGCGTTCGACCACTGTGTGCGGGTCAATCTCGGCTCGATGTTTCGATGCACCCGTAAGGCTGTTCCACTGCTGCGTGAGCGTCGCGGATCGATCGTCAACATCTCGTCGACCGCCGGAATATTCGGTTATCCCCTGCGCTCGCCGTATGCGGCGGCCAAATGGGCGGTCGTCGGGCTGACCAAGACGTGGGCGATGGAGCTTGGTCCGGTCGGCATCCGCGTCAACGCCATCTGCCCCGGCTCGGTCGGCGGCTCGCGCATGGATGGTGTGATCGAACGCGAGGCCGCCAGCACAGGAGTCACTGCTGCGGCGGTGAGATCGGCGTACGCCAGCCAGGTGTCGATGGGGTCGTTCGTCGATGCCGACGACATCGCCGAGGCGGTGGCATTCCTGTCGTCACCGGGCGCGCGGTTCATCTCCGGGCAGGCACTCGGCGTCGACGGCCACACCGAGACGCTGCGTACGAATGTGACGCCGACAGCCGCGTTATAGTCCCACCAACTGGGCGTCGCAGGGGATGACGCTCTCTACAAGGGGGAACTGGGATGGCGAATGATCCAATCCAAGGCTGGATGCCGGGCCGATACAACCGTCGGCAACTGATTCTCGGGAGCACCGCTGCAGCAACGATGGCCGCCGCGCTCGCCGCATGCGGCAGCGACGACGAGAGCACGACTCCGGCCGGCAGCGATGCCGCACCGGCAAGCGACGCTGCACCAGCCGCTACCGATGCGGCGCCGGCGGCGAGTGGCGGCGTCTTGCGGGTGGGCACGCTGGGTGGTGCCAACGACCTGCTCGATGGACAGCACATCATCTCCAAGGCCGACATCATCCGCCAGGCGACCGGCTGGGAGCCGCTGATGAGCTTCAGCCCTGAGTACGTCCCGGAGTACACCCACGCCGTCGCCAAGGATGTCACGGCGAACGCCGCGGACAACTACACCGTCACGCTGAAGGACGGCGTGAAGTTCAGTAACGGCAACCCGGTGACGGCTGACGATGTCATCTATTCTTTCACTCGCGCTCTGGACCCCGACTTGGCCCTCTTCGGTGGCGGCGGGCTGCGCCCGATCCTCGAAGCGACCGGGCTGAAGAAGATCGACGATCAAACTGTCGAGGTCCAGCTCAAACAGCCTGTTTCGACTTTCAAAGAGACGCTGTGCGCGTACACCATGGCCATCGTGCCGGTGGGATACGAGCGCTTCGCCGGTGATGTGACGAACCAGATCGGTACCGGGCCGTACATGCTCAGCGAGTTCGAGATCGGCAAGAAGTCGGTGCACGTCAAGAACCCGTTCTACTGGGACGAGGGCAAACCGAGCTTCGACTCGGTCGAGATCATCGACTTCGCCGACGCCGACGCGCTGGTCAATGCCCTGCTGGCAGACCAGATCGACTGCGCCCAGGACATTCCGGCGGCTTCGGTCGAGACGATCAACGGCACCGATGGCTACAAGACCCTGAACGCCGGTGGTGGAGGATGGTTGACGATGGTGATGGCCGTCGATCAGGAACCGTTCACCGATGTGCGTGTGCGCCAGGCAATGCGCTTGATCGTCGATCGCGTCGCGTTCATATGCCTCTCCTACTCTTACCAATAAACTACGAAGTCGATCCTTTTTCCTGACTGCCAGAATCCACGATTTCCGCTTCCCCGATGAGCTCCTTGGGATCCCCCTGGGA
>JANNHY010000076.1:0-26906 GCA_031404635.1 Ilumatobacteraceae bacterium
GACCTGCAGATGCACCGCGCCCGCTTGATCCGGGGTGTACCCGTCGTAGTCGCTGACGCCGCCGTACCGCCGTTGCCATCATCGAGCTTCGACAAGGTCTTGGTCGACGCGCCATGCAGCGGTCTCGGGGCGTTGCGCCGCCGCGCCGATGCGCGTTGGCGGATCACCGAGGGCGACGTGTCACAGTTGGCCGGGTTGCAGCGGCGCATAATCGCGGCGGCCGCGCCACTGGTTCGACCCCGCGGGTGGTTGGCGTACAGCGTGTGCACCCTCACCGCCGAGGAGTCGATCGACCATCCGATCCCCGATGGCTTCGAGCCGATCACGTCGGCGCCGGGCCGCGAATGGCGGACGTACGGTCACGGCTGGCGCGTTCTACCGCACGATCACGACACCGACGGCATGGTGCTGATTCGATACCGTCGCACGTCATGACCGAGCAGCCACTCCACGCCAAGGTACTCACCGTCAGCGACGGCGTGATCCACGGGACTCGCATGGATCACAGCGGCGCGGCCCTCGTCGAGCAGCTCACCGAGGCCGGATGGATTGTCGACGAGCATCGGGTCACCGCCGATGGTGCCGACAACGTTGCCAACACCCTGCGGGAGATGTGTGGCGGTTTCGACGGATTGCTCGTGTCGACCGGCGGTACCGGGTTCGCGCCGCGCGACCAGACCCCGGAAGGCACGCGCCTGGTGATCGAGCGCGAGGCTCCCGGGCTGGCCGAGGCGATGCGCCTTGTCAACCCGCTCGGCCGATTGTCACGCGGGATTGCCGGCATTCGCGGACACGTCATCATCTGCAACACACCCGGCTCCCCGAAGGGCTGTGTCGAGCAGCTTGCTGCGATCCTCGACGTCGTTCCTCACGCCGTGCGCCTGCTGAACGAATCACCTACGGCGCACTGAGCCGCGCCGCCTCAGCCAGGGCCGGATAGCCTGCTGCGCGTGCTCAGGCTGGTGCTGCCGAAGGGATCGTTGGAGAAAGCGACGCTCGAGCTGTTCGCCGCAGCCGACCTTCCGGTCGTGCGGTCGTCGTCGGTCGACTACAAGGCCACCATCGACGATCCGCGGATCGCCGACGTGCGCATTCTTCGCCCGCAGGAGATCCCTATGTACGTCGCCGAGGGACTGTTCGACTTCGGCCTCACCGGACGCGACTGGGTGGAGGAGACCGCCAGCGACGTGGTCAGCCTCGGCGAGTTGCGCTACAGCAAGGCCACCTCGAATCCGGTTCTGGTGGTCGCTGCCGTCGCTGCCGACTCGACGGCGCAACGAGTCGAGGATCTCCCCCAAGGCGTCAGGGTCACCAGCGAATACCCCAAGCTGACCGAGCGATATTTCGCCTCGAAGGGCATCTCCGCCGACGTGCGGTTGTCGTACGGAGCAACCGAGGCGAAGATCCCCGATATCGCCGATTGCGTGGTCGAGATCACCGAGACCGGCAGGGCGTTGCGTGCCGCTGGGTTGCGGATCATCGACACGGTGTTGGTCAGCTACACCGAGATGGTTGCCAACAAGGCGTCCTACGACGATCCGGCCAAGCGACACGCGATGCATCAGTTGATGACGCTGCTGCTCGGCACGCTCGATGCCCGCACCAAGGTGCTCGTGAAGCTGAATGTCGACGCCGACCATTTCAAGGCGGTGCTCGCCGTGCTGCCCTCGGCGAAGTCGCCGACCGTGAGCGAACTGGCGAGCGGTGGGTATGCCATCGAATCGGTCGTCGAGAAGCGGACGATCAACACCCTCATCCCGGAGCTCAAAGACGCCGGCGCCTCCGACATCTTGGAGTTACCGATCAGTAAGATCGTTGCCTGAAAGTGCGCGGCACGGTCACCGCGTTCGACAAGGCGGCCGGCCTTGGCGAGATCACCCGCGACGATGGTTGGATCGTGCTTTTCCATTGCATCGTCATCGCCGATGGCAATCGCGACATTTCGATCGGCGCCGAGGTCGAGTTCGACCTGATGTGCAAGCTCGGCCGCTACGAAGCCACACAAATCGTCACGACATGAACGAGCGCGACAGGCGCATCCTCGAAGTGATCCGCGCCTTGCGGGAGGGTGAAGTTGTCACGTATGGCGATATCGCCGACGACGCCGGCTACCCGAAGTTGTCTCGACTGGTCGGCCGCATCTTGGCCACGACCGACGAGGAGGTGCCGTGGTGGCGAGTGGTCAACTCCGTTGGCCGGCTGGTGCCCGGCCACGAACCCGAGCAAGCGGCGCTGCTGCGCGCCGAGGACGTGAAGGTCGCCGATGGCCGTGTGTGCCAGGCCCGCTTCGGCCGATTCAGTTGCCGGCCGCTGCGGCAGCCTTGATCTGCACGAAAGCCAGGCGGATATTCGACAGGGCGGCGGTCAACGTCGCAGCATCGGGACCGAGGCGTTCACCGAGCCCTTCGACCAGGCAGCCGACGGCGTCGATGGCCAACGTGGCCTCGGCGAGACGTGGGGGAGCAGCACCCAGGTGGATCGCCGCCAACTCGTACAACCCCATCACGTGGTTGACCACCACCGTCTGGGCGGGAACCTCGGCGAGGCGGGCGCGGGCGTCATTCAACGCGCTCTGGGCGTCTTCCACCACCGATTCGGTGTCATCGCTGCTCACCTGAGGTATCGTATCCGCCGACAACTCACAGCGAAGTGGGGTGGCTGTCCACGGCACACTCCCACCCGGCCACACTGCGTCAGCTACCGTGCGTCCGGGTCGCGAGCACTCGAGTGGCCGTCGTAGGTGGCGGTCCCTTCGTGTTGGTGGCTTCGCAGCCAAACACATCGAAAGGGATCCACCCATTGCACAGAATTGATCAGCCATAGCACCGCCGCAGCAACCGGAGCACCGGTACAACGATCGCATCCGCGCCCGTGAGGTTCGTCTCATCGGCGCCGACGGCAGCCAACTTGGAATCAAGAATCTGCCAGATGCGCTCACTCTCGCCCGCCAGCAAGACCTCGATCTCGTCGAGGTGGCGCCGATGGCGAATCCACCGGTGTGCCGGATCATGGACTACGGAAAGTTTCGGTACGAGGAAAGCCAAAAGGCCAAAGAATCGCGTAAGAAGACCATTCAGGTCTCGATCAAGGAAGTGAAGTTCCGTCCGAAGATCGGCAAGGGCGATTTCGACACCAAGGTGCGCCACATGCAGGACTTCCTGGCAGACGGCCACAAGGTCAAGGTCACGTTGCAGTTCAGGGGTCGCGAGATGGCCCACCCCGAACTCGGCTCGCGAATCCTCGATGCGGTGATCGAGCAGGTGGGTTCGAACGGCAAAGTCGAGACCCAGGCTCGGTTGGAAGGTCGCAATATGACCATGGTGCTGGCTCCGGAGAAGAAGGCAGTCGTCAAGAAGCCGCACGAACCCAAGACTGCGGCGAATGACGGCAAGGCTGCTGACAGTGCCCCGGCACCGGCGCAGCCAGAACAAGAGCAGGCGCCGGCAGAACCGGTAGCGGAAGCGAAAGCGGAAGTGGTCGAAACGGCCGATCCGGCCTGATCAAAACACGACCACCCCAGCAAGGAACCAATCATGCCAAAGATGAAGACCAGCAAGACCGCTGCCAAGCGGTTCGAGAAGACAGGAACCGGAAAACTCCGACGCCTGCAGCAAAACCGCCAGCACATGTTCGAAAAAAAGCCGTCGACACGAACCCGTCGCCTCGACGGGATGGTTGCCGTGCACCCTGGCGATGTGAAGAGGATCAAGCGCCTGCTCGGCGAGCGCTGATCACGACAAACGACCCAAAAAAGTGACGAGGAGACAGTGAAATGGCCCGTGTAAAGCGCGCCGTTGGTTCCAAGAAGCATCGCAAGCAGGTGCTCGAGCGAGCCAAGGGCTACTACGGCAACAAGAGCCGCTCGGTACGGGCGGCCAACGAACAGGTCATGAAGAGCGGGCAGTACGCTTTCCGCGATCGTCGCGCCAAGAAGGGTGAGTTCCGCCGGCTGTGGATTCAGCGGATCAACGCAGCTTGCCGCCTCAACGACATCAGCTACAGCCGGTTCATCGCCGGCCTCAACGCCGCTGGGATTGAAGTCGACCGTAAGGTGATGGCCGATCTGGCCGTCACCGACGCCTCCGCATTCACCGCGCTGACCACCGCAGCCAAGGCGGCTCTCTGAGCACCCCGCACGCTGGCGGGCTCACCTATGCGAGCCCGAGGGTGCAACGACTGCGGCGCCTTCTGGGGCGCCGCAGTTGTCGTTACGACGAGGGTGTGTTCGTCGTCGAGGGGCTCGGCCTGCTGCGCCAGGCGATCGCCGCCGGATGGGATGTGAAGGAGTGTTACGTCGCCCCTGGCACGACGCCCGACCTCGCCGTCGCCGTCCACGAGTTGGCGCCGAATGTGATCGAACGTGTGGCCTCGACCGAGTCGCCGCAGCCGATAATGGCGGTCGTGGCTATGCGCCCGGCGGCGCTGCCCGCCGATGCGACCTTCTTGCTCGTCGGCGATCGCCTCGCCGACCCCGGCAATGCCGGCACCATCATCCGATCGGCAGTGGCCGCCGGCGCCGATGCCGTGGTGCTCACTCCAGGTTCGGTGGATCCATACAACCCGAAGGTCGTCAGGGCAAGCGCCGGATCGCTGTTCCGCATCCCTGTGGTCGAGGCCACCCTCGACTCGCTGAGCGGATTTCGCCGGCTTGGCACCTCGTCGCACCGCGGTGACGTCTACACCGACCCGGTGTACCACGGCCGAGTCGCCGTCGTCGTTGGCAACGAGGCACACGGGCTCGACGATGACGTCGCCATCGACCAGTGGATCACAATCCCTCACGCCGGCCCGGTGGAAAGCCTCAACGCCGCCATGGCGGCGACTGTGCTGGTATTTGAAGTGGCCCGGCAACGGAGCACTGTCTAGGATGCAGCGATGGTCGATCGACGATTTCGGTGCCCCCGGGCGTTGCTCGGGGTTGCGCGCTGACTCGCTGACGTCTCGCCGCCTCAACGCTCGGGGGGTTCGTGCCCTATGTCGTGTGATGCTGTGAGGAGAGTGTGCAGATGATCGAAGAAGTGAAGCGGGCGAGTGAGGCGGCGCTGGGCCGAGTTGGTCACGCTGCGACAGCCGACGAAGTTCGTGCGCTCGAGGCCGAGCTGCTGGGTAAGCGCGGCCCGTTCGCAGCATTCAAGACAGGCCTTGGTGGGTTATCGACGGTGGAGGAGAAGAAGGCGGCCGGGCAGGCAGTCAACGAAGCGACTGTCGCCGTCGCCGAGGGACTCAACCAGCGTCGACGCCAGCTGGCCGCCGCCGAGCGGGTGGTGCAGATGGCCGCCGAGCGACTCGATCTCACCGAAGTGATGTCGCGTCCGCGTCGAGGTCACGCCCACGTGGTGACTCAGGCATGGGAGCGACTGGAGGACGTGTTCATCGGGCTCGGCTTCCAGATCGCCGAGGGACCCGAGGTCGAGACCGATTGGTACAACTTCGAAGCCCTCAACCTGCCACCCGACCACCCGGCGCGGAGCATGCATGACACCTTCTACGTCGAGCACGGCGAGCCCGGTTCCACGGTGCTGCGCACGCACACGTCACCCGTGCAGATCCGTGTCATGCAGACCCTGCCGCCGCCCATCTACATGATCATGCCCGGTCGGGTCTTCCGCAACGAAACGACCGATGCCACGCACCTTGCCGTCTTCCACCAACTCGAGGGCTTGGTGATCGATCGAGGTATCACCCTTGCCGATCTGGCCGGCACGATCGATTCGTTCACCAAGGCCTTCTTCGGGGCCGACTTCGGGTCGCGCCTGCGACCGAGCTACTTCCCGTTCACCGAGCCGTCGGCCGAGTTCGACATTCAGACCCCATCGGGACAATGGCTCGAGCTCGGCGGCTGCGGCATGGTCCACCCAAACGTGTTGCGCTCCGGCGGACTCGACCCCGAGGAGTGGAGCGGCTTTGCTTTCGGCTTCGGTATTGATCGCATGGCCAAGGAGCGACACTCGATCGGCGACGTGCGCGAGATGTTCAGCAACGACCTTCGCTTCATGGAGCAGTTCTGATGAGGGCACTTTGATGAAGGTTGTTCATTCGTGGCTCAACGAACTGGCTCCGCTCGGCGACGACATCGACAAGCTGGCCGAGACAATGACCGACCTCGGCTTGGTGGTAGACGAAATTGTGCACGTCGGCGCCACTGTCGACGGGGTCATCACAGCGCGCGTCGTGCGCACCGAACGACATCCCGACGCAGCCAAGGTGCACCGCGTGTACGTCGATTCCGGCGACGGCCGCGAGCGCCATGTGTGGTGTGGCGCCTTCAACATGAAGGTGGGCGACGTCGTGCCACTGGCGACGCCCGGCACGGTGATGCCCGATGGACGAGTGATCGAGCCAAAGCCGATCCTCGGCATCCACAGCGAAGGCATGTTGTGCTCGGCTGACGAGTTGGGTCTTGGCAACGACCATGCCGGCATCGTCATCCTTCCGCAGCAGACGCCATTGGGACTGCCGTACGGCGAAGCCCTCGGTATCGCTCGTGAGACTGTCTACGACCTCGACGTGACGCGTAACCTGCCTGATTGTTTCGGCTATCTCGGCGTGGCCCGCCAGGTGGCGGCCCGCCTCGGATTGCCTCTCGAAGCGCGTAGCACCTCGACCACGTCGACCGACGGTGCCCCGACACGCCAGGCAACCGTCGAGTTGGTCGACGGCGATCGGTGCGCGCGATTCACCAGCACGGTCATCAGCGGCTTACGCGTCGGTTCGTCGCCGAACTGGATCGGCCAACGTCTCGCCGCGGCGGGAATGCGCTCGATCAACAATGTCGTCGATGTCAGCAACTACGTGATGCTTGAGCTCAACCAGCCGAACCACGCCTACGACCTCGACACCTTGGGAGGCGAGGGATTCCGCGTTCGCCGTGCCGGCAATGGCGAAACGATGGTCACGCTGGATGGTTTCGAGCGCACGCTCATCGACGACGATTTGCTGATTTGCGACGCCAACGACACGCCCATCGGAATCGGTGGAATCATGGGCGGCCTCGACAGCGAGATCAGCGAAACGACAAC
Source organism: Ilumatobacteraceae bacterium (assembly GCA_031404635.1). Taxonomy (GTDB): domain Bacteria; phylum Actinomycetota; class Acidimicrobiia; order Acidimicrobiales; family Ilumatobacteraceae; genus JAENVT01. Next base: position 7,020 of record JANNHY010000076.1, read on the forward strand.
AACGATCGCACTGGAGGTCGCCTGGTTCGAGCCGATCGGCATTGCCAAGACCGCGACCCGCCTCGGCCTGCGCAGCGAGGCCTCGCTGCGGTTCGATCGTGGCGTTGATCCTCACGGAATGTCTGGCGCGATCGCCAGATTCGTCGAGCTTCTACGCCTGACGTGCCCCGACCTCGTCGTTCACGACGGAAAGGTCGATGCCACGTCTCAATTCCTTCCTGTCGCTCCGGTGATCGAGGTGCGAGTGGCCAAGGTCAACGCGTTACTAGGAACGTCGCTGTCGACAACCGAGATCCGCAACTTGATTGGTGGACTCGGATTCGCGGCAACTGGCGCCGAAACGCTCTCTGTCACCGTTCCTTCGTGGCGGCCGGATTGCATTGCCGAAGTCGACATCATCGAAGAAGTTGCGCGGCAATACGGCTATGCCAACGTCGGCAAGACGGTGCCGAAGTCGGCGATGCACGGCCGCCTGTCACCTGTGCAGGCGCGCCGGCGACACCTGCGCGGCGTTCTGCTGGGTCTGGGGCTCAACGAGGTGATGCCCAATCCGTTCTTGGCCGACGATGATCTCGTCCGCGCTGGACTCGGTGGACCGGCGCTACGGATCATCAACTCATTGGTGGCCGATGAGAGCGTCTTGCGAACCAGCCTGCGTCCCGGCTTGTTGAAAGCTGTCGCGTTCAACGAATCGCACCGCCGCGCCCAGGTCAGCTTGTTCGAGATTGGTCATGCATACCCGCCGGGCGAGGGAGAGCTACCCGCGGAGTACGAGCAACTGGCCGTCGTATTGGCCGGCCGCGATGCCACGGTGGCGATGGATGTCTGGCGCGAGGTGGCTGCCGCGATGGGCTTCGGGGCCCGCGTCGACCAGTCGAAGCCACCGCCCGGATTGCACCCGACGCGTTCGGCGACGTTGTCACTCGGACGCGACCCGATCGGCACGGTAGGTGAGGTGCATCCCGATGTGCTCGACGCCTATGGCATCGACGAGCGCGTTGCGTTGCTCGAACTCGATCTGTCGGTGCTGTTGGCCACCGAGGCCAAAGTCGCGGTGTGGAAGCCGACCAGTCGGTTCCCGTCCAGCGATCTCGATCTGGCATTCGTAACGCCCGATTCCGTGACCGCCGAGAAGGTCGACAAGGCCATCAAGCAGGCAGCGGGCGCGCTGTTGGTCGACCTCGCCCTGTTCGACGTGTACAAGGGCGCCGGTGTGCCGGCGGGCAGCCGTAGCTTGGCCTATCGGCTGCGCCTGCAGGCACTCGATCGCACACTGAGCGACACCGAGTTGACAGAGCTGCGCAACAAGGTGGTTGCCGGCGTCGCCAAACTCGACGCGACACTGCGCTAGTCACATCTGCGGCAACTAGTCCTGAAGTCCCAGATATGCGGTCGCCTGGCTACGAACCAAGTCGATCAGTGACTCCTGAGTGATCGACAGGTCGACTGTGTGCAGACCCCAATTCGCCGTGCCGTCTCCCGGAATCTCGTCGGCGCGCGGGTCGGAGGGATCGGCATTGACCGTGATCGCCAGGTAGCTGTAACCGTCCTTGACTTTGCATTCGCCGGTGATCAGGCCGGGCACGCCAATGAATGGTGTGTTGATCGCCACGGCATCGCCGGGATTGGTGAACACCCACGACCCGGTCGGCGCTGCAGCGTCAAGCAAGCCTGGCCCGCCCGCCAGCGCGGCAGGATTGACACAAGCCGACGCGGTCGATCCTTGCGGAGCGCCGAACAACGCACCGGGCAGCGGTGGGACACCATCTCGGTAGCTCTGGAAGGTGATGACACAGCCGACCTGACCGACAGCACGGCACAACGGCATGTTCTGCGTATCACCTCCCACGTCTTGTCCTGGCGCCACCTGAAACGACGTACCCGCAATGATTGCCGACGCGATCAGCGCGCGTTGCGCTGGTTTGGGATCAATCTCCTCACGCAACAGCCGCACCACGTGGAAGCTGCCCTGCGAATGAGCCAGGATCACCACCGGCCGGCCGTGGTTGTCGTTGGCCAGGTAGTGCCGCCAGGCGTCGAGAACATCCTGGTAGGCGAGATCAAATCCAACGGCCAACGTGCCTGGTGTGATGCCGAACAGTCCGGCCAACGTGACCGACCGGTACATCGGCGCGTAGACGCTGCACACCTGACTGAAGCGTGCGGCCTGCGCACCCGTGACCACGATCTCCGTGCCGGGAACGAGATCACTGTTGTAGGTGGCGTCTTCGCTGCTCGTCGGGTACACGTAGAAGCAGTCGATCGGCGCGTCGGTGGCGACATCGTACGGTTTGATGCTCAGCGTGCCGTCGGCTGCCACTTCGGTGAGTGGTGCCGGATTGTCGCATGAGTCGTTGGTGTCACCGCGGCAGATCCAATTGGCCGGACGCTCGTAGACCTCGCTGACGTAGGGCGCCGCCGGTGCCGCAGTCGCAGACGTGGCGAGCGTTTCGGCTGGCTGTGTCGTGAGCCGTCCGGTGGTGGACGTCGAATCACCCGAACTCTCGATCGTCGTAGCCTGCCCGGCCGTTCCCGCCGGGCTGACCGAGGTCGAGGTAGATGCCGTAGTGGCAGAGCAGCCGGCGACCAGGGCGGCGCTCGCTGAGAGGAGGATCAGGAGCTTTGTGATGTCGTCACGCTAGGCCTTGCAGCAAAGTGTCGACCACGCTCGTGGCGAATTCGTCGTTGAGTTCGCCACCGAACATGAGTCGGAAGTAGACGGGTCCGACGAGAAGTTCAGTGGCGACGTCGGTATTGACGTCGCGCCTGAGGTCGCCGCGTTCAATGCCGCGTGCGATGACGGCCGCGATCTCGACGCGTCGGGCTTGAACGACGGTCGCCCGAAACGGGTCTCCGAGCGCGGGATTGTCGGCGATGTTGGACAGCAACGCGCGAATGACCGGCCCGAACGCCGAGCGTGTCAGGCCGCGGATTGCGTTGCTGACGGCGGCGGTCAGTTCCTCTCGGGTGTTGCCGGTGTCGTCGATGACGAGATGGGGAGCGGCGAGCGCTAGCAATAGCTCGAGGGCCAAGGCCTCCTTGGACGCCCATCGTCGATAGATCGTTGTCTTGCCAACGCCTGCGCGTGCGGCGACGTGTTCGAGGTGGAGGTTGGCGAAGCCGCGCTCGACGATAAGTTCACGAGTGGCGTCGAGGATCGCCCGATGCACCTTGTCGCTTCGGGGACGGCCGGGTCGCGGGACGGCAAGCCGCGTAGGCGGGCCGGCTTGCAGAGACGTTGCGTTGTCGAAATCCCCCATCGACAGTTATGATACGCTACGTACCGTAACTCTGCAACGAGGGAACGACAAATGCAAACCTGCGAACAAGGTCTCACGACAGCACTCGAAATCATCGAGCAGGGCTGCCGTGAGCAGCCGTACTGCCCTGCGTGCGGCCAACCGAACAGTCCGGTCGCTCACGGCGACGTCGTCTGGCTGGAGTGCCCGTCTCGGTCCGACGGTAGGACCCGACTGGCGCGGATCATCTCACTCCAAGCGGGGCACACCCGGCAGTTCCTGGTGGACGGATCGGCAACCGCGCCGATTTCGCAGACCTGAGTATCAAGAGCGGGACTGCGACTGCCGATGATCGACTGTGATGTCAAGTGGGCCAAGGCGAATGCGACGGTGGCGTCCAGGTGTCCGGTTAGTTCTGATTCTGGTCGTCCTGGTTCCGATGCTCTCGACGGGTTTCCTGGCCGGCTCGCGACTTACGTCAAGCTGGGCGTTCCGCCAGCAGGCGAGGTTGGTCGCACGCGACGCCGCCCAACTGCAGGCGGTCGCATCGGCCAGGGCGCAGCTGAACTCGTTGTCGATGCCGATCTCGGCAGTGTCTTACGCCGCGGGGCTGGGAATGAGCACAACCGTTCTGGACTCGCTTCTCCACCCCGCCGTCCCGTTCGAGCAACAACTGGCCCTGGCCACGGCCTCGATCGCGGAGTTCCCGGACTTCTCGTCGCCAGTGCTGCGTGACGATGTGGCCGACCTGCAGGCTCTGAGCCTCCGGGTCGTGGCCAACTCGATCGCCAATGCCGACGTAGAGGCGTTCATGCTCAAGATGTCGGGGGACATCGACAACTTGTGGTATCAGACCTACGACCAGTTGCAGGCCGACGTTTCGGCCTGGGGGTCACCGGGATCGTTCGGGGCGCACGCCTCGACACTGATCCAGACCTACCAGGCCTTCCTCAGCGGGAGCCGCATGGTGCGGGGGGCCGGCATGGTTCTCCAGGGCGTCGGCGACGCCGATGCCAGACAGAAGCTGATCCAGGCCGACGGCGTATACGAGGTCGCGACCAGCCAGTTCGTCGGCCGTCTGAGCCCGCTGGCGCAAGCGGCGTGGGCGGCAATGCAGGCCAAGCCGGCGAATCAGCAATTCGCGGCGACGATCCGCCAGGCACTCACCGTTGCCGTCACTGGCGAGCCTTCTCCTTTCGCCGGCGACGTGGCCGGTGCCGGCGCGGCGATGGCTCCCGGGCTCGACTACCTGCTGGACCTCAGCAACCTGGTGGTTGTGGCGTCCCAGGATCTTCACGACTCGGCGCTGGCGCAAGCCACGAAGGCCACCGACCGATTCACGAATGATCTCGGCCTTCTCGTAGTGCTCGTCGTGGTCGTACTCGGAGGAGTCATCGTGGCCGCCCGGGTGCTCACCCGGCCGCTCGGTAGGTTGGCCGACACGGCCCAGCAGGTCCACGACGGCGACTTCGACCTCGAACGGCTCCCCGATGCCGGGCCGAGGGAGATAGCCGCCACCACCAGGGCGTTCAACGAGATGGCGTCGACCTTGAAAGCCGTTGAGTCCGCAGCCGTCGCCCTCGCCGCTGAAGACGTCAGCCACCTGGGACTGTCGATTCCGTTGCCCGGTCGTACCGGCCACGCTCTGCAGGCGACGATCGACTCGCTGACGGCCAGGATCCGCGACCGCGAGCAGCAGCGGCAGTTTCTGCACGAGGCCGCGACCCACGACCAGCTCACCGGGCTACTCAACCGCGCCGCGGTGATCGACTACCTCACCAACGACGTCGCCCGGCGCCGGGAGGCCGGCGAAACAGTGGCCGTGCTGTTCATGGACCTCGACGGGCTCAAGCAACTCAACGACGCCTATGGCCACGACCTCGGCGACACAGCGGTCAGGGCCACGGCCAAGGCAATCCTGGAGTCCACCGGCATATGCGACGTGGTCGGCCGGCTCGGCGGCGACGAGTTCCTGGTCGTGCTCTGTCACGAGCACAGCGCCAACGGCGACGCCGTCGCTGAGCGTGTCAACCAGAGTCTGGCCCGACACAGCCTGTCGGTGGGCAACTTCGTTGTACCGCTGCGGGCCAGCGTGGGTGTGGCGCTTGCACGTTGCGACGCCGACACCGACCCGATGATGCTCATACGTCAGGCCGACGCGGCGATGTACAAAGCGAAACGGATAGCGCGAGTCGCCAAAGACCAGTTGGTCTCCTCCCGCATCTGAACGCCGACGCCACGTTCGCAATTGACAGCCGCCGTCGGGACTAGGATCACCTTGGCTCGGGAGCGGCCAGGAGAGGTTGAAGCCAATGTCTGACGAAGTCGAAGTGGGGCCGGCCTTGGAACTCACCCCGGGCACCGTGCTTGGCGCCGGCGGATACGCCGTCGGTAACGCCGACGGCAAGCTGTTCGCGGTCACCCGGCACTGCCGCCACCTCTACGCCGACCTCGCCAATGGAAGTGTCGATAAGGCAGGTTGTCTGGTGTGCCCATGGCACGGCTCGAAGTATGACGTCAGCACCGGCAAGATGGTGCTCGGACCCCAGGGTGTGTTTGCCAAGATCCCAGGCCTCGGCGCCGCTTTCAAAGCGCTGACGTCGGTGTTTCCGCTCGGACGCGGCCGAGTCGTCGACCGCGACCACACCTTGTATGTCGAGTAGGCTACGTCGAGTAGGGCGACGTCACTAGTTCGTCGACAGGTCATCGGGGGCGTTGGCAAGCCAGGAGACCCGTCCGCGTTGGCGACGCAACACGTGGCGCCACAGGTCCTGCGGTGCCTCGTTGAACACATCGTCGCGGCGGGCGTCGAATACCATCCATGCGCCCACTGCCAGCTCGCCGTCGAGTTGCCCGGCGGCCCATCCGGCATAGCCACGAAACATCCGCATCCGCCGGATCTCGTCAGCCACATCGACGGGGTCGCGGGCAAGATCGACGCTGCCGAAATCGGGAAGAATTGGGCTCCACGCGTCCGCTCGCGGTCCAACCAATTCGGCGAGGGCGATCAGCGCGTCGAATTGCACCGGGCCGCCGTTGAACACGACAGCGGGGGTCGCCGACAGCTCCATCCACAGTTCCAGTCCATCGATCGACGTCTCCTCGGTCGGACGATTGAGTACCACCCCTACCGCACCATCTGCGCTGTGTTCCATCATGTACACCACCGATCGGTCGAAGTTTGGGTCGTCGAGAGGTGGCGTCGCCAACAACAACATTCCCCTCGTCGTCGCGTAAATGGAATTCACGTCATCATTCTGGCGTTGAGACCCTGTGAATGGTTCCCCCGGAACCGCGAGGAGAACCTCAGATGTTCAAGAAGCTCGTTGGTGGTGTCGTCCTTGTCGGCGCCCTGGTGGTGGCCGGTGTGCTGGGTTTCCGCCTCCTCGATTCACCGTTCACGACCGTCACGAAAGACCACTCGCCCCCGCCGGTTCTGCTGGAACTGCGCGACCTAGCCGATTTCCACGCTGCACAGGCCCAATTCGAGGTGGTTCTCGACGTCGAGAAAGACGTTCAATGGGTGCCAAGCGCCATCGCCGGCGAGCGGGTGCAATTTGTGGGAGTGGGTACGGTCGACGCCGTGGTCGACTTCGGCGCGTTGGGCGCCGGTGCGGTGAAGATCAGCGACGATGCCAAATCCGTCACGGTCACCTTGCCCGGAGCGTACGCCATGGACCCCGTGCTCGACCACGACCAGAGCCACGTCATGAACCGTGACCGGGGTCTGTTCAACCGAATCGGCGGGATGTTCAACGACAACCCGACGAGCGAGGCGGCATTGTACGAAGCGGCAATGAACAAGATGGCCGATGCCGCCAGGCAGACCGATCTCATCGACCGGGGCCAACAGCACACCATTACCGTGCTGGAGGCGATGCTCGAAGACATGGGCTTCGAGCAGATCGACGTTCGCTTCCAGGTGTCGAGCGCGGCAGTCTGATTCGCTAGCACTGAACATCCATCCACCCATCCATCCACCCAATCCACCCACTTGCATGACCATGCGTGATAGCGTATAATCATACGTTGTGAAGCGAGTCGGCATCATTGGCGCATCCGGTTACACAGGCGCGGAACTGCTCAGGCTGTGCGCGCTACATCCTCAATTCGAGGTTGTCTACGCCACCGGCGACAACCAGGCCGGCACGCTGGCCAGCGCCCTGTACCCGAGCCTTGCCGCCCGTTATCCCAACCTGGTGTTCGCCGAGTTCGACCCGGCCAAAGCGGAGGGGCTCGACGTCGTCTTCCTCGGCCTGCCTCACGAAGCATCGATGGCCGTGGCTCCGCAGCTGCACGGCAAGGTGGGCTGTCTGGTCGATCTGTCGGCGGCGTTCCGACTGGGCGACGCTTCGCTCTACCCGACATGGTACGGGTTCACCCACGACCAACCCGAGTTGCTGGCGGCAGCGGTGTTCGGCCTGCCCGAGTTGCACCGTGAGGATCTGAAGGAGGCCACATTGGTGGCCACACCCGGCTGCCACGTGACGGCTGCGGCCCTCGCGCTGGCGCCGCTGGTCGAGGCCGGCGCGATCGAACGGACCGGCGTGATCGTCAACTCGATCACCGGTGTAAGCGGCGCCGGGCGAGCGCTGAAACACTCGTCGCTGTTCTGCACCGTCGACGAAGACGTCAATGCCTACGGCCTGCTCGACCATCGCCACACACCAGAGATCGAACAGGAGACCGGTGCCCAGGTGCTGTTCACTCCGCACCTCGCCCCGCTGAGCCGCGGCCTTCTCGCCACCTGCTACGCCAAGCCGGCGGGCAAGGTGACCACCGCCTCGCTGTTGGCGACACTCGCCGGTCGGTACAGCGGCGAACCGTTCGTCGTCGTTCGGCCGGCCTCGCCGTCGACGAAGGCGACGATGGGCAGCAACGTCGCCCATATCACTGCACGCTTCGACGAGCGCACCAACACCGTGGTCGCGATCTGCGCGATCGACAACCTCGCCAAGGGGGCCTCGGGTGGTGCGGTGCAGGCGGCGAACGTCGCCCTCGGACTGCCCGAGACCGACGGTCTGGCCATGGTCGGGCTGTATCCATGATTCAGTCGGCCGCGGCAGATCGCGCCGCGACGTTGGTCGAGGCCCTTCCCTACATCCGCCGGTTCGCCGACCAGGTCGTCGTCGTCAAGTACGGCGGCAACGCGCTGGCCGGCGCGTCGGACGACGACGCCTTGGCGCTGTTTGCCCAAGACATCGTGCTGATGCGACAGGTCGGGATGCGCCCCGTCGTGGTCCACGGCGGCGGTCCGCAGATCAATCAGTTGATGAGTCGCCTCGGCAAGCACAGCGAGTTCCGCAACGGGCTGCGGGTCACCGACGGTGAGACCGTCGGCATCGTCCGGATGGTGTTGATCGGCCAGGTCAACCCGCAGCTCGTCGCGGCGATCAATGTGCATGGGCCCCTTGCAGTAGGTGTGTCGGGGGAGGACGCAGGTCTCATCCGCGCCGTCGCCCACCACGCCGACCTCGGGTTCGTCGGCGAAGTCGAGTCGATCAATCCGACAATCTTGAACGCATTGCTCGACGACGAGTTCATCCCTGTCGTGGCAACGATCGGCACCGACGCCGATGGCCAGGCCTACAACATCAATGCCGACACTGTTGCCGGAGCGATCGCCGAGGCATTGGGCGCAGAGAAGTTGGTGTACCTCACCGACATCGAGGGTTTGCGCCGAGTGCTCGACGATCCGGCCTCGTTGATCCGTCAGACCACACCCGACGAACTCGATGCCTTGATGGCCGACGGCACGATTGCCGGCGGCATGATCCCCAAGGTCGAGAGCTGTGTGCATGCCGTGCGTAGTGGCGTACGCCGCGCCCACATCCTCGACGGGCGGATCGCCCACGTGCTGCTGCTCGAAATATTCACCGACGAGGGGATTGGGACGATGGTCCGATGAACACACACACTTTCGACACCTCGGCCGCTCCGTCGATCTGTCCGTTCATGCCGGTATTCGGCGCACCACAGGTGATGTTCGTACGCGGCAGCGGCACCGAACTGTGGGACAGCAACGGCAAGCGTTACCTCGACTTCCTCGGGGGCCTGGCGGTGATCGCCCTCGGTCACTCGCATCCGCGAATCACGGCGGTGATCGCCCAGCAGGCGGCCACGTTGATGCACGTCAGCAACCTGTTCGCCAACGACAAGGCGACCGAGGCGGCGATCAAGATCGACGCATTGCTGGAGGAGGCCACCGGCGCAGTCGGCCAGGTGTTCTTCTGCAACAGCGGCGCCGAGGCCAACGAGACCGCCTTGAAGCTGGCGCGCAAGTTCGGCGGCCGCGGCCGGCACGGTGTGATCAGCGCCTTTGGCAGCTTCCATGGGCGCACGCTGGCCGCGCTGGCGGCGACCGGCCAACCCGCCAAGCACGAACCGTTCTTCCCGATGCCCGACGGCTTCCGGCACGTCGCCTACAACGACATCACGGCGCTGGAGGCGGCGATCGACCCGTCGGTGGCTGCGGTGTTGCTCGAGCCGGTGCAGGGTGAGGGTGGCGTGGTGCCGGCCGACGACCAGTACCTCCGCGACGTCAGGACGCTGTGTGACGAACGTGGCCTGTTGCTGATGCTCGACGAGATTCAAACCGGTTTCGGACGCACCGGTGAATGGTTCGGCTTCGAGCACGCTGGGGTGACCCCGGATGTGGTGACGATGGCCAAGGCGATGGGCAACGGCTTCCCTGTCGGGGCGACATGGGCCAAGCACGAGGTTGCCGCCGTGTTCCAGCCCGGCGACCACGGCAGTACCTTCAGCGGCACGGCACTGGCCACGGCGGTGGTGAGCGCGGTCATCGACGAGATGCGCAGCATTGACGCTCCACGATTGGCCGCCAAGCGAGGTGAGTATCTGACCACCAAGCTGGGCGAGGTGACCGGGATCGCCAGCGTGCGCGGCCGTGGCCTGTTGCTTGCGGCCGAACTGACGGACGGGCGCGACGCCAAGGCGGCGTATACCGAACTGCTCGACCGCGGTCTGGTGACCAACGCGGTGACGGCGACATCATTGCGATTTGCACCGCCACTCACCGTCAGCGAGGCCGAGATCGACGAGGCGGTCGCAATCGTCGCCGAGGTACTGCGATGAGGCACCTGCTCAACATCACCGACTTCACCGCCGAAGAACTCGTCCAGGTATTGCACCTCGCCGAGCGCACCGACCTCCGCCAGGTGCTGGCCGGCCAGGGTGTCGCCCTGATTTTCGAGAAGCCCTCCAACCGCACACGCCAGTCGATGGAGATGGCCGTCGTGCAACTCGGCGGTCATCCCGTGTATACCCGCGGCGAAGAAGTCGGATTCGATGTGCGTGAATCGGTCGAGGATGTCACCCGGGTGATGGCCGGTTACCACGCAATGCTGGCAGCGCGGGTGTTCGCCCACGGAGTGGTCGACAAGATGGCGGCCGTCAGCAGCGTCCCCATCGTCAACATGCTCAGCGACTATTCGCATCCGTTGCAAGGTCTCGCCGACGTCCTGACGATGCAACAAGTCCACGGTCCGTTGGCGGGCCACACCGTTGCCTACGTCGGCGACTACAACAACGTGGCCCGCTCACTCGCCGAGGCAACTGTGCTGCTCGGCGCCAATGTTGCTCTTGGTTGCCCGGTCGGATACCACGCTTCGGACGCTGAGCTGAAGCGGTTGAACCTTCTTGGCGAGGGTAAGGTACGCCAGGTTCATCGTGCTGCCGAAGCGGTCGATGGGGCGCTTGCCGTGCACACCGACACGTGGACGTCGATGGGGCAGGAGACGAACAAGGACGAGCGCCGGCAGGCCTTCGAAGGGTACACCGTTACCGAGCAGATGATGGCGAGGGCTGCGGCCGGCGCCGGCTTCTATCACTGCCTGCCGGCCTACCGCGGCTACGAGGTGGCGGCCGAGGTGATCGATGGCCCGCACAGCCATGTCATCCGCCAATCGCACAACCGCCTGCACTCCGCCCGCGGCGCGCTGGCCTTTCTCATGGGAGTGCGTTGATGGCCAGCAAGGTCCAGCGCCAGCAGGTGATCGGCAAGCTGATCGGAAGGCACGCCGTGACGAACCAGCCGCAGTTGGTTGAACTGCTTGCCGAGGAGGGGATCGCAGCCACCCAAGCCACGGTGTCGCGCGATCTCGAGGACCTTGGCGCGGTCAAGGTGCGCGTGCCGGGCGGCGAGACCGTCTACGCCATCCCCGAGTACGAGCCGGCGCGAATCGCACCCGAGGATCAGCTGCGGCGGGTGATGGGCGAGTGGGTGGCCGAGGTCAAGGTCTCGGCCAACCTGGTCGTGCTGCGCACCCCGCCCGGTTGCGCCCATGTCGTCGCCTCGGCGATCGACCGCTCGGGAATGAGCGGGCTGATCGGCACCGTGGCCGGTGACGACACGTTGATGTGCGTTGCTGAGGAGTCGGTGGGCGGTCGGGCGTTGGCAGAGCATCTCCGCGAGCTGGCAGGCCTGTCATGAGCGAGGCCGGGCAGGGCCGCACCCTGTGGCACGGTCGTTTCGAGGGCGGGCCCTCGGCCGAGCTGATGGCTTTCACCGAAAGCCTGTCGTTCGATCGGCGGTTGTGGCCCGACGACATTGCCGGTTCGGTGGCACACGTTCTCGGCCTCGCCCACTCGCAGATCATCACCGACGCCGAAGCGGCCTCGATCGTCGGTGCGCTCGACCAGGTCGCCGAGGAGATGAGTGACGGAACCTTTGTCTTTGTCGACAGCGACGAAGACATCCACACTGCGATCGAGCGACGCGTCACCGAGCTCGCCGGGCCGACGGGCGCCAAGCTTCACACCGGTCGCAGCCGCAACGACCAGTCGGCCACCGGCGTGCGGCGGTGGATGAAGCGTGAGCTGATGGTGGTCGCTCGACGGATCGTCGACCTGCAAGCGGTACTGCTCGACCGGGCGCGTGCCGCCGGCAACATCTACCTGCCGGGGTACACCCACTTGCAGCGAGCGCAGCCGGTGCTGCTCGCCCACCATCTTCTCGCCCACGGCTGGGCGTTCGGTCGCGACGTGGAACGGATCCTCGACGCCATGGAGCGGATCGACGTCTCACCGCTCGGCGCCGGGGCGTTGGCCGGATCCTCGTTACCGCTGGACCCCGACTTCACCGCAGACAAGCTCGGGTTCGCGGCGCGGTTCGAGAATTCACTCGATGCGGTTGGTTCCCGCGATCATATCGCCGAGGCGCTGTTTACCCTGACGATGGTCGGGATCAACCTGTCGCGCATCGGCGAGGAGTTCGTTCTGTGGACGAGCGACGAGTTCGGGTTCGCTCGCCTCGACGATGCCTATGCCACCGGGTCGTCGATGCTGCCGCAGAAGAAGAATCCCGACATCGCCGAGTTGGCGCGGGGCAAGGCCGGCAGGTTGATCGGCAATCTCACCGGATTCCTGGCGACGATGAAGGGCCTGCCGCTGAGCTACAACCGCGACTACCAGGAGGACAAGGAGCCACTGTTCGACGCCGTCGATCAGATCCGACTCGGTCTGGGCGCCGTGACCGGCATGATCACCACCGCGACATGGGTGCCCGAACGCATGCAAGCTGCCGCCGACGCCGAAACGACAGCAGCAACAGATCTCGCCGAATGGTTGGTGCAGCGCGGCACACCGTTCCGCGAAGCGCACTCCATCATCGGAACCCTCGTCCGCAGGGCGTTGGCCGGCGACGGATCACTACGAGCGCTGGTCGAGGCCGACCCGGTGCTAGGGGCACAAGCAGCAGCGCTTGTCAGCCCCGGTGTCTCGGTCACGCGGCGGATCACGCCGGGCGGCGCTGGTCCCGTTCCGGTCGCCGATCAGATCGAGCGTTTCGCGGCGCAGATCGAACGACTGCGCGCCGCAGTGGCGTGAAGCATCTGGCGCCGGCGTTCTTCGACCGAGACTCACCCGATGTCGCCCCTGACATGCTCAACAAGCTGTTGGTCGTCGGCAACGCCGTCGGACGGATCGTCGAAGTCGAGGCCTACACGCAGGACGATCCGGCGAGCCACAGTTACCGCGGCCGCACGAAGCGCAACGAGGTGATGTTCGGCCCGCCTGGGCATCTTTACGTGTACTTCGTCTACGGGATGCACCACTGTGCCAACGTGGTCACGGGTCATCCGGGCGACGGTCAGGCCGTGTTGATTCGAGCGGTCACCTGCGACGGCGTGGACCCAAAGTCGACCAACGGCCCTGCCAAGTTGTGCCGCCACTTCGGCATCGACATGAAGTTCAACGGCGCACCGGCCGAGCTGTTCGACGATGGCGTCGCACCACCGGCCGCTCCCGTGGTCACCTCGAGAATCGGGATCACCAGGGCAGCCGAATGGCCGCGTCGTTGGACAGTGACTGTTGGACAGTGACTGTTGGACAGTGACTTAGGTTATCCTAACATCAATTGGTAGTGTACGTTATATGTCTCGAACGAACAGACTTCGAACCAGCGTCGCCCTCCTCGCCGGACTGAGCCTGATTGCCTCTGCCTGCGGCGACGATCAGTCAGGCGATGCACCCTCCACTGTGGCAGTTGCCGCGACAGGGGATCAGGAGGGGAGCCACGCGATCGTCGACGATGCCACGGTCACAGCCGGTCTGGCGACGACCGCCGGCATTCTCGCCGCGGCGGTCGGCGATCCCGGCACGGCAGGTGCCGAGTGGGACGACGCCCACGAATCCTGGGAGACATACGAGGGCACCATCAAGCAGAACATGCCCGACAGCTATCTCGCCATGGAAGACGCTCTCGCCGCATTCCAGACTGCAGCCAAGGCCGGCGACAGCGCGGCGTTAACCGAAGCTGCGGCCGACTTCGAGGCGGCGGCCGACGCCTATCTCGCCGCCTACCCGGGCTGAGTCGTGCGTCGGCTGCTTGCGCTTGTCGTCATGGCGCTGGCCTTTGTGCTGCTCGCCCCGTCGACGGTGGGTGCATCAGCCGCTGGTGTCTCGCGAGACGAAGCCATCGAACTCCTCGACCGCACACGGATCTCGATAGACGAGACGCTCGACCTGATCGAGTCGGGCGACGGCGAGCGCGCCCTGGCCGAGGCTCGCTCGGGATACCTCGCCCACTTCGAGCAGGTCGAGATCCCGCTGCGCATCGCCGACAACGATCTGACCATTGCCGCCGAGTTCCAGTTCGCCACGATTCGCACGGCTATTGCCGACGGCAAGCCGATGCAGACGATCCGTGACGAGGTTGTGCTGCTGCGAAACATGCTCGACGATGCCGAGCGCAAGCTGACCGACGCCGGGATCGGGGCACCGGCGATCATTACCGGTCAGTCGTTTCTGATCCTGTTCCGCGAGGGCTTCGAGGTCGTCCTGCTCCTCGCCGTTCTCGTCGGCTACCTCGAAGCCGCTCGCAGCCCGCAGTACATCAAACCGATCCTGGGCGGCGTCGCCCTCGCTGCGGTTGCCACGGTGTTCACGGTGCTACTGATGCCCACGCTGTTCCGCCTGTTGCCCGTCGGGCGCGAGGTGTTGGAGGCGGTGGTCGCGCTGGCAGCCGTCGCGGTGCTGTTCTACGTGTCGTTCTGGTTGATCGCCCGGTTGGAACAGAAGCGGTGGATGGAGTTCGTGCGGGCCCGGTTGTGGAGCGCAATCAGCGTGGGCTCCACAACGTCGCTGGTGGCCGTCGGGTTCACGGCGGTCTATCGCGAGGGATTCGAGACGGCGTTGTTCTATCAGTCGCTGTTGACCTTCGGCGAAGGGCTTGGTCGTTACGTGCTCCTCGGCGTCGGCTTGGCGCTTGTCGCCCTTGCCGTCGTGGCCCACATCGTGTTCGCGTTGGGTCGCAAGCTGCCCGTGCGAAAGTTCATGAACACGGCCGTCGCCCTGGTCATGGCCACGTCGGTGGCTTTCTTGGGCAACGCCGTCAACACCTTGCAGTCCGCCGATGTGATCGCCTATCGCCGCACCAGTGGCCCACGTCTGCCGATCTTCCTGTCAGAAGCAACGGGGATCTGGCCGACGGTACCGTCGCTGCTGGCCCAGGCCGGGTTGACGTCGATCTACCTGTTCGGAGCCGCCTACGTGTTCGTGGTCAGACCGCGTCTCGCCCGGCGGCACACTCGGGCTTTGCACACCGCCACTGCCTGAACATGGCATCGATGCTCAGAGTAGGCGTGGATGTCGGTGGCACATTCACCAAGGCGGTCGCCGTCGATCTGGCCACCATGGAGATCATTGCGTCGTCGGTCGTCCCGACGACCCACGGCGAAAGCGGCGGTGTCGCCGCAGGGGTGGTGCAAGCGGTGGCCAATATTGCTGTCGAGGTCGGCGCCGATCGGATCGAACTGGTCACCCATTCCACCACTGAGGCCGTGAACGCCCTTCTCGAGGGTGACGCCGGCGAAGTCGGCGTAATCGGAATGGGCCGTCGTCCGGATCTGGCCCGCGTCGAAAAACGCACCCGACTGCGAGACGTCGAGTTGTCGCCGGGAAAGCGACTGCGTGTTCGTCATCGATTTTTTGATGTGACCGATGGATTGCCAGCGGGCGAGATTCGCAGGGCGCTCGACGAATTTCGTGCCGTCGGCGTTTCGGCGGTGTGCGTGGCTGAGGCATTCTCACCCGACGACACGACCAACGAAACAGCCGTTGCCACGATGGCTCGCGACGTCGGTCTGCCGGTGTGTGCCTCCACCGATCTCAGCGGGTTGTACGGTCTCGAACTGCGCACGGTCACTGCCGCCCTCAATGCCTCGATTCTGCCGATCGCAGTCAGCACGGCGTCGTATGTCGAACAAGGTGTTCGCGCCGCCGGCATTGGCGCGCCTGTGATGGTGATGCGCAGCGACGGAGGCGCCACCGATCTAGAAGGGTTCAGCGCCGCGCCGGTGCGCACGCTGTATTCGGGGCCGGCGGCATCGGTCGCCGGCGCGTTGCGCTACACCGGGGTGACCGATGCGATTGTCATCGAGGTCGGTGGAACCTCGACCAACATCGCTGCGATACGCAACGGCCACCCAGCTCTGTCGTATGTGCGCGTCGCATCGCACACAACGGCCTTGCGCAGTGTCGACGTGCGCGTCGTCGGCGTCGCCGGCGGCTCGATGCTGCGTGCTCGCCGTAACCGGGTGTACGGCCTCGGCCCGCGCTCGGCACACATTGCCGGGCTTGACTACGCGTGCTATCTCGATCCCGAACTGGTTGCAGACGCCGATGTCGAGATTCGCCCTGCGTTGCCGGGCGACCCCGACGACTACGTGGTGCTGCGCAGCGCGTCCGGGCTGGGCGCAGCGTTGACGACAACGTGCGCGGCGAACGCTCTGCAGTTGGCTCACCCGGATGACTACTGCTACGCCCCGGCAAGTGCCGCGTTGGCGGCATTCGCCGCCGTGGGTCGGCGGTTCGGGATGCCCGCACAGGTCATTGCCGAACAGATCTTGGCTGCGGCGAGCGACGCTGTGTGCGAGTTGAGTCTCACCGTCGCCAAGTCGGCCAAGCTGAGCCACCCGTCGATCGTCGGTGTCGGCGGTGGCGCCGGGGCGCTGGCGCGCCACGTGGCCGCGCGCCTCGGTTGGCAGATCGTGATCCCCGAACATGCCGAAGTCATCTCCTCGATCGGCGATGCCCTGTCGTTGATCCGTGCCGAACGTGAACGAACGGTCCATCAGCTCGACGCAGCGACGCTCGACTCGATGATCGCCGTGGTCGAAGCGGAGGTGATCAGCGCCGGTGCCAGCCCGGCGAGTGTGGAGGTGCGTGTCGAGGAGGTGCCCGAGCGATCGACTGTCCGGGCAATTGCTACGGGCGCAGTCGGCTTGTCTGCCGGTGCGCTCCCCGGCCGTCACGAACTCGGCCAGGCAGAGATGGCGGCCCGCGCCGCGGGCGCGGACGTCGAAGCGATCGGCGCGTACTTCGTCGTCAGCAACGGGTCGGCGATTACCGTTCGCGATCGGTACGGCGACGACGTGATCGTCGTCGCCGGCGAGCGGTCCACGGCTGCATCCCTTGACGGCACGATCGAGCGACACACCCGCTACAGGGGCCCGGTGACGCTGCGCCCCACGGTGTGGATCATCGACGGAAGCAGACTCATCGAACTGGCTGCGACCGGCGCGAGCATCGCGCCGTACGCCGGCCGCGACGATGTGACGTACCTCGTAGGAAGGCAGCGGTCATGACCCTGTACATCTCGGCGGCTCGGCGGCAACGAAGAGCGATCGGCTGGGCGGTCGCCGTTGGACTGGTGACGTTCGCGCTCGGGTTGTTACTGGGTCGCCAACAGTTACCGTCGATCGACGAACGCGTCTCCTCGGTGCAGACGGCCGCGGCGGCCATCGCCACCGGCGTCGAACGGCTCGACATCGAGTACGAGCAGGTGCTGACCGCCGATGGAACCGACACCGTGCAAGCGGGAGTGGTCGCCCCCCTCGACGCGCTGCGCGACCAACTGCAGCGCACGATGGACACCGCCCCGTGGCTCACAGCCGCGCAGCGCCAAACGGTGCTCGACTCTGTCGCCGACCTGCGAGCCGGCACACTCGACGGAATCAGCCTCGACGACTTCCGAACACGATCCCTGAAAGTTGGCGCTTTGTTACGGTCGACCTTCGGGGCGGTTTGACACAGCGAGCGTGGCAACATGGGTGTCGTATGGACCTGCTAGCCGAACTTGATTCCCGTGGATTGATTCACGACACAACCGATCGCGATACCCTCGGCGCCCGGCTCGCCAAGGGCAATGTCGGGCTGTACATCGGCTTCGATCCGACGGCCGATTCGTTGCACGCCGGTCATCTGGTCGGCCAATTGTTCATGCGTCGCTTCCAACTCGCCGGCCATCGGCCATTTCCATTGGCAGGCGGAGCCACCGGCATGGTGGGTGACCCCGGCGGGCGCAGCGAGGAGCGCAACCTGCTCGACAACGACACTTTGCGACACAACGTCGAGCGGATCAAGGTGCAGCTGACGAAACTTCTCGACTTCGAACCCGGCCGTTACCAGGCGACGTTGGTCAACAATGCCGACTGGACGCACCCGATCACGGTGCTCGAGTTCCTGCGCGACGTCGGCAAGCACTTCACCGTGAACCAAATGATGGCCAAAGACTCAATCCGTTCCCGCATCGAGAGCGAGCACGGCATCTCCTACACCGAATTCAGCTACATGCTCCTGCAGGCCAACGACTTCTGCCACTTGTACGAGCATCACGACGTCGAACTGCAGGCCGGCGCCTCGGACCAGTGGGGCAACATCGTCGCCGGCGTCGAACTCATCCGCCGAAAGCTCGGTGGTCAGGCGTTCGCAATGACACACCCGCTGATGACGAAAACCGACGGGTCGAAGTTCGGCAAGTCGGTCGCCGGAGCGGTGTGGCTCGACCCGGCGCGCACCTCGCCGTATCAGTTCCGCCAGTTCTGGGTGCAGTGCGACGACCAGATGGTCGGCACATACCTGAAGATGCTGTCGATGCGCCCGCTTGCCGAGATCGTCGATCTCATCGCTCAGCAGGCAGCAGCACCGGAGAACAGGCCCGCCCAGCGAGCTCTTGCCGAGGAGATGACGACGCTGGTACACGGCCGCGGTGCAGCGCTGGCCGCCCAGGGGGCGGCCGACGTGCTGTTCGGCGCCGATCCGAGCGGTGCCTCGCAGGCCGCCTTGGAGGCCGTGGCGGCCGAAGTGCCGCTGGTCGAGCTGCCCGACCAGCTCGACGGCGTCCGCGTGCACGAGATGCTGGTGCGCGCCGGCGTTGCCAAGTCGAACGGCGAGGTGTCGCGGCTGCTTGGCCAGGGCGCAGTTCGGGCCGGAAATCGTGTGCTCGACGCCGATGGCCTGCTGAGCGCATCAGACCTGCTCAAAGGGCAGTTTCTGCTCCTGCGAAAGGGAAAGCGGGACTTCGTCGTCGGAAAATCCTTGACCCAAGGTTGACGCTTGCCGTCGCTGCTAGATAGTGTTGCTACTCGCCCTCGCACGGCCCTTTCGGCCCAGCGAGACAGGCACCAACATGGGTTTCGGCTCCTGCGTGCCGGTGCTAATCGCGTCGTACCTCGTACGACGCCTCGGCTCCTTGAAAACGGAAGAGAAGACTGAACGCCAGTGCGGGCAGCGATGGAACCAAACCTGATCTTAGGACTGGGTGTGGGGCTAGACGCTGTCTGTCAATTCAAAAGTCGCCCGGGTCCCAACCCGGAGCGCAAATCAGCAGGACTGTCGTGTCTATCAACCGCAAGCTTTTCCCTTGCGAGGCACGCAGCTCTCGAAAACCAATCGGCCCGGATCACGACTTACGAGTCGGGTTTCGGACAGATTTTTGTTGGAGAGTTTGATCCTGGCTCAGGACGAACGCTGGCGGCGTGCTTAACACATGCAAGTCGAACGAGATCCATCCGGTAGCAATACTGGAGAAGATCTAGTGGCGAACGGGTGCGTAACACGTGAGGAACTTGTCCCGGTCTCTGGGATAACAGTTGGAAACGACTGCTAATACCGGATGACGTCGGAGCATCGCATGGTGCGCTGACGAAAGGGTTACTGGATCGGGAGAGCCTCGCGGCCTATCAGCTTGTTGGTGGGGTAACGGCCCACCAAGGCATCGACGGGTAGCTGGTCTGAGAGGATGATCAGCCACACTGGGACTGAGACACGGCCCAGACTCCTACGGGAGGCAGCAGTGGGGAATCTTGCGCAATGGGCGAAAGCCTGACGCAGCAACGCCGCGTGCGGG
>JANNHY010000077.1:0-34571 GCA_031404635.1 Ilumatobacteraceae bacterium
TCGAGGCCCAGCGGCCCCAAGTGGATGACCACGGACGAGGCGATCGGTGTCTCGTCCTCGTCGCGGCGGGCGGCGACGACGAGCAGTCGATGCTCGAGCCGGCGCCGCAGCACGTACGACATCCACGCGCGGGTCAAGGCGTCGGCGAGATGCACGTCGTCGATCACGATCACCAGGCCACCCGGTGGTGCGAGCCGTTGCAACAGGCCGGCGAGGCTCTCGAACAGGCCGGCGGACAAGGCGTCGGTCGAGGCCGTCGGTCCCGGCAGCACTGCCCACACCAGGGAGCGATCGGTTGCGGCTCTGCTCGGCGCCTCACCCAACAACGCGCCGAGCTGGGCGTCGAATTTAGCGTCTCCGTCAACCGCCGTGAGATGCGCCGCCAACGCGTCGACAACAGGCTGCAGGGCAAGGCCCACTCCCTCCTCGGCCCGCCCGGTCAACACCAGCACTCCCCGCCGCCGTGCAGCAGTTGTCCACGCCTCGACCAACGTCGTCTTGCCGGCGCCGGCCTCGCCGCTGACAACCACGACTTCCGCACCGTTGTGGGATCGCAGCAGTGCTTCGTCGAGCACACGCAGTTCGTGCTCGCGCCCGGCCAACCGAGCCGGCGGGACAACGGGCTCGATGGGTGCCCCCGCCGGCAGATCGCCGGTCAGGATCGCACCGTGCAGCAGTTCGGTGTCGGCGGAGGGACTGACGCCGAGTTCTTCCGCCAGCAAGGTGCGGGTATCGGCATACACCGCCAGTGCCGAAGCGGGACGTCCGGCAGCCACGTGCGCCCGCATCAACAGACGCAACGCGACCTCGTCGTACGGATCGTGTTCGAGGCCCGCTCGCGCGTGCGCAGCGGCATCGCCGAACTGTCCGCCGGCAAGCGCCGCCTCGGCCGCGACCGCCCGTGTGTCGGCGACCAACGCAGCGGCGCTGACCCTTGCCGGCACCAGCCAATCCAAGGCCGGCTCGTCGGACAGCAGCTCGCCGCGCACCAACCCCAGCGCGGCCTCGGCGGCAGCGCGACTTCCGGCGATGTCGCCCTGGGCGTGACGGCGAACAGCTTCTCGACTCAGCGCAGCGAGTTCGTCGCGGTCATACCAGTCAGCGACCAGGGCATAGCCGACATCGCGCCGCACGACTCTGTCAGCACCGACCGCGGCGCGCGCTCGGCTGACCAATACCGCGAGATCGCGAGCCGGGTCGTCGGGCAGTTCGTCGCTCCACAGTGTCTCCACCAGCGAGTCACTGCTGACCGTTGCCCCACCGGCGACGGCGAGCACCTTCAGCAGCGTCCGGGCCTTGCGACTGCGCACGCGTGCCAAGTCGACACCGTCGAGCCGGAAGTCACCCATTACCCGCACACCGAGTTGCTCCGGCACGGTCCCATTCTGACTCACACCGCCAGGTCGGGCATGGCCCGGACCCGACCCTTAGAGTAGAAACAACCGTGTGGTCGAGGCGGTTGAGCCTTCAACCGCCGCCTCTAGATCAACTTGCTGGAAAGGACGTTGAATGAGTACCACAACCGTCGACATCCGTCGCGCCGCAACGCGCCCGCACACGCGCATCGGCTGGCTCGACAGCCGCCACTGCTTCAGCTTCGGCAACCATTACGACGCCTCCAACACTCACCACGGACTGCTTGTCGTATCCAACGACGATCGCGTTGCAGCCGGCAGCGGTTTCGACACCCACGCCCACCGCGACATGGAGATCGTCACATGGGTGCTGTCGGGCCGGCTCGTCCACCGAGATTCAGAAGGCAATCATGGCGAGTTGTACCCGGGCCTCGCCCAAAAGATGAGTGCCGGCACGGGCATCGAACACTCCGAGCGGAACCCGTCGGCAACCGAGGCCGTGCATTTCATCCAAATGTGGGTGCCGCCCGACACGAACGGCCTCGCGCCGAGCTACGAACAGCGTGACATCAACGGCGAACTCGAGGCCGGAGGCCTGCGCCCCATCGCTTCTGGACAAGGCCACACCAACGCGATCGCCCTCAACCAACGCGACGCCGTGCTCTGGGGCGCACGCCTCGCAGCCGATGAGGTCGTCAATGTTCCAGACGGCCCGCATGCTCATGTGTTCGTCGCCCGCGGCACTGTCGAACTCGAGGGCAGTGGCACGCTGCACGAAGGCGACGCCGCCCGGCTCACCGACGCTGGCACGCTGTCGCTCAAAGCAGGATCCATGCCGGCCGAACTGCTCATCTGGGTCACCGCTTAGGTGAGCACGCTTGCCGAATCCGCACCTGTCGGCAAGACTCGATCGGAGCCCGCCGCGTAATCAGTCGCGACGGCGCGGAAGGAGTCCTATGAAGGGTCACGACGCCGTCATCGAGTTGCTGAACGACGTGCTCACGGGTGAGCTCACTGCGATCAACCAGTATTTTGTCGACGCCAAGATGTTCCAGAATTGGGGCTACAAGCCACTCGCCAAGCGGTTCCGAGAGGAATCGATCGATGAGATGCACGATGCCGACAAGCTCATCGAGCGGGTCCTGTACCTCGATGGCTTGCCGAATCTGCAACGGGTCGGGGCGATCCGAGTCGGAGACACACCTGTCGAGAAACTCCAGCTCGCTCTCGCACTCGAGCACGAGGCGATCCTCCGGCTCAATGGTGGCATTGCGCTCTGCGTGGATTTGGGCGACAACGGCAGTCGTGAGCTTCTCGAGACCATTCTCGTCGGCGAGGAAGAGCACGCAGACTGGCTCGAAGCGCAACTCGAACTCGTCCGCCAGGTCGGTGAACCCAACTACCTCGCCCAGCAAATACACGACTGACGGCTGTTCAATAAGTGGCGCCAGACGTTGCGAGCGGCACGGTCACACGACCGATGGCGCAACGCGGCGCAGGTACACGCGTTCTGGCTATCGGCGCGCTCGGCGTCGTCTACGGCGACATCGGCACCAACCCCCTCTTCGCGATGCGCGAGGCCTTTACGGCCCGCCACCGCGTCGGCCTCGACGAGTCGAACGTCGTCGGCCTGCTGTCGCTCATGTTCTGGTCGCTCATCCTCGTCGTCACGATCAAATATCTCACGACCGTGATGCGAGCCGACAACGACGGTGAGGGCGGCATCCTCGCGCTCGCGGCGCTGGTCTCCGGCAAAGGTGACGCCACCAAGGGTCGTCGTTGGGTACTCGTGCTCGTCGGCATTCTCGGCGCCGCGCTGCTGTACGGCGACGGCATGGTTACCCCGGCGATCTCGGTGCTGGCGGCGGTCGAAGGAACTGCCGTGGCGACGCCCAGCCTCGAGCACTTCGTCGTGCCGATTGCGTGCATCATCCTGGTTGCCCTGTTCATGGTGCAGCGCAAAGGCACGGCAGTCATCGGCCGCGTGTTCGGACCGATGATGATCATTTGGTTCGTCACCATCGCAGTGCTCGGGGCGACCCAACTTGGGCGCGAGCCGCGAGTGCTGCGCGCTGTTTGGCCCGGCCATGCGGTTCGGTTCTTCATCGACAACGGCGTCAACGGCTTCCTCGTGCTCGGTGCCGTCATCCTCGTGGTGGTCGGCGGCGAGGCGTTGTACGCCGACATGGGCCATTTCGGGCGGCGGCCAATCCTGCTCGGTTGGTACGGTCTGGTGCTACCGAGTCTCATCCTTGTCTACTTCGGGCAAGGCGCCCTGCTGATCCGCGACCCAAGCGCGATCGACAATCCCTTCTACCGGATGGCCCCTCACGCGCTGCTGTACCCGCTGGTCCTACTCGCCACCGTCGCCACGGTCATCGCCTCGCAAGCGCTCATCTCCGGAGCGTTTTCGCTCACCCATCAGGCCATCCAGCTCGGCTACTGCCCGCGGGTGCAGGTACGGCACACGTCGGAGTCCCAGATCGGTCAGATCTATGTTCCTGCGATCAACTGGTTGTTGATGTTCTCGTGCATCGGGCTGGTGGTCGGGTTTCGCCGCTCCGAGAACCTGGCGGCGGCCTATGGGCTCGCAGTGTCGACCACGATGGTCATGACAACGGTGTTGTTCAGCGTCGTCGCCCGTCGACACTTCGGCTGGCGAAGGCCGACCGTCATCGCCTTGTGCACATTGTTTCTTGTCGTGGACGGTGCGTTCCTCGGCGCAACGCTCTTCAAGATCCCTGATGGCGGCTGGTTCCCGCTGATTGTGGGCGCGGTGATCTTCACGATCATGACGACGTGGCGAACTGGGCGGCGCATCGTCCGAGAACGGCTGGGCAGGCACATGCCTCCGCTGGCTCAGTTCATCGAGGCCCTGTCGGCGAGCTCAGTGGTTCGCGCCGATGGAGCGAGTGCGTATCTGTACAGCGCGATCGGAGTCACACCACCTGCGCTCATTGCCAGCCTGCGCCATCACGACTCGCTGCACCAGCAGGTGCTCGTCGTCTGCGTGGTCATCGAACCGCGGCCGCGGGTCCCCGCGCTGCGGCGTGCAGTCGTCACCGATCTCGGCGCCAGCTTCCATCAAGTCGTCCTGCACTTCGGTTTCATCGAGCATCCGGATGTTCCCAAGGCCTTGCAGGACCGCGTCGTGATGGAACTCGGAACCGACCTTTCGACACTGAGCTACGTCCTGGGCGGCGAGACAATATCCGTGACGTCGCGTCCGGGCATGGCCATGTGGCGGGAACATCTCTACTCGTTCATGTCGCGCAATGCCACCGGCACGGTGGATCTGTTCCAACTGCCTATCGATCAGACATTGGAGATCAGGGTGGGCGTCGAACTGTGATCGTCAACTCGTAGGCATCATGCGGCATCGCAACGTGGCCAGGCCGTTCCGGAATCGGGCGCGATGTTGTGTCGTGCAGTCCTAACCCTGCGGCGAACAGCGCTGAATCGTCAACGACTCAGCCTTCACCGGCCGTGCTCAGCTCGGCGATGCGGATAGTTCGCTTTCGATGCGCACCACGAGCGGGAACAGCAGGTTGTTCTCCTTGTGGATGTGGAGATGTGTGTCAGCCTCGAGGTCCGCAAACGCAGCAAAGCATGCAACGTACGAGGCGCAGCCGTCCGCGGGCGACTGATAGTCGCTGGTCAGCCGGCGAAGTTGGACGAGCAGCCCACCGACCGCGTCGTGCTCGCGCAACATCATCGAGATCGGGTTCTGCAGCGCGCCACAGTGGAACGACGGCATCGCGTCCGCAACAGCGAGTTCGCGGATCATCGGGAACAGCACACGCTCCTCTTTCAACAGGTGGGGCTCCAGGTCGGCGCGCAGAGCGGCGTAACACGCAGCGGCAGCATGGAGCTCGGGATGACGCTCACCATGCACCGACACGACCTTGGCAACGAGCGCCGACAAGCGCGGCATCTCGTCCCACAGATAGCGGTGATGCGTGACCTCCAGATGGTCGACCAACTCGGCTGCACCCATCGTCGACCATTCGCTGGCATGCCCCTCGGCCGCGGCAACAGCAAGCTCCAACGCGATGACGGCCGGATCGAGACCTTTGCCCGCGCAGGCATCGGCCAGCGTTTGGCCTCCGCCGCAGCAGTAGTCGAGCCCACGTCGCTCGAACTCGCGGGCCATTTCGGGGTGCTCGTTCACCAACGCACCCAACGTCATGATCGGATCGATCGTCTCCATCAGTACATCTCCTCGTGTTGTCGACCTGTACATCTCACAGCGTCAGTACCCCGACCGCGGTCACGGCAACCAGTCCGACGCTCAAGATCATCTGCCGCAGCCCGAGCCGCTTGGCGGCGATGGGTGGCCGTCGCACCCACCGATCGAACCGCACAGCTCTGGCACGAGGCGGCGGCCGTGGCTGCGCACGTCGAACCACAACTCCACCCCGATCTCAGGTCCCATGGTCACAGACTCATCGATGCGGAGATCGATCACCAGAGCACAATGTCCCTACGACCTTCAGACCCTGTTGGCCAGACGCAAAGGCCGGGGTCGTTCCACGTTCCTGTTTGATGCGCCACCGCTCGGGGTACTTCGGCAGGGCGCTCCACCCTTCGCATCTTGTCAGCCGAATCCCGGCCAGTTCTCAAGCGAATGTGGGGCGCTTGCGCAGTCCCACTACGCCTGAGAAGGGTCCAAAGAACATGAACAGCACCGTTTTGTGGGTGATTGCCGTAATCCTCGTGATCGTCGGCATCGTCCAGTTGATACAAGGCCAGGTCCTGCTTGGTGTCGCACTGATCATCGGGGGGTGTTTGGTCGGTCCCGGGGGCTACAGCCTGTTCCGCGGCCGGCGCACCTAGGCGACCCACCCGACGCCTGTCCCACGGCGTATGGCGCCGCTAACCAAAGACCATGAACATCAAACCAGAAAGGAAACGTGAAATCACATGGATGCATTGTCCCTACTGAAAGCCGACCACGAAGCAGTCGAGGCGAAGTTCGCCAAGTTCGAGGCCCTCGGACCTCGTGCTCTGAAAACGAAAGGTGCACTCGTTGCCGACGTCATCGAGGCGCTCTCCGTCCACGCCGCGATCGAGGAGGAACTGCTCTACCCGGCGGTCCGCGACCGGTTGGCCGACGAGGAAGCGCAGGTTCTGGAAGCCCTCGAAGAGCACCACGTCGTGAAATGGACGCTCGCCGAACTCGACGGGATGAGTCCCGATCACGAGCGGTTCGACGCCAAGTTCACCGTGTTGATGGAGATGGTTCGCCACCACGTCGAGGAGGAACACGACGAGCTGTTCCCCAAGGTTCGCAAGGCTTTCAGCCGAACCGAACTCGCCGATCTCGGCGAGGCGTTGGCGAAGGCCAAGCTGACCGCGCCGAAGAAGCCACATCCGCGTTCGCCGGACACCCCGCCCATGAACGCAGTCGCCGCATCGATGACGAACTCTCTGGACGGCGTCCGGAATCTCGGCGAAGCGGCGTTGCGCAAGTTCCGCGGCGCAGTCACCATCGGCTGACCATAGGCGGCGGTCTCGGACTGAACCCCGAGACCGCCGTTGCTTTTCCTGACGATCAGCCTCGGCGGGGGCGGGCCAGGTAACCGATGATCGCGCCGGCAACGGCGCTCGCACCGATCACCGCCCACAGGGGGACGAAGGCATTGTCGACGACCCAGTCGACGTTGACCTCGTCGGTATTCACCAGAGCGAACACCACCACGGCAGCGATCACCGCGAGCCAGATCACCACGCGCAGCGACTGTCCCGCACGGACCCTGTGTTCGGCATTTGTCATCACGTCGCTGCTCATCGCGCTCTCCTCATACTGCGTATGGCTGTGCAGTACCCTCGAATCACCGCGGTCAAACGGCGAGGACGCGGCGGGGCGTCAGAAGCGACGTTCGTTGGTCTTCTTCTTGGGCGGGGCCTTGAACGGTGCCTCGATCAGCGCCTCGAACTGGGCGTCGTCGGGCTGCTTCGCCTCGTTCAGGCGCTGGAGGTACGTCTTCAGCGCAGCGCGTGCTGGGGCCACCTGCTCGCCCTTGGCGCCGACCGACCGGGCCAGCGCATCCTTGGCCTTGCCGACCCGCTCCCGGCGAGTTGCCTTCTCCTCTTCGGAGATCACCCGCTTCGGCTTGTCGGACAACTTCGCCGTGCGGCGGGCCTCAATTTCTTGTAGAGGTGTGAGCTTGGCGGGGATTGCCATTGACTGATCTTACATGTCGGCTCGCCACATCGAGGCAACCATCACCCGCTGAGATCGTTGACGATGTTGGTGACGCCATAGGATCCGTGACCTTGTCCCCTGGTCACGACGAGCACAACAGGAGATAGTTGATCCGTGAAGTCGTTCTCCTTGTCGCACGTCGTCATCCACGGCCACGACGTGGGTTACCGGCGTGGTGGCGAGGGAGAAGCCGTACTGCTCCTCCACGGCCTGGCCGGCAGCTCGCGCACCTGGCGCGCGGTGCTGCCTGATCTTGCCCGCACGCATGACGTGATTGCACCGGATCTGTTGGGCCACGGCGAGTCGGCCAAGCCGATGGGCGACTACTCCCTAGGCGCCTTCGCAAGCGGATTGCGTGATTTCCTGGCCGCGCTCGACGTGCCCAGGGCGACGATCGTCGGCCATTCATTCGGTGGTGGGGTGGCGATGCAGTTGGCCTACCAGCACCCCGAACTATGCGACCGCTTGGTGCTCGTCGGCAGCGGCGGGCTTGGTCGCGAGGTGAGCTGGCTGCTACGCCTGCTCACGCTGCCCGGCGCTGAGCAGTTCATGCCGCTGATCTTTCCCCGCGTGGTCGCCGACCGCGGTGACGAAGTCGGTCGGTTCCTTGCCCGCCGCGGCCTGCATGCACCCCGTCTCGCTGAGATGTGGCGCGCCTACGCATCGCTCGCCGGCGCCGAGAACCGCAAGGCGTTCGTGCGCTCGATCCGGGGTGTCATCGAACCCGGCGGGCAAACCGTCAGCGCGCTCGATCGGCTGTACCTCGCCGGGCACCTGCCGACGCTGATCGTGTGGGGCGATCGCGACGACATCATCCCCGTTGATCACGCTCACGCCGCTCACAAGGCGATCCCGGGCAGCCGTCTCGTGATCCTGGAGGGGGTTGGTCACTTTCCGCACGTCGAGACGCCTCAACAGTTCCTGTCGGTGCTGACTGACTTCCTCGAATCGACCCCGCCCGGACCGACCGGACCAGGACGCCTCAGCGATCTGTTGCGGTCCCACACCGCGGCCGGCTGACACCTCTGCGTTTCGGCGGTCGCGCTCGGCGGCCCGATGATCTCGGACTCTGATCCCGTCGTGGGTTGGTCGCTGGCACGATGCGGAAACGCGATGTTCACACTGTGGCGCGCGGAACGTCGTCGAGTATCAACCCTGCGTTCGTACGCGTCCGCGATACTTGATGCAGCATGTTGTTCAACGAGACCCGCGCTGATGCAGCGGTCGCCGAGACGCTTTCGTCGCTCACCCGCGCAACCATCTGGCGGCTCGTCGATGAACTACCGCTGAAGTTCGATGCACATCATCCTCAGGGCATGGCCAGGATCGGCTCGACGTGGTGGATTTCCACCGTCGACGTCGATAAGCGACGCGGTCTCATCATGGCCTTCGACGATCAGGGGGATTTGGTCGAACGCGTTGCGATCGGTGAACGCCGGCGCTATCACCCCGGCGGCATGGACTTCGACGGGGTGGCCTTGTGGATCCCGTGCGCCGAGTATCGACCGGACTCGACGACCACTGTCTATCGCCTGGAGCCCGGCGGAACACCCGAGCCCGCCTTCGACGTCGACGACCATGTCGGCGCCTTGGCACGATGCGGCTTCGAGGGCGACCTCGTCGGCTGGTCGTGGGGTTCGCGTCGTTTCTACCGCTGGTCGGTGGACGGACACCTCCACGCGGCCCGGGTCAACCCGGCGTTCTTCGTCGATCATCAAGACTGCCAGTGGCTCGACAGCGGTCACCTCCTGTGCGGCGGCGTCGCCGAGGTTGGTCTGTCGTCGGGCCCCGGCTGGCTCGGTGCGCTCGGACTGCTCGATGTCGACGATCTGGTCATGGAGCGCGAGGTGCCTTTCCCGATCTATTCCTCGGCATCGGGGCGGGTTGCCACACACAATCCATTGTGGTCCGAGATCCGCGGCGACCATCTGATCGTGCACCTCTTGCCCGACGACGGGAGGGGCACGATCCTGTCCTATGCAACGCCGCTGATCGGTCGCTCCGGCCGAGACCGCCTCGACCGGCTGTGTTCGTCGATTACCTCGCCGTAAAGCTTGGCGAACGCCTTCGCCGGCGCAGACCACGAGTAGTGCTCGCGAACGAACTGTGCGGCTCGTCTGCCGCGATCGATGCGCAGCGTGCGGTGCGCAACAGCTTCGACCAGGGCCTGGGTTGTTGCCGCCACGTCATCCGGCGGCACCAGCCACCCGGTCGGGCTTTCGGGATCGACGTTGATGAACGACAGCGGTCCTCCGGTGTTTGTGGCGATCGGCGGGAGCCCGGCCGCCATTGCCTCGAGGTAGACAAGCCCGAACGGTTCGTCGACCGAAGGCGCAGCAAAGACATCACTGCAGTTGAGGATGTCGGCGAGGTCTTCATGGTCACGCCAACCGGCGAAGAAGACGTCGCCGGCGCCGAGGCGTCGCACGGTGTCGTACGGATGCTCGCCCTCCCACTCCCCAGGGAAGCCACCGACCACGACCAGCACCGAGCGGCGCGCCGTTGTCGACCGCATCACATGGTGGGCCTCGATCAGTAGCTGCAACCGTTTGAACTGCACGAATCGACCGGCGAACACCACCACAGGCACCGGTTGCCCGTTGTCATCGGTAAACGCTGACAGGTCGTCGATGTGATACCGAATCGATCCCACCGCACTGTCCGGGCGCCAACCTCGGGGATCGTCGACGAGCCACCGCTTCCACCGGGCGAGCCGTTCGGCGGGGGTACGGGAGCGTGGTGAGAAGATCTCGGTGTCGACGCCGTTGGCGATCGTGGTGATGCGTGCCGGGTCGACCGGCAGCAATCGCTTAACCAGCTGCTCGTCGTGAGCGGCGATCACGACCAATCGGTCGGAGTCATGGGCCCACCGCCGCATGCGTTCGACCCATTTGCTCTGCCAGCTCCCGACACCATCCGACGTGGGTTCGTCGCGGACCGACGCCAGCATCTTCAATTCGGTTCCGTGCAGATGGGTGACTACTGGAACGCCGGGCCACAGTGCACGAACTGCCTCGTGCATCGGCGTCAAGTGATGCAGATGTACCACACTCGGGCAGATGGCGCCGTACCTGGCAAAGAAACGAGTCCAGCTTGCAACCTGACGATCGAACGCCGCATCGTCCAGAGAAAAAAAGATCCGATCTGGCACACCGATTTTGTCCTCGTACGACGCGGGCATCGGAACCGGCGAGGCCATCGGGTCGGCGCCGCGACTCCAGTCCGACTGCGCCGGCGAGAAGTCCAGCGATTCGCAGCTGATGCCGCCGAAGAACCGTTGGGCGTTGGAGCTGTCGGAGGGTGTCCCGATCGAGCCCGTGAACAGTGTCGGTGCCCATCGGCTGCCGCTGAGAGCCCGACAGAGGTAGCGGGCAACTTGCGCGCTGCCGCCGCGCGGGAAGTAGTAAAACCCCATGACGACGTTCGCGGTCACGTGGCGAAGCATCCGACGGTACGAATGCCACAATGCAAGCGCATGGTCTCCGATCAGAACGATTCACGATGCAGTCGTGCGCATCATCGGGCAGTAGCAGGGAATTTCGCGAACGGACGGGGAAACGTACCTCGCCGTCCCCCAATGCGCAACACCGACCCTTGGGACGGGTCCGTTGCGGGTGTCGGTGACGAACGGTATGATCGCGGCAACGCAAAAGTCTGCGTTCAGTCGCGCTGCTCCGGACCTTGGTTGCGCCCTCGCCTCACAGAGGAGCCTTTATCGTGCGCAACCACGAGCTGCGTGCAAGCCCGCCACGCTCGAGGCACGACAGCTCCTTGGATGATGACGCCGCGGCAGCCTACGGCAGCCTTGTCGCAGCCCTGTCGAGTACTCTGCCAACCCGGCCAGATGCCACGGCGATCGGCAGCCAGCAAGCGCTCCGCCAAGAAGCGTGTGCAACCGCCGTGGCTGATGACCGGGAACGCATTGCCAGAGACCTGTACGACACGGTCATCCATCGGCTGTTCGGGGCAGGCCTGCAGCTGCAGGCCACCTGTCAGCTCGTCGACGGCCAGGCGCAAGCCCGTATCGAAACCACGATCGACCTTCTCGACACCACAATCACCGAACTCCGCAAGGCGATCTTCTCGCTGCGCTGACGATCACGCCCTCGGCGGCCGAACCCAAGGTTAGTGGGTGAGGTCGAGCGACGTGACGAGCAGCTCGTTGCCGCTGACCACGTTCGTCTCAGGGGAGTCGCACGCGCCGCACCGGAAGATCGGATCGTCGAGCGTCGTGTGCGCCCCGCACTGGCGGCATTCGATGACCGCCCGGATCTCACGCACCTCGAGCGGTACTCCGTCGAGCGGTGTGCCGAACACCACCATCTCCCAGCTGTAACGCAGCGTGTCGGGCACCACCTGACGCAGGTGGCCGACATCGACCCGGACGCGTTCGACTGGGCGGCCGGCCGCAGCCCGATGGGCGATCTTGGCGATCGCGCTGCAGATCGACAGTTCGTGCACCGCCGAAGCCTAGGCAACGTGCCAAGGAGGAGCGCTGCGAACTCACGCCGCACATTCGCTGCGCGGGCTGGCGACGATCGTGGAAAGCGGGCGCGAGCCGACGGATGGGCCCGGCGCGTCCACTGACCTCCTCGAGCGAGTGAGGCTCATCGTCGGACGGCGCTGACCGTGATGTCTTGGCTAACGCCGCGCAGACCCACGACATCGCCAGACGAGCCGACAGCCGGCTCGGCGCGCATTGCGAACCAACGCGTCGCTCCTTCGTCGGCAATGCGGTACTCATCCTCGAACGGCTGACTGGTTGCCACAGCATCCTCCATCAGGGCGCGGACGCGCTCGCGGTCGTCAGGGTGCACCACGCTGAGATGGGCGACGAGTGTGCCTTCGAAGGCGAGCGGGTCGACCCCGTGCATGCGATGCAGTTCGTCGCTCCATTGCACCGCGTCGGTGCCGACGTCCCACAACCAGCGGCCGACATGGGCGAGCGCCTCCCACTCGCGGAAACGTTGCTCGACCTCCGCCAGGGCAGCCTGTGCCAGACGGGTCTCGGTGAGCTCTTGGGCCACGCCCACCGCACCGGCGAACGCCCCGGAGGTGTCGATGACGGGCGAGACCGACAGTGCGATCGGGACTGGCATGCCGTCTTTTCGGCGGATCTCGGTGAACACACGATCAACGCGTTCACCAGCGGTGACTCGCTCGGCGACCGACTGCAAGTCGGAACGCAGGTGCAGCGGCGCGAACGCCGTCAGGGCATCGCCGACGATCTCGTCTTCGGAGTAGCCGAAGATCCTTTCGGCGCCTCGGTTCCAGC
The DNA here is from genome assembly GCA_031404635.1 of Ilumatobacteraceae bacterium. Taxonomy (GTDB): domain Bacteria; phylum Actinomycetota; class Acidimicrobiia; order Acidimicrobiales; family Ilumatobacteraceae; genus JAENVT01. Next base: position 12,839 of record JANNHY010000077.1, read on the forward strand.
TGGCGATGCGGCCGTTGGCGTCCTGGCTGAACAGAGCGAGGCTCGACAGATCGGCGAAAATGTCGAGCACGGTCCGGCCGCCGACATCGGGCGGGCCCTGCCCATTCACGCTGTCGACGAGGCCGATCGTGCGGCCGATCAGATCGCCGGGCGCCACGCCGAGGATGGCCGCGGCAGCGGCGTTTGCGCCGATGACCACACCCCCACTGGCCAATTCGATCACCGCAGCGGGCAGGCTCTCGTTGGAATTGCTCATGGTGGGCGCACGCTACCCCACAGAAACTGGCACTCCGTCGCGTCACTCAGCCGTCGAAACGGGGGCCTTGCTGGCGCGAATGGAAAGGCGTACTGTCGCCAGCGACGGTCGCCCGGCGCGGCCTACCGGAGGTGGGGCGACCAGTGGCGTCGATCGCAGAGAATCTACGAGGCGGCAGCGATGCCGACATCGGTGAGTCTGTCGCGGTCGCAGCGTTCTGGCTGGCCCGGCGATTCGCAGGCGGCGCCACCCTGTGGTGCATCGCCCCGGAATTTCCCGAGCACGCCCGCCACGTCGCGGTCGAGTTCGTTCACCCCGTGCTGGTCGGCAAACGGGCGCTACCCGCAGTCAGCATCGACGCCGCCGATCCGGTTGTGCCACTTCGGTCGCTCGTGCGCTCGGGCGACGTCGTGCTCGCCGTGAGCCGACGTGAAACGGCCGCGACCTTGGCAGTGATGCGTCGCGCCGAGGCCTGGGGGGCGATGACAATCTGGTTGGGCGTTGGTGAGCGGCCGACCGAGCGGGTCGCCGATCACATCGTGTGGGTCGACGACTCCCAGGAAGTGGCCAATGGAGCAGCAGGCCCCGCCGCCCACGATGGGCGGCTGGTTCTGCTCTACCACGTGCTGTGGGAGTTGACCCACGTCTGCTTCGAACACCCAGGCCTATTGAGAGTTGGCGACGAGGTGGAGTGCGCAGACGGCGACGTCTGCATCACCTGCTCGGACGAAGGCCGCCTCGGCGAGGTGATTGCGACGGCTGGCGCCGCCCGTGCCCACGTGCGCACGGCAAGGGGCGTCGAGACGATCGACACGACAATGGTGGACAATGTCGTGCCGGGCGATCTTCTACTGATCCACGCCGGTGCCGCAATCGCCGAGGTTCCATGAGCGAAGGCACCGACTTCCTGTATCCGTTCATCGAGGCGGACGAGCGCGACGCAGGCGCGCTGTTGCTCGACTTGAGTCGGTCGGCGCGAGCCAAGGCGACGACCAGTGCCGAACTCCGGCGGTTCACGCTCCAGCAATCGGCCGTTGCGATCGAGCAGGCCGCGACCGCGATGAGCGACCAGTTTGTTCGAGGTGGCCGGCTGTTCGTGTTCGGCAACGGTGGCAGTTCCACCGACGCGGCTGCGCTCGTCGCGCTGTTCATCCAACCACCATGGGGGCGGCCGCTGCCGGCACGCAACCTCGTCGACGACTCTGCGGTGCTGACGGCCCTCGGCAACGACGTCGGGTTCGACCTCGTGTTCTCTCGGCAGTTGATCGCCCACGCCGGCGAGCACGACATCGCGATCGGCCTGTCGACGAGCGGCAACTCTCGCAACCTCTTGCACGCGTTCACCGAAGCCGCCAATCGCGGACTGCTGACCATCGGCATCGCCGGGTACTCGGGCGGTGAGATGGCGCAGTCTCCGCACGTGCAGCACTGCTTGGTGGTCAACGCCGACAGCGTCCATCGCATCCAAGAGACACAAGCCGCGCTCGGATTCGCGCTGTGGCGAGAGGTGCAATCACTTATGTCGAACACGGAGAATCGGCGATGACGACAGTGGGCGAACGGGAAGCGGCGGTCCTCGATCGGATCGAGGCCTTCCGGCGACGCCGGCCGCGTCTGGTCGACGAGGTGGTCACGCTGGCCCACGGGGCCGGCGGCAAGGCGTCGGCGGCGCTGGTCGACGCGGTGTTCGTCGAAGCGTTCGCCGGCGGCGACCGCGCCCCACTGGCCGACGCCGCCACCCTCACGCTCGCAACCGGGCAGCGGCTGGCGTTCACGACGGATTCGTTCGTGGTGCAGCCGCGTCATTTCCCGGGCGGCTCGATCGGTCACCTGGCGGTACACGGCACGGTCAACGACCTCGCCGTCTCCGGCGCCGAGCCGATGTGGCTCTCGGCGGCGTTCGTGATCGAGGAAGGCTTCCCGATCGCCGAGCTTCGACAGATCGCCGGCCACATGGCCGAGGCCGCAGCGGATGCCGGCGTCAGCCTCGTCACCGGCGACACGAAGGTCGTGGGCAAGGGGGCGGCCGACGGCTTGTACATCACCACCGCAGGCGTCGGCATCGTTTCGTCCGAGCGGCACCTCGGACCCGAGCACGTCCGCCCTGGTGACGTGGTGCTGCTATCGGGAAACATGGCCGACCACGGCATGGCTGTGATGCTCGCCCGCGGCGACCTGATGCTCGACGCCGACATCCGCTCCGACACGGCCTCACTTGGCGAACTGATCGAGGTGCTGCTCGAAGCGGCGCCATCGACGCGTTGGATGCGTGACCCCACTCGCGGCGGGGTGGCGACGGTGTGCAACGAACTCGCCCGCGACACCAACCTCGCCGTAGTGCTCGACGAGACGCTGCTGCCGATCGCCCCCGCCGTGGTCGGTGCGTGCGATCTGCTCGGCATCGATCCGCTCTACGTCGCCAACGAGGGCAAGGTGGTCGCCGTGGTCGCGGCCGACCAAGCGGATGCCGCCCTCGCGGCGATGCGATCGAACCCGCTCGGCGAGAATGCGACGCGGATCGGCGAGATCATGGCCGAGCCGGAGGCCATCGTCGTGCTGCTCACGAGCTTCGGTGGGACCCGGATCGTCGACATGCTCGTCGGCGACCCGCTCCCGCGCATCTGCTGAGACCCTGTCTGCCAAACCATGTCTGCCGGGGCGACCACCAGGGAGCGGCTGCGGGTCACCGGTACGGTGCAAGGCGTCGGCTTCCGGCCGTTCGTCTACCGCCACGCCGTGGCGCTCGGCCTCGCCGGATATGTGCTGAACGACAGCGCCGGGGTACTCATCGAGGTCGAAGGGCCCGCTGATCGCGTCGCCGAACTGACGCGCCTGCTGGTCGAGGATGCGCCCCCGCTGGCGCGGGTTGTCGGTGTCGCTGCCGAGCGGTTGCATCCGTCGGGTTCGGTCACGGGGTTCCGCATCGTCGTGAGCCATGACGCCGGTTCGGCCGACGTGCCCGTCAGCATCGACACGACCACCTGCGCCGACTGCCTCACCGAGGTCGACGACCCCGACGACAGGCGGTACCGCTACGCGTTCACGAACTGCACCAACTGTGGGCCTCGTTACACAATCGTGCTCGGCGTACCCTACGACCGGCCGGCGACGACAATGTGCGGCTTTGCGATGTGCGCGCTGTGTCAGGCCGAGTACGACGATCCTGCGGATCGGCGGTTCCATGCGCAACCGAACGCCTGCCCGGCGTGCGGCCCTCGGCTGGCGTGGAGAGAGATGCCGGGTGGCACGTTGACGGGCAACCTTTCGGGCACCATCGTCGGTGCACCAGCGCTCGATGCAGCGCTTGCCGCGATCACGTCCGGACGGATCGTGGCGATGAAAGGGATCGGCGGCTATCACCTCGTGGCCGATGCCACGAACGAGTCGGCCGTCGCCGAACTCAGGCGGCGCAAGGCGCGCGACGACAAGCCGTTCGCGGTGATGGTCGCATCGGCGGCTGCCGCACGTGAGCTGTGCGAACTCGACGACGTCGCCGCGGCCGCGCTGTCGTCGATCCGCCGCCCGATCGTGCTCGCACCACGCCGCCCCAGCGGCGACGTTGCCGCCGGTGTCGCCCCGGGCCTTCCCGAACTCGGACTGATGCTGCCTTACAGCCCGCTTCACCACATGCTGCTGGCCCGAGCGGCGCGGGCGCTCGTGATGACCAGCGGCAACCTCAGCGACGAGCCCATCTCCCACCACGACGACGACGCCGCGGCACGGCTCGGCCCGCTGGTCGACGGCCTGCTGCAGCACGACCGACCGATCCACATCCGCTGCGACGACTCCGTCGTGCGCGCCACACCCACACGCCTGCAGGTGCTACGCCGCTCGCGGGGCTACGCGCCCGAGTCGTTCAGCCTGCCGTTCCGGGCCAAGCAGCATGTTCTCGCGGTCGGGGCAGAGCTGAAAAGCACCGTCAGCGTCGCCAAGCACGATTGGGTGGTGCCCAGCCACCACATCGGCGACCTCGAGCACCTTGCCACCTACCGCTCGTTCCTGCAGGCGGTAGATCACCTCCCCCGGCTGTACGGCGTCGCGCCGGCAGTGGTCGCCCACGACATGCATCCGGAGTACCTGTCGAGCAAATGGGCCACGCAACTGGACCTGCCGACCGTCGCCGTGCAGCATCATCACGCTCACGTCGCGGCGTGCATGGTGGAGCACGGTCGCACCGGGTCGGTGCTCGGCATCACCTACGACGGCCTCGGCTACGGCCCCGACGGTTCGCTTTGGGGTGGAGAGATGCTGGTCGCCGACTTCGTGTCGTCGCGTCGGGTCGCCCACCTCCGACCTGTGCGGATGCCCAGCGGCGTAACGGCCATCCGCGAGCCGTGGCGGATGGGTGCGGTGTGGGCAGCTATGGCGACCGATCGCGATGGAGCCGCACGACGAGCGCGCCTACACGGCGTCGACGACGCAACGGTGGGCGCGGTGCTGGATCTCGCCGAGCATCCGTCGTCGCCGGTGACAACAAGCGCCGGCCGCCTGTTCGACGCGGTCGCGGCGCTGCTGGGCGGGCGGCAACGGGTCAGCTACGAGGCCCAGGCGGCGATCGAGTTGGAAGCGATGGCCCACGGAGTCGCCCGCAGCGAAGCACCTCGCTACGACGGCTGCGTAACGATCGGCGGCGACGGCGACGCACTCGTGCTCGACCCGGCGCCGTTGATCGAGGCCCTGCTCACCGACATCGACGCAGGAGTCGACCCGATGCTGATCGCGGCCGGCTTCCACGAGGCCTTCGGACGCGCCACGGCGGACATGGCGCACAGGATTGCCTCGGAGCAGGGCATCGATACGGTCGCTCTCACCGGAGGCGTATTTCAGAACGCGCGCCTCACCGACGTGGTCGAAACCGGCCTGCGCGGTCACGGCTTGAATGTGCTCGTGCACGCCGCGATCCCGCCCAACGATGGCGGCATCAGCGTCGGCCAGGCGGCCATCGCCGCGTTCACCGTCACCGCGCCGTGATCCGCCCTACTGATCCTGAAGGTCCAACCCGAGGTTACGGTGTGTGTGGAGATCGTCGCCGAGAAGGAGAGTTGACATGTGCCTCGGAATCCCGGGTCAGGTTGTGGAGATGCATACGCACCACGAGCACCTTGCCCGAGTCGACGTGAACGGAGTCGGCCGCATGATCAACATCTGCTTGCTCGAGGACGAGCACCTTGTGCCGGGCGATTGGGTGCTCATCCACGTCGGGTTCGCGATGTCGAAGATCGACGAGGAGGAAGCGACCCTCGCCCTCGCATCACTGCAGATGATGGGCGGGATCTTCACCGACGAGGTCGACGCCTTGATGACCTCGCCGTCAACGGTGTCTGGGCCGCGTCCAACGGGATGACGCGATGAGGTACGTCGACGAGTACCGCGACCCGGTGGCGGCGCGCCGCCTGCTCGCGCGGATCGCCGAACTCGCCGGCGGCGACCATTTCAAGTTCATGGAAGTGTGCGGTGGCCACACCCACACGATCTATCGCCATGGCATCGAGCACGTGTTGCCAGAGGAGGTCGAGTTGGTGCACGGGCCCGGGTGCCCGGTGTGCGTGATCCCGATGGGGCGCGTCGATGATGCCATTGCGATCGCCGAGACACCAGGCGTGATCTTCACCTCCTTCGGCGACATGATGCGCGTGCCGGGGAGCAACGGCAACCTGTTGGGGGCCAAGGCTCGCGGCGGAGACGTGCGTTTCGTGTACTCGCCACTCGACGCCCTTCAAATCGCTGTCGAGAACCCCGAACGGGCGGTCGTGTTCTTCGCCGTCGGCTTCGAAACGACCGCCCCCTCAACCGCTGTCACATTGTTACGTGCTCGAGAAAGCGGCGTGACCAACTTCCACGTGTTCTCCAACCACGTGACGATCGTGCCGCCGATCAAGGCCATCCTCGAATCACCCGACCTGCGACTCGACGGTTTCCTCGGACCGGGACACGTGTCGACAGTGGTGGGCAACCGGCCGTACCGGTTCGTGCCCGAGAAGTACGGCAAGCCGCTGGTGACCGCCGGCTTCGAGCCACTCGACATTTTGCAGGCGATAGTAATGCTGCTGATGCAGATCCGCGAGGGCCGCTGCGAAGTCGAGAACCAGTACACGCGCGTCGTACGCGACGAGGGCAATCGGCGCGCCCTCCAGATCCTCGCTGAGGTGTTCGAACTTCGGCCCCACTTCGAATGGCGAGGGCTCGGGTTCATCTCGCAGAGCGCGCTACGCCTGCGGCCCGAGTTTGCCGAGTGGGATGCCGAACTGCGCTACGCCGTTCCGGGCGTGCGCGTGGCCGACCCGAAGGCGTGCCAGTGCGGTGAGGTGCTGAAAGGTGTCATCAAACCGTGGGAGTGCAAGGTGTTCGGCACCGCATGCACGCCTGAGACACCGATCGGAACATGCATGGTCTCGTCGGAGGGAGCTTGCGCGGCCTATTACAACTTCGGTCGTTTGCACCGCCAGGCCGCCGTCACCCTGGGCCGTTCGCACTAAGTCAGCGAGCCTGAACCGTGCTCGCTTTCGACCACAGTGCGCCCGTCGCTCGAGACGTGCCGCTCACGGGTGCTGCGGAAGCCCATCATTGAGCCGCGCATCAATGACACGAGTAGACCGATGCCCCCGACAACCATCAAGATGACGCCAACCGTGCGCAGGTCGACATCATCGGAAACCGTCTTCACGGCAAACGTCAGAATGGCTCCACTGGCAATTAGCAGAATGCTCAACGCTCCCATGTAGTTCTCCTTGGCTCAGACAGCGGCACGCCGCTGTGTCGCGCCGGCGGCGGTGTATGGAGCAGCCGACATCCTCAGACTTCCCGTCCGACGACCGGCTTAAACAGCGAGCGGACGACTCGGCGCCGATCGGGACGGGTCCGGGTCTGCTGTCCACCGGGTGTGGAATGATTCGGCGAGGATCCGGCCGGAGGGATCGGTGATGATTCCCTTCTCCAAGGCGATCCCCCCGGCGCTGATGTCGGCGTGGAACACACCGCCGAGCCATTCGTTCTCGCCGAGACGCTCAAGGGTTCGGTGGAGGTGGATCGTGTAGCTGATGCTTATGCCGCCCGTTGGCGGGTCGACGCGGGTGAACGACGCCGGAGGGAACCAATCGAGAGCCATACCGAGCCACGGCGCATCGATCGGACGCGGTTCGCTGGGTCGCAGGTAGCCGGCGACACGTGCACGGGGTCCGTGGCTGAAAGGTAGGTCTGCTGGATCGAGCATGGCCTCACCGTGATCGAAGTGGCGGATCCCCGGAGGCGGGGCGATGGGTACACAACGCTCGATCGGCGGCAACTCGAGATCGGCGATCGTGTCCCATGCCGTGCCTCGAACTGTCGCCGCCGCCGTGATCTGGCTCACCACGATGGATCGCGATGATTGCGACATCGTCACTGTGAGGTTGCTGATGGACCGACCGGTTCGGAGTTGATCGACTGTCACAGCCGCCGGGCCTGGAAACGCCGGGCGCAGGAAGTTGGTCGTGACTGTTCTGATCTGGCGATCGCCGATCACTGCCTGTGCCGCCTTGATGGCGAGGGCGGTGAGATAGCCGCCATGAATACCGCTGAGAGATGCCCAGGCCGGGTCGAGATAGGCGCTCAGCTGACCGGACTCGAGGGGATCCACCACGAGCGCAGTAGTCATGTCAAAGCGCGTGGCATCACCGTTCGCTTGTCGCGAATCGCGCGTCTGCAGCTTCACGTGTACGCCTCTCGAACTACGGCAACACTCGCGCCGGCCGTCACCCGGCGAGGCAGGAGCGAGGTCAGGACACTGACGGCGATACCGCTGATCACCAGTAGCCACCACACGTTATGAAACGCGTTCAGCGCGTTGGCGGGGCCGAGGCCGGCCGTGAACGCCACCACGGCGGCCACCCCGAGAGTGGCACCGAGGTTGCGGACGGCCTGGTTGACCGCCGAACCCGACCCGAAGCGATGGGGAGGAAGACCCTGCACCGCCGCGGACGAGAGCTGGGGGAGGCACAGGGCGACGCCGAGTCCGCTCAGCACCACTGACGGCAGGTAATCGCTGACATAGTCGGGCTGCACTGTGACCCGGTTGAGGAGCAGCAGACCGCTGAGCCCCCACACGAGTCCGCCGGGGATCAGCAATCGGCGCTGGCCGACTCGCCCGGCCAGCCTGCCGAAGAGCGGAGCGGTGGCGGCGACGATGAGCGGGCCGACCGAGATCGCCATCCCCGCCCGCAGGACCGAGTAACCCCACACGCCCGTCAGGAAAAGCACGTTGCCGAGGAACATCGCCGTAAACCCGATCGCGAAGATCAGGGTCGCCGCGTTGGCCCATCGGAACGACTGCGATTCGAACAGCGTGAGGTCGAGCACGGGGTTCGACACGCTGCTTGATCGCTTGACGAACAAGGCAATCAGCACGAGCGCGACGACCTCGAACATCGTGAAGCGGGTACTCGCCCATCCCCACTGGTCTGTCTGCACGATGCCGTAGGCGGCCAGGGCGAGACCGGCGGTCAACAAGGCGACACTCACCGGGTCGGGCAGGCGACCCGGGTTGGCTTCGCGCCACTCCGGCAGCACGCGTCGACCGACGACGAAGCTGATGATCCCTACGGGCAGGTTGATGAAGAACGCCCACCTCCACCCGAGGTTCTCGATGACGAGCGCACCGAGCGTCGGGCCGGCAGCACCAGCGACGGCACCCACCGCTCCCCAGATGGCAACCGCTACGGGAATCTTGTGGTGAGGAAACGTCTGCAGTACCAGCGCCAACGACGAGGGCACCAATGCTGCCGCGGCGACCGCCTGGAGTACACGAGCAGCGACCAGGAAGACGACCGTCGGCGCCACGCCGCACAGCATCGACGCGAGGGTGAAGAGCACCGCGGCCGTCAGGAACGTTCGGCGTCTTCCTACCCGATCCGCCAGTCGGCCGGCGGGAATGAGCAGCGCCGCAAAGACGATCGTGTAGGCGTTGAGGATCCACGACAGCGACGACGGCGCAGCCGACGAGAACTCGGCGCCGATCGACGGGAAGGCGACGAAGAGGATCGTCGTGTCGAGGAACACGGCAAACACCGCGAGGCTCGTGCTGGCTAGCACGATCCATGGGTTTCGATCAGGCGTCGGCTCAGCACGTGACGGTTGCATTTGCACTCCCAGGTATAGAATAGTTATCGACTAGTTGAAAATCTATACTAAATGAGGGACTGTGACAACCACAAATCCACAAATGCCGGAGCGCACCTACGGTCAGTACTGCCCGATCGCTATCGGGCTCGACGTCATCGGCGACCGCTGGACGCTGCTGATGCTGCGCGAACTGTCGATGGGTGACCGCCGGTTCACCGATCTCCGAGCCGAACTCCCCGGCATCGCCCCCAATTTGCTGACAGAGCGACTCCGTTCGCTACAGGCCGCCGGCCTGGTCACCGTTGTTGACCTACCCCCACCTGCGGCGCGCAGCGTCTATACACTCACCGACGAGGGACGGCGCATCGAGCCGGTCCTTCGGGCGGTGGCTCGGTTCGGTTCTCGCTACCTCGCTGGCGAACCGAGCGAGGCCTTCGATGCCCGCCGGGCTGCGTATGCCCTACTTGCTCCGTGGCGGCGGCGACCAGCTGAGAAGATCCGGGCACGACTCATCGTGCTCAAGGGCGACGTCGGCGATGACCGAGCGGATGCCGTCGATCTGGTGCTCGACATCGAGCGCATGCGAGTCGAGCCACCCGAAGGCAAGCCCGACGTCACGCTGCGCCTGGCGGTCGCCGATCTGGTGGCCGCGCGCCGTACCGGTGGCGCCCTAATCGGTCAACTCTCCGGGCCGGCGGCATCGCGCCGCGCCTTCCTCGAGCAATTCGGCCTCCGAATGGCCAAACCGTCTCGCTGACGTCTGCCGAAGAGCGCGATCCGTTGTAGCGTTCGCGTCCGGGCTGAACATCGGAGACTCGCCATGGGACGATTCCACTACCACTCCGACGGCACGGCGCATTCCCACGATGACGGCGACCACGACCACGAGCACGGCGGCGGCGTCGGTGACCACTCCGGATACCAGACCGGCGGGCTGCGGGTCGAGGTGCTCGAGAAGATTCTAGGTGAGAACGACCGGACCGCAGAGGCCAACCGCAACGACTTCCACGACGCACATGTACGAGTGGTGAATCTGATGTCGTCTCCGGGAGCGGGCAAGACCACCCTGCTGCGCGAGGTGCTCGTACGGCTGGGATCGTCGTTGCGGGTCGGCATCGTCGAGGGCGACGTCGAGACGTCGATCGACGCCGATCGGCTCGCCGGCCTTGGCGCACCCGTGTCGCTCGTCAACACCGCCAACGGCTTTGGTGGGGAGTGCCACCTTGACGCCACGATGGTGCGCTCGGCCCTGCCCAGGCTGTCACTTGGCGAACTCGATGTCGTCGTCATCGAGAACGTCGGCAACCTCGTGTGCCCGGCCGAGTTCGACGTCGGTGAGGACGCCCGGGCGATGGTGTTCTCGGTGACCGAAGGAGAGGAGAAGCCGTTGAAGTATCCGGTGATGTTCCGGTCCGCCGACATCGTGATCGTCAACAAGATCGATCTGCTCCCTCATCTCGACTTCGATCTCGACCTCTTTCATTCGAACCTCCGCGACGTGAACCCCGATGTGCGCACGATCGAGACATCCGCCAAGACGGGCTCTGGCGTCGACGAGGTGTGTGCCTGGATCTCGTCGTTGGCCCACCACGGATGACCACGGTCCGCCGCAAGCAAGACGCGGACGGCAATCCTCGACGCGGTTCGGGCCAAGCAACGCGCGTCCTCACCGGCCTTGCCATCACTATCGTGTTGGTCACCCACGATCTGCCGTACGCGCTGCAGCTCTGCCGGCGTTCGGTGCTGCTCAACCGCGGCCGGGTGGTGGCCGACGACGACACGCCGACAATCCTCGGTAATGGCGCACTTCTCACCGCCAACCGCCTCGAACTGCCCTATGGCTTCGACGTCGGTCTGCTCGCAACGAGCCGACGGGGGCTCGCGCTCAGAACAGGAGAATAGGTCTTACGATCAGGGCAGGCGTCGCGGCGGGGTTGCCGGCGACGTCGGTCAATGTGGTTGCGGCGACGTAGGTGTAGTCGGCGGCGCTGCCGCCCTGCTTGAGGTCCGGGCAAGCGGTGGGGGTGCACGCGAGAGTGACGGTGATGGTTCTGTTGCTGTTGCTCAACACGGCGGTGGAATCTGCGAACGGCACGACCCGACCGCCCCTCACGTAGGCCTTCGACCCCATGTCGCCCGGACCGTTGCTGACACCGGCGATTGTCAACATGTCGTTCGCATTGCCGGCGCTGCCGGTCAGGGTGACTGGTGTCGGGCCGGGAACCGAAGCAGGTGCTAGAGGCTCGCTGAACGTGATGACGATGGTGTCACCTGGTTCAGCCACACCGACGGTGGCGGCGTTGGCGTTGGTGGCGGTGATCGTCACTGGGGCAGGTCCGGCCTTGTCGAGGGGTGCGGTCGCTGCGAACGTGCCGAGGTTGCCGATCGCATCCCGGACTCCCGAGGCGTTTGCCGCCATCGCCACCGTCATCGTGCCGACCGCGGTATCGGCGGCGGCACCTGCCACCTCGGTGAGGGTGAGGGTGAGGGTGGTCGCCGTCGTCAAGGTGACGGTCGACAGCGTGCCACCGGAAGGCACGTTGGCCAGTGTCCACGGCGTTGTCCCAGCCGTGTAAGGCTGCAATGTCTCGCTGAAGAGCGCCGTCAATGCGTCGACCTTGCCGTTGCCGTTGTTGTCGAGCAGGCTGAGGGCGACTAGGGCGGGTGCGGCCTTGTCGGTTGGCGCTGCCGAGGCGTAGCTCGACAGGTTGCCTGCAGCGTCGCGGATGCCGACGGCGTTGCTGGTGAGCGAGATGCTGAACGAGCCGACGGCGGTCGTCGCGGCTGCGGCGCCCTGGTTGAGCGCGAGGGTCGCCTGGCTGCCCGACACGGTGACGGTGTTGACCGTTGCACCAGAAGGAGCGGATGCAAGCGAGAACACGGCGGCCGGGGCGCTAAACGGAGCCAGGGCTTCGCTGAACTTGGTGAGCACGCGGTCGATCTTGCCGTCGGCGTTGTCGTCGAACATCTCCTGCGACTGCATGATCGGGCTGACGCCATCGAGTGGCGTCACGGCCGTGAACGATGCCAGGTTTCCTGCTGCATCGCGGGCGCCGCCGGCGTTGGACGCCATTGCAATCGTCATCGTGCCGACCGTTGTGTTCACGGCGCCCACTCCCTCATTGAGGGTCAGAGTGATCGTCGACGCCGCCGCGGCGGCGCTCAGCAAGGTGCCGCCGGAAGGAACATTGGCCAGCGACCACGGCGTGTTCGCTGCGGTGTACCCGGCGAGGGTCTCGCTGAACAGCGCCGTCAATGCGTCTACCTTGCCGTTGCCGTTGCTGTCGAGCAGGCGGAGGGCGACTAGGGCTGGTGCGGCAACATCGGTCGGTGTGGTCGCGGTGAATGACGACGGGTGGTTGTTCACGTCGCGGATGCCCGCCGAGTTCGTCGCCAGGGCGACTGTGAAGCCTCCGACGGCAGTGTCGGCCGGGCCGGCGCCCTCGGCAATGGTCAATGTTGCAGTGTTACCGCTGACGCTGACCGACGACAACGAGCCACCCGACGGCACGTTGGTCAGTGTCCACGATGCCACTCCTGCGGTGTACGCGGCCAGGGTGTCGTCGAACACGACCGTCACCCGGTCGACCTTGCCGTTGCCGTTGATATCGCCCATCTGCATCGACTGCAGAACCGGCGGGATGACAATGTTGATCGCCGCTGCGGCGGATGACCCACCGGAGCCGACCACGAACAGGCTGTGCGGCGCGTCGGACGTGCCGGCCGGCACGGTCACGCTGACCGCCATCGAGGCGCTGCTCGTGACAGTCGACGGAGAGCCCGACAGCACTGGCCCGGTTGTCGAGTCGAGCCGGTAGGTCAGGGTGTCGCCGACCGAGAAGTTGAAGATCGTACCGGTCAAGGTTGCCGGCAACGAGGTGATCGGCGCAGTGGAGTCGAGGACGAACGACGACGGGGAAACGGTGATCGCTGCGCTCGTCGCGCTTTCGGCACCGGTCCACGACCCCATCCGCGCTTGCACCGAGTACGTCCACGTGCCGCTCGGCACGTTGTTCTCGACACAACTGGTCGTCGTCACGGTGGCGCAGGCGTTGAGCACGGTCTGGGAAACGTTCGACGTATTGAAGCGCCGCACCGTGTACGCCGCGGCAGGTGTACCACCCGACAGCGTCGTCACCGACCACGACACCGTCACCTCGCGCCCATTGACCACGGCAACAGGCGCCCCCGATCCGGGAATCGACTGTGACGTCGCTCGCCCGAGACCCGTAGCGTTGGCCGAGAAGGCCGCCTCGGCGAATTCGGCCGGTGACGCGACAAAAGCGGCGGCCGTCAACAAGATGACGACCGCCGCTCGACGCAACATGGGGTTGGTCAGACCTGCGAACCCGTAAGGGTCAGGGCGATCGTGAAGATCGCTCCCTGGCAGCCGTTCGGCGCAGCGCTAGCCATCGAGACGACATCGGCGATCGACTCTGGGACCGCCGTCGCGTTGGCGCCAACCGACAAGTTGAGGCTACCAGCGCTGGCCACCGTTACGTTCGTCGCCGGGCAACCGCTCGGGTCGCTCGACGTGACAGCGCCAGCCGTCATCGAGGTGAAATTCACCCCATACGGGTTGGTGTTGGTGAGCGTGAAGTACACGTCACCGCCGCTGAACCCCGGATACAGGTCGGCAGTGCCAGTCGCCGCGTTCACGGTCAAAGCCACGGCTGTCAGCGCCTTGGCCTGTCCTGGCCCGCTCCCGGTCGCGGTCCACATGGAGTATGTGATCCCGCCGGCGGCCATGATGAGGCCGGCAATGACGATGGATGTGATCTTCTTCCTGCGATTCATGATGTTCCTTCCGCCCTTTGGCTATCGAGCCACTGGTTCGCAACTTCGACTAGTCGTAGTAAACCGACCGCACAGGGTGAATCATTGAGAAAGTCTTCACAATAGGCCAAACGGCCTAATAGCCCCGATTCAGGTCGTAGGACCGATCCTCAATTGATTCACGGCTGCGGCGATCTCCGGCGCCGTCGGCATGCCACCTCGGGCGCCCACCTGGGTGACGGAGAGGGATGCTGCGGCAACCGCAACGGGCACCGCCGTCGCCAAGTCGTCGCCACCCGCCAATCGGGCGGCGAGCACCCCATTGAAGGTGTCACCCGCCCCGGTCGTGTCACGCACGACGACCAGCGGGGCCGGCACCTGTCGAGCGATCAGGTCGGCGCCGACTATGAGTACCCCGTTGCCTCCCTGGGTGACCACGACCGGCTGCTGCGTCCTGGCCACGATCTGCGAGGCGTCGTCGACCGCGGATCCGCCACCTCCCCCGCCCAGCAGCGCTACCAGGTCGCGGAGTTCCGAGCCGTTGGGGGTGACGATCGGTCCGAAGTGAAGCAACTCGGCGACGACGGGCAGCACCGGCGCCGGATTCAACACACACACCACGTTGCCACCTGTTGCTTCCTCCACCGCGGCTGCCACAGCATCGGCCGGGATCTCGGTACTCACCAGCACGCATCCAGCCGACGGCAATGCCTCGCGCAGACATTGCCGCACATGATCAGCACCGATCGCCGCATTCGCGCCGGCTCCGACGGCGATCTGGTTCTCGCCGCGATCATCGACCACGATCAACGCCACGCCGGTCGCCTCGCCGGCCAGCACGGCTACATCGCCCACGTCGACACCTTCGTTGCTGAGTTCGGCGAGCGCCGCAACACCGGTATCGTCAGCACCGACAGCGCCGATCAACCGCACAGTGGCGCCGGCGCGCGCTGCGGCCACGGCGGCGTTGGCTCCCTTGCCCCCTCCGTACGTTCGCAATCCGCCACCGACGACCGTTTCACCTGGGCCAGGAAGTCGCGGCGCGGCAACGACGAAGTCGACGTTGATCGCCCCGATCACCACAACGGTTGGCGGCTCGCGGCTCACGACAGACTTGATCCGGTCATCGTGGCGGAGAATACTCAGCGAATGGAACGGGAACCATGAACGCCGCCGTCGCCAATTTCGACTACCGAGCCCTGCACGGTCCGATGACCGAGCGCCTTGCGGCGCTTGGCCGCTCGCTGTCACCAACTCAGTGGGTTGCGCCAAGCCTCTGCGAGGGATGGCGAGTGTGCGATGTGTACGGCCACATGACCTACGGCGGCGTCACGCCGATGCGCAAGGTCGTGCCGTTGCTTGTGTTGCGGTACCGGGGCAACCTCAATCGCGGCTCGGCTGTCGAGTCGGTGCGGTACGCCGACGCGCATCCGCAACCAACATTGATGGCTGAGTTCGAGCGGTCGAGCCATCACCCGGTGGGAGTCGGCAAGATCATCAAGGATCACGAACTACATATGGACCACATCGTCCACGAAATGGACATTCGCCGCCCACTCGGCTTGGCCACCGAGTGGAACAGCGACGATCTACGCGCTGCTCTCGACGCCGCGGTCCGCACCAAGAACCCGCTGATCGCCCCCGCCAGATCGGCGCAGGGACTGCATTTCGTCGCCACCGACGTCGAATGGTCGCACGGCCCGGCCGACGGGCCGGCGGTCGAAGGACCGGCCGAAGACCTGCTGCTGGCTATGTGCGGTCGCCCGGCTGGTTTGGTCGCCCTGCAGGGTGCCGGCGTCGCCGAACTGAGGGCCCGAATCAGCCGCTGACGACTCAGAGCGCTGCCGACACCTCGACTCGGGCGTCGTTGAATGTCGCCCCGCCGGCGAGGTCGGCGAGGTGGTCGGGGGCGAACACGTTGGCGGTGAACCCGTTGTGCCCATCGCGACGCCACATTCCCTTCGGCATCGTCGCAACTCCGGGTCGCAGGTTCGCATCTACGGCGACCACCGCCTCGATCGTATGCCGACCGTCGGTGATCTGCGCCCGGTCGCCGGTGGTCAATCCCCTGGCCCCGGCATCGGCCGGGTGGAGGTGGACGTCGGCGCTCGCCGGGGCGATGTTGCCGAACATCGAACTGGTGGTGCGACTAGTGGCCGGCGTGATCAGCGTGATGGGCAGGTCTGGCCGATCGAGGGCACGGTAGGCCGGCAGTGGATCGACACCGTCGGCGTCGCACACCAGTTGCACCCTGCCCCCCGGGTCGACATCCCGGAACTGCACAGTGCCGCTCGTTGGCCGCTTCACGAACGGCAACACCTGATCGCCAAGAGCCAGTCGGCGTATCCGCTGCGGACTCGGGTCCCATTGCTGAGGATCGAGACCAAGGCGGATGCCGACACCGACACTGACCTCGTCGTTGGTGCGGCTCTCGCCGACACGTGGGATCACGGCCGGTGCCTCCTGCATCACGAACGAGCCATAGCTGCCGACGATCTCGTCGACCTCGAACTGCGAGGTGGCCGGCAGCACCAGGTCGGCGTACCGGGCGGTGTCGGTCATCGTCAGGTCGTGTACCACCGTGAACAGGTCACCTCTCGCCAACCCCTCCAACACGATCGCCTGTTCAGGGCATGTGGCCGCCGGGTTGGAGCCCTGCACGAACAGCACCTCGACCCGCCCGCCCTCGTCGTCGGTGAGGATCCGCCCGAGGCGGTTCATGTTGATCGGCCGCCGCTGCGGCGTCGGGGCGTCGCCGACAACGCCGCGCCGGACGGCCGCGGCGTCGAAACCGGTGCCACCGCTGATCGAGTTGAACACGCCGGAACCTGGGTTGCCGAACTGGCCGGCCAACGCCGGCAAGGCGAACACGGCGCGGCTGGCCGAGCCACCATTGCGGTTTCGTTCCTGTCCCCAGCCGACACGCAACATCGCCGGCCGGATGGTGCCGTACATCTCTGCGAACCGCGCGATGTCGCCGACGTCGACGCCGCAGACCTCGGCAGCCCGCATCGGCGTCCACTCTCGGCAGGCGGCGAGATACTCCTCGGCCCCGTCGACCCAACGCTCGATGAACGCGTCGTCGAGATGACCGTTGCGTTGCAGCAGCGCAGCAACAGCCATGGCCAGCACACCGTCGGTACCGGGCCGAACGGCCAGGTGTAGGTCGGCGCGGGCGGCGATCGGCGTTCGCCGCGGATCGACGACGATCACCCTGGCGCCGGCCCGGCGCCGGTCTTCGATCACCGGCGACAGGTGCGGATGCGACACGTTCGGGTTTGCGCCCCACACCACGATCAACTCGCTGTGCTGAAGATCCTGGGGGTCGGCGGATGGCATCGAGCCGTAGGTGCGGTCCCACGCCTCACCGACGGTCGCCGCGCAGATGGTTATGTCGGTTCGGGCCGCCCCCAAGTGCTCCCACACCAGTGGCGACAAGCCTGCCTGAGCCAATTTGCCGGCCGACGAGTTGTACAGGTACGGCACGACCGACTCCCAGCCGTGGGTAACCACAGCGTCGCCAATCCGATCGGCGAACATGTCGAGGGCCTCGTCCCAGGTGATCTCGACGAACTCGCCCGCACCCTTGCCGCCGACCCGCCGCAACGGCCGGGTGATGCGGTCGGGGCCGTGAAGCAGTTGCGGCGTGTGCTTGACCTTGGCGCAGATCCAGCCATCGGTCGCCGGATTCGCACCGTCGGGAGCGGCGTCGAGGGCTATCAACACCCCGTTGTCGACGGTTGCCTCCAGGCTGCAGCTATCCGGACAGTCAAGCGAACAGGCGGTGATCGTTCCCACATGCGCAGCGTAACTGCGCTGCTCAGCCGACGTCCCAACGGTGTGACTCGGCCACGAGCCGGGTGATTTCGTCCGCCGGCATCGGCCGGGCCAGGTAGAAGCCCTGCGCTCGTGGGACGTGAAGCTTCTTGAGGCCCGACAACTGTTCCTTGGTTTCGACGCCCTCGGCGGTCACCCGCAGGTCGAGAGCGCCGGCCATGGCGATGATCGCGGCAACCAGCGCTGTGTCGTTGACGTCGGTTCCGAGTCCGTCGACAAACGCTCGGTCCACTTTCACGGCGTCGACGGGGAAGCGCTTGAGGTAGCTGAGTGCCGAGTAGCCCGTCCCGAAGTCGTCGATCGCCAACTCGACTCCGAGGGCTTTGAGATCGGCGAGCATTCTTCCGAAGTAGTCGACGTCTTCCATGAATACGCTCTCGGTCAGCTCCAGGCAGAGGTCAGCGGGGTGCAGCCTGGTCTGCGTCAAGACCTCCTCGATCAGCCCAGCGATGTCGGGTGCCAGCAACTGCCGGACGGAGAGGTTGACGGCCACGGACAGGTTCACTGCACCAGGCAGCGACTTGCGGATGCGTTGCCATTCGATCAACTGTCGACACGCCTGATCCAGCACCCAGCCGCCGATGGGGACGATGAGGCCCGTCTCTTCGGCAACGGGGATGAACTCGGCCGGGCTGACGAGACCGCGGCCGGGGTGCTTCCAGCGCAGTAGCGCCTCAGCACTGACCATCGCTCCCGTCGACAGATCGACGACGGGCTGGTAGTAGACGGTGAATTCGTCGTGCTCGAGGGCCCGGCGCAACGCCGATGCTGTGGCCAGCCGTCGCCCGGTCTTCGATCGTAGCGTCTCGTCGAACTGCTCGATGCGGCCCCCACCGCGTTCCTTGGCGCGGTGCATTGCCGCGACGGAGTCGCGCAGCAAGCTCTCCGGCGTCGCGCTCTCATCGCCAACGGCGATTCCAAGACTGGCCGTGAGGTGCATGTCCTGATTCCCGATGCGCCACGGCCGGCTCATCGCATCGACGACACGTTCGGCGATCTGCTCGGTCTCCATTGCCGGAGCGTCGGCACAGACAACAACGAACTCGTCGCCGCCGAACCTTGCCACTGTGTCACCTGGCCGAATCGCCTCGGTGATCCGGTCGGCGGCCTGCTTCAACAGGTCGTCACCGCAGATATAGCCCAAGGACTCGTTGATTATCGTGAAGTGATCGACGCCGAGGAACATCACCGCGAGTTGCGAGCCGCGTCGCCGCGAGCCGGCCAGGGCGTGGAACAGGCGGTCATCGAGTAGCGCCCGGTTCGGAAGGCCCGTCAGCGAGTCGTGCAACGCTTGGTGGGCTAGCTCGATCTCCAGTTGCTTACGCCCGGTGATGTCTTGGAGTTGCACGAAGTAGTACTGAGGTTTCGCCTCCTCGTCGCGCACGAGGGTGACATGCAGGGCCACCCACACGACGCTGCCGTCGGGCCGCACGTAGCGACGCTCGTCTGCGTACGTGTCCTGACCGGCGGCGACACGCGCTTTCACCGCTTGCCCGGGCGACACCTCGGCTGGATGGTTGTACCTCGTCCACGGTCGGCCGACCAGCAGGTCCTCCGACCGCTCGAGGATTGCGCACGCCGCGGCGTTGACGCGAAGAGGAATTCCCTTGAGATCGGCGATGACTGCACCGATCGCTGACTGTTGGAATCCGATCTCGAAGCGGGTCTCGGCCGCACGCCGCACCCTGTCGGCTTCGACGCGCTCGGTGTCGTCGATGATCGTGCCGGTCACCTTTACGATCGCGCCGTCGCCGGTCACCTCAGCCACGGCTCGGGCGCGCACCGAACGCTCCTGCGAGTCGGCGCGGATGACACGGAACTCGATATCGAAGGCACGACCCCGTTGGGTTGCGTCGGCCCACACCCGTTCCACTGCGGCCACGTCGTCGGGATGAATCGTGGAGACGAACAACCCACTGCTCGGCGGCAGGCTCGGGTCGAGCCCCAGGATCCGGTAGTGCTCGTCCGACCAGATCAAGCCACCCGTCACTACATTCAATTCGAAGCTCCCGAGGCGAGCGGCCCGCTGCGCCTCGGCCAGCCGCAACTGGCTCGCCTCCAGCGCCCGTACTGCGACGAGGCGGTCGGTGATGTCATGGGCGACCACCGACAGGCCCACCACGTTTCCTGCCTCATCGGTTGCCGACGAGGCGGTGATCAGGACGTCTACCAGACTGCCGTCTTTTCGGCACCGCACTGTTTCGAGTTGCTCAGACCGACCGCCCGCACTCAGACGCCCTCTCATCAACGCCTGTTCAACGGTCTTCCCGGCCGGCGCGAATAGTGTCACCGGCTGGCCGATGATCTCCTCGGCGGTGTAGCCGAACAGTCGCTCGGCTGCTCCATTCCAACTGGTGACGACCCCGTCGGTGGTCGAACCGAAGATCGCGTCACCAGAACCCCCGACGATGGCCGAAAGCCTCCGGCGAGCGTCCTCGCCCGCCTTGCGCTCTGTGACATCGACAGAACTGCCGATCACCGCAACCAGGCGCCCATCGCTGCCGAGCACCGGCTTGCTGGTGGCGTACACCGAGACGGTGCTGCCATCACGCCGCTTGACATCGAAGTCGCCCGACATACTCTCACCTCGAAGCATGGCGTCGGCAATGATCTTCGCCTCGCCCGCGGACTCCTCCAGTGGAAGCAGTTCCCGCCAACTCCGTCCGACAGCCTCGACGGCCGACCAGCCGTACATCTCCTCCGCAGCCCTGTTCCAGTAGGTGACCACCCCTTCGAGGTCAACCGCGATCATCGCCTTGCCGGCGGCAGCGAGCAGTTCGGCCTGGAAGCGCATGGCATCCTCGGTCTCCTTGCGTGCCGTGATGTCAACCACCACGATGCCAATCCCGATGATCTCGCCTTCCAGCGCGACCGGGTAGTAACTGGTCAACCAATGCCGAGAGTGCAACGGATCGGCAGGTGTCGGACCGTCGACTTCGATATCGAGGATGGCTTCGCCGCTGTCGAGAACATAGTGATACAGCCGCTCGAGTTGTGGCCATAGATCCGGAACCACGTCAGCGACCGGTTGGCCGAGTTGCTCAGCGACCGTCGATCCGTTGAAGGCAGCCAATGTCTCGTTCATTCGAACGATTCGGAAGTCGCGATCCACGAACCCGAACCCGACGGGAGCCTTGGACTGCAGTGTCTCGAGCAACGTCAACGTCTCGGCCGACTTGCGGTCCGCGACCCGGAGATCAGCTTCCAATCGCTTGGCGTCGTCGATGTCGGTCGCGGTGCCGATCCACTTGACCACGAGATCGCTACCGTCGCGGATCGGAAGGGCGCGGAAGGCGTGCCACCGGTAATCGCCGTCGACGCGGCGGATCCGGTAGTCGAGACGGTACGGCGTCTGCGTGCGAATCGCGGTCGCCCACGCCAGCCCAACTCGATCTAGATCGTCAGGGTGTATCAGCGGCAGCCAATTCCAGCCGTTGCCCGCCGCCGGAAACCCAGAGTACATTCGGCCTTGCTTGTTGAAATACTCGGTCGACCCGTCGGGCCTCGCCATCCACACGACGTGCGGAATCGACTCGGCAATGAACCGGAAATCGACTTCGGAAACGGTCGCCAGAGTGGCGAGCGTCATGACACCTTCCGATTCAGCTTGACTCTGACCGCGGTCGACGCCGACTGCTAACATGACGCTCCTTGTTGAGCGAAGAGGCGTCAAGCCTGTAACGGGCGATGATCCTAAGATCGTCCTGCCCAAACCAAGCGTCCCTACGGATCTATTGCAAATATCGGCGTCAGCGCCCAGCAGGTATA
>JANNHY010000078.1:0-4631 GCA_031404635.1 Ilumatobacteraceae bacterium
GCGAGCAACCGCTCGGTGGAACGACGCTCGTCGGCCGAGGCAGTGGCCGATGTCGCCAGCGCGGCAAGAACGTCGTCGTCGTGCTGACCGAGCGCGACGCGCAGCTGGTCGGCCGACGGTCGGTTGTCGATGGCCGGCGTCCGATCGACGGGCACGCCGTAGACCGAGCCGTGCAGTAGTGAGGACCGCAGGTGCCACGGCGGCGCCTGGTAGCGGGTGACAGCCTCCTTGGCGAACACCGAGGTACCGACGTAGGACGACTGGTCGATCAGGGTCGGCGACACCACGTCGAAGGGCACGCCCGAACCGGTGGCGCGCTGGCCGGGGATGTCGACAGGGCGTTCGCTTGACCAGCGTTCGGCGGTGGTCAGCCCCAGCGCCTTGCGGAGATCGAATTCGGCCTTGCCCTTGGCCAGCTCGGCGCTGGCATCGCCCCATTCGTACATCAGCCGCCAGCGCAGGCGGTCGAGCAGCTCGTGCAGGCTGTCGGTGCTGCGGGCGGCGTCGAGCGGGTCGTGGTCGGGGTCCTTCCACCAACCGGCAACGGTGTACGAGACGCATTGCTGGTCGACGCCGCTGGGGGCGACGGCGTCGAGGTCGTCGAGAGGGTCGTGGAAGGCGAAGCGGTTGAGCACCGCGTCGTAGACGCCCGACCAGCTGACCGCACCACCGACGGTGCCGGTCAGTTGCTCTGCGGTCAGCGTCTCGCCGGCGGGCACGATGCCGGCGGGCACCGCGGCATCCTCTCGCCACGCCGGCAGTGGCACGGCCATGGCCCGGTCGGCTTCGAGCACCCACCCCGTGACCACCGGGTTCGTCGCCCCGTTGGGCAGCAGGATGCGCAGCACCACCCAGCGATCGGGCAGCACCGGCAGGGACAGGCGGTTGGCCGATCCGTCGGCGCGTTCGGTCAGCGCGCCGCGTAGCAAGGCGTCGGGCATCGCCCAATGCAGGTGCACCCCGTGCGGGCGAGGCAGGCCGGGTGCGAACGGCTCGGGCATCCCATCTTCGGGGTCGGCGACGCCCTGCCCGTTCGGCCCGGCCAGCAGCAGCGGCAGGCGCACCATCGGCTCGCTGTCGCCCGCCAGCACCGTCAGCGCCTGCACATCGATGGGCACCAGCAGACGGAACTCGCGCAGCAGGTGGGCATCCCAGCTGCCGATCTCGGCGATGTCGAGTTTGGCCCGGTCGGCGGCCAGGAACCGCTTCGACATCGTGACTTGGCGGATGATCTCGTTGTCGAAGGTGTCGAAGTCGCTCACGGGTTCACCTGGCTGAGGTATTCGGTCATCGTCGACTCCCAGGTCGACAGCCCGATGGTCACCTTGAACGAGTCGATGTCGTAGAACTTGATCCCTTCCAGGTCGTCGGGGTCGCCGAACACCTGCCGGTAGGGGAAGCGCAGCATCTGCAGGGCGAACTCGTGCGGCTCGACACCGGCTCCAACGTTGGGCGCCTTCAAGCGCAGGCGCTCGCGCAGGGCGACGACGTCGATTACGCCGGGCGCTCCAGGCCGGAACGGCACATCGACGGAGTTGTTCGAGGTGAAGGTCGCCACCGGTGGCACGAGGTCGCCGGTGTTGGCGTCGCGTACCTTGACCTTGGCCCGGCGCTGCGCCGGTGGAT
Source organism: Ilumatobacteraceae bacterium (assembly GCA_031404635.1). GTDB lineage: Bacteria > Actinomycetota > Acidimicrobiia > Acidimicrobiales > Ilumatobacteraceae > JAENVT01. The sequence goes on from JANNHY010000078.1 coordinate 1,627, forward strand.
CCGCCGGGTCGGTGCGGGCGCCGAACTGGATGCCCTGCCGTGGCTCCTCGATGTGGACCACGGCGGGCAGCCCGTCGAACAGGACGAGCAGCACGGCCGGTGCGAGCCGCTCCATGCGCAGCACCTTCATCCGGTCGGGATGCGATTCGGCCTCGGTGGTGAGGGCGTCGTCGTCGAGCACGTCGCGCGAGTAGGCGCGCACGTGCAGGTTGGGCCAGCCGGAGACAAGCCGCGAGCGCAGCAGAAACCCGGTGATCGTTCCGGCGGGACCCGCCAGCCGCTCCTCGCCCAACGGGGTCCGGATCGTTCGCTCGGATTCGTCGACCTCGGCGCGGATGTGCGGGTACACGGCTTCGAGCTGCGTGCGGTCGGCGGTGGTGATCGTGCCGACGCTCAGCACGCCCTGCACCAGTGCATCGGTCCACGCCCGGTCGATGTAAAAGAAACGGATCGACTCGATGGGCAGCAGGTCGGCGTCGGGGACGAGGTAGCTGAACGGCACCCCGTGCAGCAGGCGCAGCCGACCGCAAAAGCGGCGCAATTCGCCGGGCACAACGTGGTCACCGTCTTCGGGATCGTGATCGGTGATGAGGTCGGCGAAGTTGCCGGCGGCAAGGACGGCGGCCTCGATGGCAACCTGCGACGTGACATTGATGACCATCTCAGGGCTCCTCGGGGTCTTGGTCGGCATGAGCGCGGGCCCGGTCGATCAGCTCGTCGAGGGCGTCAGCAGCGGCGGCTCGAGCCGAGCGCGAGCCGCGAGTTCGGCGGCCAAGCGGTGGTGCCCGGAGCCGTTCGACGGGGAGAGCGACCGACACCACTCGGTTGAGCTCCGTCGCCAGGGCGTTGCGCAGGTCGCCGATCACCTGCTCGTCGAACTCGAGACCGCCGCCGGCATGGGCGACGGGCGCCGTGGTCTCGGCCAGGGCGGCGGCGATGCCGACGCTTTGGCCGCGCGTGCGGACGGCGCCGAGGTCGAACCCGAGCCCGGCAGCGATTGCTTCATCTAGTTCGCCCCGGATATCGATCGGCCGTCCCGGATCGGCGACGGGTCGCCTGCCCCCGATCATCTCCTCGCTTTTGACCGCCAGCTCGGCAATCAGCGACACGGCCACGAACCGGCCAAGGTCGATGCGTTGGTCGAAGATGCCGGGGATCTCGAAGTTGGTGATCGTGTCGAGCAGCGAGTGCACCCGGCCTACACCGAACTGCTCGGCGCGGAAGCGCAGCAGGGCAGACACCACCGAGAGCTGCGACAGACCGAGCAGTCGGCCAATCTCGAACGCCGCCGACATCGACAGATCCTCGCGACCGTCCGGAACCACCCGACGCACCTGATCGGCGGAATGGGCTACCGGCAGCACGCCGCCGACCGGCTGCTGGCGCAGGGTGGGGAAGGGCACCAGCGGGCCGCGGTACCAGGCGCGCACCGGGTCGCCGCGGCGGGTGCGGTGGTCGAGGCCGATGTGGCCGGTCTCGACCACCTCGGCGGGCGGCGGCGCAGGCGGCGCACCCGCTGGTGGGTCGGCGAGGGTGCCCAGCAGGCCGACGTCGAGGTCTTGCATCAGCGTCTCGAACGTCGCCCCCTCAGTGGTGGTGAACGACCAGTGGGCGAGCACCGGGAACCGCAGCACGCGCTCGGCTGCGAATACCGAGATCGGGTAGCGGAACCCGCTGCCCATCGTGTCGCGCACCGCGAAGGTGGCGTTCGGGTCGAGGGCTGCGGCGGCGACCTTGGTGGTTGTCGCCTTCCATTGCTCGCTGGCCGACGGCTGGGCCAGAACCTTGGCGCCGTCGAGCGAAGCACCGACGACCGGGCCCGACAGCTGACCCGGGGAGCTGGGCAAGATCGCGGCCCGAGGCCCTGCATCCGCCGGCCGGGCGTTCAGGCCGCCGGCGTGAGGGAGCACGATGGCGGCGAGGTCGACGCCGCCCATCACCCACGGGTCAGGCCCTGGCACGACGGTGGCCAGCACCGACCAGTCCTGGGCAAGCTCGAACTGGAAGTGGTTGCTCGGCGGCACCGGCGGAGGCAGTTCGGCGAGCTGGCCCTCGACGTTGACCAGGCAGGCCATGTAGCGCACCGGCTTGGCGGTCGCGGTGTCGAACACGGGCAGGCGGTTGGCCAAAACCACGGCCAGCCAACCGTCGTCGTCGCCGTTGGCCAGCTCGGTGTCGCTGACATCGACCTCGCGCACGTGCACTAGCAGCGGCAGGTCCTGCTCGCATGGGAAGATCTTGGCGACCACCGTCTCGGTGACCGCGAGGTACAGGCCCTGCTCGACGTCTCTGTCGGACGGATCGAGCAGCGATGTACTTGAAGTGACGCACTGCGCCACCGGGGTCGCCGTCGACAGCTCGGCCTCGCCTTCGGCGAACACAACCAGCGCCAGCCACGGTGTGGGCGAGACGTTGGTGCTGCCGGCAGGGTTGCGCTCCCAGGGCAGCGTGCGTCGCTTCAGCACGATCTGCGGCAGCCGGTCACCGAATGCACCCTCGGCGTTCGCCGGCGGGAAGCTTGACAGGATCTGATCGATCGGCATCGTGTACCGCGGCGACGAGACGGTGATGTGCGTGCGTTCCTCGGCAACGTCGAAAGGCAAGTTGGCGTGGTCGGAGACCAGCTCGTACTTGCCGGCGGTGATCGGCGGCATCACGCTGGAGTGGAGGATGAAGTGTCCGGTCTTTGGGGTGGCCATCAGCGTCGCTTCCGTGCTCGTTGGACGGGGGCTCTTGGGCCACCGGGTGGCGGGGCGGCGGTTCGCGCCGCTAGGCGCTGCTGGGCGGTGCGGGTCGTGCCGCTCCAGCTCAGCTCGCTGGCGCCGGTGGGCGCAGCGGCAAACGGGCGCAGGGCGGCATCGAGCCCCCGCGTCGACAGGAACGAAGCGGCGGCAACGGCCGACAGCTCGGCCGAGCCCATCACGCCGACCAGCGACCAGCCGAGCTCGCTGGCGATGGTGACCACCACCGGCCGGGTGCGTTCGGGGACGATGTCGTAGGCGAGG
>JANNHY010000079.1:0-8380 GCA_031404635.1 Ilumatobacteraceae bacterium
CGACGAGCACACAGCCGACGCTGTCATCGAGGCCAGCAACCTTGTCGCCGCAATCATCGCTGCCGACGGCCGACTGACCGACAGCGAACTCGATGCCTACCTCGACTCGATCGGCCCGTTGCTCGATCCACCGTTGATCACCACCTCGTCCCATGTTCGCGAGACCGATCTGTTCAGCCACCGCGACGAGTGGCTGGCCGAGCCGAGCGTGTTGTTCGATCTGTTGGTCAAGGCCGATCGCAAGCACGGTACCCGGCGCAGCAATCGCTACTACGAGCTGGCTATGCGCTTGGCCCACGTGACTGCGGCCACAGACCTCATCCCCTCGTTGAACGAGCTGCAAGCGATCGATACCTACCGCACCCAACTGCTGCACGCAATGGACTCGGCGGGCGTCGCCCGACCCGGCCAGCCGCAACCAACCCCAAACCCGACGCCCGCCCAATCCGCTCCCGTCCCAACCGTGCCGGAGTCCACACTTCCACCGGCGCGATCCGTTGATGAGGTGATGGCCGAGCTCGACGAGTTGATCGGACTCGCAAACGTCAAGGCCGAGGTTCGTCGACTCACCAGCATGTTGCAAGTGCAACAAATCCGCGCCGAACGGGGTCTTCCGGTGATCGAGACCAGTCATCACCTTGTGTTCACGGGCAACCCTGGAACCGGTAAGACGACCGTGGCCCGTCTGCTCAGCCAGATCTACCGCGCCGTCGGGGTTGTCGCCAAAGGCCATCTTGTCGAGACCGACCGTTCCAGGCTCGTCGCCGGCTACGTCGGTCAGACGGCACTCAAGACTCTGGAAACTCTGCAGGCGGCACTCGGTGGAATGTTGCTGATCGACGAGGCGTATGCACTTGCCCGCGGTGGTGAGAACGATTTCGGACGTGAGGCAATCGACACACTGGTGAAGTTCATGGAGGATCACCGCGACGATCTGGCCATCGTCGCCGCCGGGTATACGGCAGAGATGGGTGACTTCATCGACGCCAACCCGGGCTTGAAGAGCCGCTTTACCCGCACGATCTCGTTCCTCGACTACACCGACGACGAGCTGGTCGCCATCTTCTTGAAACTCGGCGATACCAGTCGCTACTCGTGCTCTGACGACGCGCTCGTGCGTGTGCGCCATTTCGTCAGCGCTGAGCCACGCACCCGCGGCTTTGGCAACGCTCGCTTTGTGCGCAACCTGTTCGAAACGGCCATCGCTCATCAAGCAATGCGCGTCGCACCGCTCAGCGATCCGAGCGACGAGCAGCTGACAACATTGACCGCCGACGACATCGCCGCCGTCGATGCCTGACCAGCGGTTACCCTACTGCACATGTCGGTCTGGCCATGACGGCAGTACTCGTCGCCATCGCGGTGGCTGCAGTAGCCGCAGCCGTTGCGATCACCGTGCTGCGTGGCCGTCGAAGGGCGGGACAACCGGCGGTCGCCATCGATCCGTTCGCACTCAGCGAGCCCTGGCGTCGCTATGTAAGTGCCGCCCAGGCCGCGCAAAGGCGGTACAGCGACACCGTCGCCGCGACCCCTTCGGGGCCGCTGAGGTCGAACATGGAGTCGATCACCCGCCAGGTGCAGCGGGGAGTCGACGAGTGCTGGCTGATAGCCAAACGCGGCGACCAACTCGACGAGGCACTCGCCCGCCTCGACACCGCCTCGCTGCAGGCTCGTATCGAACTGGACATCGACGAAGCGACTCGGGCGTCGCTGAAGGCGCAGCTCGATTCAGCGCAGCGAATCCGGGCAACCCGCACCGACACCGACCAGCGATTGCGACTGCTCAACACGCGCCTCGGTGAACTCCTTGCCCAGGCCGCCGAGGTCAGCGTCGGCTCCGACACGACGAGCGATCTGGGTAGCGCCGTCGATGACGTGGTCACCCAGCTCGAATCGCTGCGCCTCGCCGTCGACGACGTCAACAACCCGCGCCCCGGCAGCGCAGGGCAGGCATCCGCATCGCCGTGAGCAGCCTGCTGCGCTCCAACGTCACCGTCGCAGCAGGGACCGCCGTCTCGCGTATCACGGGACTGGCGAGGGTTGCGACGCTCGGCATCGTGCTCGGCCAGGGCCCCGTAGCCGACGCCTACGACCAGGCCAACGGCACACCGAACATGATCTACGAACTGCTGCTCGGCGGCGTGTTGTCGGCAACCCTGGTGCCCCTGTTCACCCGGCTCTCCGACGACGACGATGACGAAGCGACATCCGCCGTCATCTCGGTCGGGATCGTCGTGCTTGCCGCGATCACAGCCGTCGCCGTCGCCGCTGCGCCGCTGATCTTCCGGATGTATTCGCTGCTCACCTCGAGCGAGGTCGACCCAGACCAGTATCACCAAGTCGGTACCTTGCTGGCCCGAATCTTCCTCGTGCAGATCTTCTTCTACGGCCTCAACGGCGTCGGCGCCGCCGTGTTGAACGCCCGCAGGCGGTTCTTCGCCGCGGCGTGGGCGCCTGCCTTGTCGAACATGGCGATCATCGTCTCGTTGCTGCTGGTGCCCAACACGGTGCAAAACAGCGTTCCTGACCTGACCGATGTGACGAGCAATAGCAGGCTGAGGTGGACGCTGGGTCTCGGGGCAACCGTCGGTATCGCCGTGATGGCGTTCGCCCTGGCGCCTGCTTTGGCGCGGGCCAAGCTGCGGTTCCGTTTCAGGCCGGCCTTTAGTCACCCAGCCGTGAAGACCCTACGGTCGCTGTCGGGCTGGGCCCTGGGCTACGTGGTTGCCAATCAAGTTGCCATCGTCGTGATCCGTAACCTCGTCCGCGGCGGTGGCGGCGACCAGGACGCCTACACCAAGGCGTTCACCTGGTTCGTGCTCCCCCACGGTCTGCTCGCCGTGTCGATCGCCACCACCTTCCTCCCAGAGCTGTCGAGCGCAATCAAACGCAATGACCGCCAGACGGTGCTCGACAGATCGTCGCTCGGCATTCGGCTGATCGCCCTCGCCACCTTGCCGGCCGGGTTCGGTTTGTTCGTGTTACGTCGGCCGATCGTCGGCGCCGCGTTCCAGCACGGCAAGTTCACTGCGGCAAACACCCTCAACACATCGAGGGCGCTGGCCGGCTTCGCCCTTGGTTTGGTCGGCTTCTCGATCTATCTGTTCGTCCTGCGGGTCTTCTACGCCCATCAGGACGCGCGCACGCCGTTCGTCATCAACGTCGGTGAGAACCTGTTGAACGTCGTCTTGGCCCTGCTGTTTGTCGGTCGCTGGGGTCTGCTCGGCCTCGGCCTGGCGTTTGGGCTCGCCTACCTCGTTTCGGCGCTATGGGCCCTGCAAATCCTGCACTACAAGCTGCCCGCATTTCCCGTGCAGGAGACGATCGCCAGCTTGTGGCGCATGGGTCTGGCCGCGCTCGTGATGGCCGAGATCGTCTGGGTGGTCGCCAGATCGATCGGAGCCAACTCTGGGTCAGGTGCAATCATCCGTGTGGTGTTGTCGACCATCGTCGGCGCTGCCACCTATGTGGGGATGCTCGTGGCGCTGCGATCACCTGAGCTCGACGTCGTTCGAACTCGACTGCGACGGGAGCAACCGGCTCGACCAGCGGAGTAACCTCTGCTCCATGTTCAAAGCCTTTCGGAAATGGTGGAAGTACTTCGGCGCCAAGCTCAATCGCAACTTCGACAAGCACGCCGATCCTGCGGTGCAGTTGGAGCAGGCCCTGACCGAGGCCCAGGCACAGCACCGGCGGCTCAAGGAGCAGGCGGCCAACGTCATCGCCAATCAGAAGCAGAGCGAGTTACGCCTCAACAGCAAGATGTCCGAGCTCGAGAAACTCAACGCCAACGCCCGTCAGGCCCTGATGATGGCGTCCGACGCCCACAAGGCCGGCGATGCTGCCAAGGCTGCGCAGTACAACGGTGCCGCCGAGACCATTGCCAACCAGCTGATCCAGGTCGAGAAGGATGTCGAAGGCCTGAAGACGATGGTCCTCGAATCCGCCAAGGCATCTGATCAGGCCAAGGCCGCCGTGCAGCAGAACAGCCGCATCCTGCAGCAGAAGCTGGCCGAGAAAAACAAGCTGCTGTCGCAGCTCGAGCAGGCCAAGATGCAAGAAGAGATGAACAAGGCCATGTCGCAGCTGCAAGAGACAGTGGGCGACGATGTGCCCACGTTGCACGAGGTGCAGCAAAAGATCGAAGCGCGCTACGTCAGGGCGAAGGCCTCGTCGGAGCTGCAAGAGACGTCGGTCGAGTCGCGCATCCTCGAAGTCGAGCAGGCCACCGCCAATGTCGAGGCTCACAGCCGCCTCAGCGAGTTGCGCGCCGAGTTGGGTCTCGATGCCCCAGCCGATGCACCTGCCGTGGCGCCCGCGACGGCACCGGCCGTCGAGCAGGCCAACCCCGCCGGCTAGAGAAGTGTTGGCGCGCCCCGATGGTGCGGCCAATACTCCAATCAGGTGAGAAGCACGAGGTCATCGCGATGGATGACCTCGTGGGCAACGTGCGACGGCAATTCGTTGGTGCGCTTGCCGATGATCCCGCGCAGCGTCGTGGCATTACTGAGGACCATGCCCCGGGCAACGACCGTATCCGATGAGTCACGCACCTCGACCACATCGCCCTCGTCGAAGTTCCCCGCCACACCCGTGACACCAGCGGGCAGCAGCGACGTTCCCCGCTCGACCAACGCCCGCCGGGCACCATCGTCGACACTGACCACTCCATCGACCTGACTGGCGAAGCCGATCCACAGCTTCCTCGCCGCAAGCCGGCGCCGACTTGGATGAAAGGTGGTGCCGACGATGACACCGGCAGCTGCGTCGACCAGCACATCCGCTCGGTCGGCGGCAGCAATGATTGCGCGGGTGCCCGACCACGAGGCCATCTTCGCCGCGGCGAGCTTCGATGCCATGCCCCCGCTGCCGCGGATCGAACCTGTGGAGCCGGCCGAGACGGTGAGCAGGGGATCGTCACGGTGGACCTCGCTGATCAGTTCGGCAGCCGGGTCGGTGCGCGGGTCGGCCGTGAACAATCCCGGAGTATCAGTGAGCAGCACCAACAGATCGGCATTGACGTTATGGGCCACGAGCGCAGCGATGCGATCGTTGTCGCCGTAGCGCAGTTGGTGGCCGGCGATGGCATCGTTCTCATTGACGATCGGGATGCAACCCAGCTCGATCAAACGGACGATCGTCTGGCGGGCATGCAGGTACTGCCGGCGATCGACGAAGTCGTGGGGCACCAGCAGCACCTGGGCGGCGACCAAGTGATGCCGCGCCAGCGAGCGGTTGTAGGTCTCCATCAACCGGCTCTGCCCGGCAGCGGAAATGGCTTGCAGGGTGGGCATATCGGTCGGCCTGGCCGCCATCCCCAAGGCGGCGACGCCGGCCGAAACGGCACCCGACGACACGAGGATGACCTCGTGCCCACCGTCTCGAAGGGCGGCGAGCTGATCGCACAAAGTGTCGACGACAGTGTTGTCGATCACTCCCAGGGCGTCGGTGATCGACGACGTACCGATCTTGGCCACCAAGCGCACTCAGGCCTCCTGCTGGTACTCGAAGCTGAAGTCGGCGACCCAGACGATGTCGCCGTCCTGGGCGCCGGCGCGGGACAGGATTCTTGGGACGCCGAGCCGCTTCATCTGATAGTCGATGTACGACAGCGCCTCGGGCGTGGTGATGTCGTTGAGGGCGACGACGCGTTCGACCTGCCGGCCGATGAGACGGAACTCGTGATCACCGAGGCGTTCGACGCGACCACCTTCAGCGTCGGGACGGATGATGACGACGCCAGCGTTCACCGGTTGCTCGCTGCGGGCCTCGTGCACGAGCGCCGCCATGCGCCCGACCAGATCGCGGACGCCCTCGCCCGTCACGGCGGAGATCCTCATCCCGGTCCAGTCGGCGACGGCGATGTCGGCCTTGGTGCCGACGATCACACGCGGGCGTTGCAGCAGCTCAGGTCGATACTCCCCCAGCTCGTGCAGCAGGATCCGCTCCTGCTCCGCCGGCGACACCCCGTCGAGGGCCGCCAGATCGAGCATGACGCACAGCATCCGGGCGCGCTCGATGTGTCGCAGGAAGCGATGCCCGAGACCCCTGCCGCGGCTGGCCCCCTCGATCAGCCCGGGGATGTCGGCGACCACGAAGTCGGTGTGCTCGTCGATCTTGACGACACCGAGATGAGGTTCGAGGGTGGTGAATGGATAGTCGGCGACCTTCGGCTTGGCGGCGCTGATCACGCTGATCAAAGTGCTCTTGCCCACGTTCGGAAAACCGACCAGAGCCACGTCGGCCATCAGCTTCAGTTCGAGCTTCAGCCAGCAGTCCTCGCCGTGCTCACCCTGTTCGGCGAACGACGGCGCCCGGCGCTTGTTCGACCAGAACTTGGCGTTGCCGCGTCCGCCGCGGCCTCCGGCCGCGCACAGCCAGCGATCACCATGGTTGGCCAGGTCGGCCAGCAATTCGCCGGTGTACAAGTCGGTCGCCACGGTGCCCTCGGGAACGGCGACCTCCAGAGATTGGCCGCGCTTGCCGTGTTGGTCTTTGCCTTTGCCGTGCGCGCCATCGCGCGCTCGGCGGTGTGGATGATCGCGAAAGGCGAGCAGCGAGGCGACGTTGCGATCGGCAACCAGCCAGACATCGCCGCCCTTGCCGCCGTCACCGCCGTTCGGACCGCCGAACGCCACGGGGCCCTCGCGGCGAAACGATACACAACCGGCACCACCGTCGCCACCGCGTACGTTCAGCTGTGCTTCATCGACGAACCCGCTCATAGGACCTCCTGAGGCTATCTGCCGACAGCAACCGGCAAGGCGGAGTTGTTCGGTACTGTGAGCTGATGGCCGAGTTGGGCGAGCGAGCAGAGCGGTGGGCGTCGACGATGCACGGCCACGCCGACGGCGCCATCGCCTTCGCCCACGCCGATTCGTGGGCCGGCAGCGGCTCGACGTCGCTCGTTACTCGGCAGCACCGTGAACAGGTCGAGAGCCAGTCGTTGTCTCGGTTGGCCACGCGCGCCAGCGGAGCCGGCGAGCGAGCCATCGATGAGGCGCCCGATCCGTTGCGGACGTGCTTCGAGCGCGACCGCGACCGCATCCTGCACGCCAGCGCCTTTCGCCGCCTGGCCGGTAAGACCCAGGTTTTCGTTTTCCCCGACGATCACCAGCGCACGCGGCTTACCCACGCACTGGAAGTCGCCCAGGTGGCCACATCGATCGCCAGGGGCCTGGGGCTCAACGTCGCCTTGACCGAGGCAATCGCCCTCGGTCACGACTGTGGTCACGGCCCCGGCGGACACGCCAGCGAGGACGCCCTGACGCCATATGTCGACGGCGGCTACGACCACGCCGTCTGGGGCGCGGACGTCACCTTGACACCACTCAATCTGTGCGTCGAGACGCTCGACGGGATCCGCAACCACTCGTGGTCGCGCCCAGCACCTTTGACACCGGAGGGCGAAGCCGTCAGCTGGGCAGACCGCATCGCCTACGTATGCCACGACTTCGAAGACGCCGTCGCGGCGCGTATCGTCACCCCGGCGGCACTGCCCGACATCGTCCGCAAGCGGTGCGGAGAGCGGCGCAGCCAGCAACTCGGCACGTTCATCACGGCGATGATCCAGGCCGCCGGCCAGACGGGTCGAGTGGCGATGACGGTTGATGCAGCCGAGGCGCTTGCCGCCTTCCGGAGCTTCAACTACGACAACGTGTACCTTCGGCCCGCTTCTCAGGCCCAGGCCCGATCAGTGATATCGCTATTGCAAGCACTCGTCGAGCACTACACGGCGTATCCGCAGTTGCTGCCCGACGTGAGCGACATCGGTGCCGGCAGCGCCGAGGCCACGCACCATGCCGTCGCCTACGTCGGCGGGATGACCGACCGGTTCGCCTGCCGGCAGGCAGTGGCCCTTCTCGGATGGGACACGGCAAGGCTGCCACAAGGCGTCGACACGCACCTCTAGTTACGCAGCAATGGTCAGCGTGTTGAGCGCGGGCACCGATGTGGGCCGTATGGGCCCATTCTGGTGCCCGCGCCCAGCAATCGCGGTTCGATCGAGGTCGGCAAGCGGGCCGACCTGGTGGTTGCCCGCGGTGACGCGCTCGACATCACCGGACTCGGGCAGCGGATTCATACCGTCATGCAAGACGGAAAGGTTGTTGCCGGAAGCGACTAGTTGCCGACTGGTTCTACGTCGACGACCTTGCGGCCCTGGCGAGAGCCGAACTTGACGGCGCCGTCGACCGTGGCGAACAGGGTGTCGTCGCCACCGATGCCGACATTGCGGCCCGGATGGAACTTGGTGCCACGTTGGCGGACGATGATCGTGCCGGCCGTGATCTCGCTTCCACCGAAAACCTTGACTCCGAGGCGCTGCGCGTTGGAGTCGCGCCCGTTGCGGGTCGAGCCGCCACCTTTGGTTTTTGACATC
>JANNHY010000080.1:0-5482 GCA_031404635.1 Ilumatobacteraceae bacterium
GCCGGCCGGATCGCCGCACGCCAGCCCAGTTAGGTCTTGGCGGTCGCCGGTAGCAGCCAGAACGACAGGTCGCCAACCGGGTGCTCACCGATCGAAACCTGTACATCGACCTGGCCCGGACGGGCGAACTGGATCGGAACGAGATCGATCACCTGCGGCACGTTGATCCCCTCGCCTGGGTAGGCGCCCGACACCGCGTTGAGTTGGATCCCCACCTCGGCGTTGGCGATCACCTCGGCGGTGTCGGGATACTTGAGGCGAACATGCACCTGATGTGAGGTGCCGAGCGACGCGGCCGGCAGGTGCACGACCATTGCCAGATGCAGGCGCGGGTTGGCTGGGTAGTTGCTTTGCACGACTCGGCTGACACCCCCGGAGCTGACGAACAGCAGACCTTCGCGCACTTGAGCGAAGTCGCACAGCAGCAATGTGGTCAGTCGCGGCATCACTGCGCCGACCCTACCGACCTCTTAGCGCAACGGCAGCGATTGGCGGGTGGTCAGCACCGGCTCGAACAGGTCGCCGAGCCGGTCGACCCGCTCGAGGACGTCATTGAAGCTGAACTTCAACGGCTCGTCACCCACCGCACCGGCTTCCACTTCCGCCCAGGTGACAGGGGTCGACACGGTCGGCTCCGGTCGGGCGCGCATCGAGTAGACGCCGATGGTTGTCTTGAACCGGGCGTTCTGACTCCAGTCGACGAAGATCTTCCCCGGGCGCTCGACCTTGGCCATCACGGTCGTCACCCGGTCGCGGTGCTGACGCTCGAGAACCTGACCGACGGCGAGAGCGAAATCGGCGGCGCCATCATGGGTGCATGCGGTGTTCAGCGGCACATACATCTGCAATCCTTTCGACCCCGACGTCTTGCACCAACCGTCGAGGTTCACCGCGGCCAGCACGTCACGCACCCATAGGGCGATCTCGCAGCACTCTTTGATCGCCGCCGGCGCCCCCGGATCGAAGTCGAAGACCATCGCCAACGGCGTGTCGAGGTCGTCAGCTGCGGCCATAGGAACGTGCAACTCCAAGGCGGCCATGTTCGCGGCCCACACCAGGGCGGCGGGCTCGTCGAAGCGGCAGTAGCCGATCTCACCACCGCGATCGCCTGGGCCCGGCGTCGTGGGTATCCACGAGGGCCGGTGTTTGGGGCAGCGCTTCTCGAAGAAGCCCTGCTTGTGCACGCCATCGGGGAACCGCTTCAGCGTGATGCACCGCCCGGCCAGATGCGGCACCATGACCTCGGCGATGCGGGCGTAATAGTCGATTGCCTCACCCTTGGTCGTCCCGGTCTCGGGGTACAGCACCTTGTCGAGGTTCGACAACGACAGCTCGCGTTCACCAACCTTGACGACGGTCCCACCGCTCATCACCCGACCTTAGGCGATGAGAGATGTGCGTCCAGGGGCGGCTCATCGCTCATCGCATGCACAACCTCACCCCGGCCGATGAGAGATATGCGTCCAGGAGCGGCTCATCGCTCATCGCACGGTGGCGAACCGGGTCACGCGGATTTGCGGACTCGGCGTGGCTTGGCTTTGGTGTCGGACCCGACCACTTCGAGCTCCGGTCCGCCTGCCGGATGGCGACTGCGGGCAGCCTTTGCCGCCTTGACGCTGGCCTCCAACGCGGCCATCAGGTCGACCACCTTCGGCGCCGCCGCAGCCACGGCCGGCACCTCGAACTCCTCGCCAGCAGCCTTGCGTTCGATCAGATCGAGCACCTGCTCGCGGTATGCATCGCGATACTTCGAAGGATCGAACTCGGCCGACAGTGAGTCGACCAACGACTCGGCCATTTTCACTTCCTTGGCGCTGACTTTGATCGAGTCGAGCACTTCCAGCTCCTCGATCGAGTCAACCTGCACGACCTCGTCGGCGAACACCATCGTGCTCAACAACAGCGTTCCCTCCGACGCCCGCACCGCGGCGACGTACTGCTTGTTGCGCATCACGAACCGGCCGATGGCCACCTTGCCGGCAGCCTCCATCGCCTGGGCGAGCAGCGCGTACGGCTTCGGGGTCTTGTCGGGGGCGAGGATGTACGGCGAGTCGAAGTACACCGGGTCGATCTCGGTGAGATCGACGAACTCCTCGAGGTCGATGCTCCTGGTCGCCGAGGGGATGAACGGCTCCAGCTCGTCGGGGTCGACGACGACGAATCGACCCTTGCTGATCTCGTACCCCTTGACGATGTGCTCGTCGGGCACGTCCTCGCCGGTGTCGGCAGACACCTTCTTGAGGCGGATGCGACTCAGCGTGCGCTCGTCGAGCTGGTTGAACGACACGCTCTTCTTGCTGACTGCATGGAACATCTTGATGGGGATGGCAACGAGCCCGAAACTAATCGTCCCGCTCCACACTGGCCTCGGCATAGGTGTAAGTCTGCCCCGAAATTCTCCTTTTGACCAGGCCCGAGCTACCCGGCCAGTACGGCTCGGGCGACGAGGTCGGTGCCGAAGGCGGTGAGGATGGCCAGATACAACAGCCCGGTGGCGGCCATCACCGCCGAGTAGTAGCGCTCGCGAAGTGCCGCCTTGGTGACGAACACCAGCACGATCGTGGCAAGGGCACAGGCCCCCCAGAACCAGCCGAGCGTACCGTTCCATCCGTCGTCGACCGCCCCGCTCCACACCGAGAACATGCCTGTCGGCAAAAGGAGGGCACCGACCTCCGCAGGCCAGACCCAGCCGAGGGCGTGCACCAAATCGTTGAGGTGCCGCCGCGGAAGACCCGGCTGCACCAGGTACCAGTGGCCGAGCAGCATCGCGTCGGTGACGGAACCGAGCAGCGCCGCCCCGGCGAAGGTGCGCAGCATCGACACCGCCGTGTTGCCGCCGGCGTCGATCGCCGCGGCGACCAGGCCGACGACGCCGGCAAGCGGTGCGATCAGGTCGAGCAGCGGGGGGAACTCGGCGCCGACCGGGGGGCTGCCGACCTCCCGCTCGATCCCAGTCATCTCGGCTACCCGCTGCGAGCGGCGATCATGTTCCTCCACCTGCCCCGACACGCCCGCTCCACGGCGGATGTAGGACACGGCGAACACCACCAGCGCCGCCATTGACACCGCGGCGGCGCTGATCTCGCGGACCCAGACCAACCTGAACCGCATCCCCACCACGACTGCCGAGGCGGCCAGCACCAGGTAGATGCCGCGCAGCAACCAGCCGTAGCCGATACCGACCTCACGGCGCCGGGTGGTGAACCACAAGAACGCCAGCCCGCCAACCGCCCATTGCAGCAGCACGGTGGCGGCGTCGAGGCGGATCACGCTGGCAGGCTAACGACCCGACCCTTCCGGTGACCTCACCTCGCGCAGGAGCGGGAACGGGCGCGACGCAGAAATCTTTACATTTACAAAACCTTTTCGTTGCCACATCGTGTCATCTGCGTACAATTGAGAATTGGGTAGGACGGCTTGCAAGAGTTCGTTCCCCCATAACGAAGTCTCTCTGGTAGTGCCGGTTCCCACTTCGTCGAGACGCACCCGTCCCGCAACTCGATGAAGCTTCCGCCCGCCGCGTGATGCCGGCGCTACCGGAGAGCTTCTACACGAACCCTCGTCGCCACCGTCCCGGCCACGAGGGTTCGTCGTTTTTCCCGGTCGACCCAAATCCAATGCCCTACATTGGCGGTACATGCGATATCGAACGGCAGCTCTCGGACTGCTGATCCTGTTGGGCGGGTGCTTCACCGGAGAGCGACCGTCGTTCACCACTGAACCGTTCCCGGCAGGCTCGGCGACCGGTGACCCGTCGATCGACGAGGTACTCGACCAACTCGACAAGGCCGACGAGGGCACGTACACCGCCCAGTACACGGTGTTGACCAAGTTCGGCAACACCACCCGGCCGGCCAGCGTCGCCGTCGCCGCAGCCCGTCGATCGGTCACAGTCGGCAGCGTGCGGTTCCTCACCGTCAACGGTGACTCGCAAACCTGCCTGCTCGACAAGACCGATCCGTGCTCGTCGACGATCGACCCGGCACGGATCAGCGACACCCAGATCACCCCCGACTTCTACGCGGGCGATGCCGCCAAACGGTTACGCCGCGTCGCGTCCAACAAAATCGGGCCGCCGGTCTTGCACAGCGAGACCATCGCCGGGCAACCGGCGACGTGTGTCGACGTGCCGGTGCCGGGCGGCACGTCAGTGTTCTGCGTTCTGGCCAACGGGCCGCTGGCGCGCCTCGACGACGGCGCGGTGGCGATCAACCTCACCGGATTCGCGGCGGCGGTCGACAAGTCGCTGTTCGCCAACGGCGAGTGATCGCAGCGATCAGGCGTCGACGCTGACCAAGGCGTGGTTGGCGTCGTTGACCGCCAGAGGCCCGGCATCGGTGGCCACGACGATGTCTTCGAGGCGCATTCCCCACCGCCGGGGTAGGTAGATGCCCGGTTCGACGCTGAAGGCATTCCCGGGTTCGAGCGGCAAGTCGTTGCCCTCGACGATGTACGGGTCTTCGTGTTCTTCCATGCCGATGCCATGGCCGGTGCGGTGCATGAAGTACTCGCCGTAGCCGGCTGCAGTGATGATCCGTCGGGCGACCCGATCGACCTCCTCGCAAGGTGTGCCGACAGTGCCGGACAGCACGGCGGCGTGTTGCGCCTCGTGCAGCACCGCGTATGCATCGGCAACCTCGGCCGGCGGGTCACCGAGGAACACGCAACGGGTGATGTCGCTGCAGTATCCGTTCATCGTGCCGCCGAAGTCGCAGAGCACGATCTCGCCATCGTTGATCAGGCGGTCGCTGGCATGGTGGTGTGGCGACGCCGCGTTCTCACCGGCGGCAACAATCGCGAAGTTGACCCGTTGGTGACCCTCGGCGATGATCCGCGCCCCGAGATCGGCGCTGACCTCGGCCTCGGTACGACCGGCCAGCGGGATCCGGCCGCACTGCAACTCGAAGGCGATCCGGTCGACGGCGGCGCCGGCAGCAGCCAGCGCAGCAACCTCGGCGGCGTCCTTGCGCGTCCGCAGAGCGTTCATGACCGCCGTCGAACGCACATACCGTGTGGACGTCGACGGCCAGTGCCCTAACAACTCGACCAGGAACCTCGCCCACATCGTGTCGCCCACCGCAGCAGTGGCAGGGCGGCCGGCAAGCCCGGCGACGATGGCAATCGGGTCGTCGGTCTCGTTCCACGGCAGCACAGTGAACACGCCGGGCCGATCGACCACCCGCGGTGCCTCCAGCCGCGGCACGACCAGTGTGGCGTCGCCATCGCCGGGCACGACCAACATGGTCAACCGCTCCAACGGCATCGCCTCGTAGCCGGTGAGGTATGGCAGATCACGACCGACCGACACCAGCAACACATCGATACCGGCTTCGTGCATGCGACCCGTGCCCGGTTGACGCGATCGAGATACGTGGCTGTCGACGTCGCGGTGCTCATCGGGGTCATTCTTGCTCAGACGAACGACAGCGACATGGTGTCGCCGACCGAGACCGATTCCGCGGCCTGGCGGGCGTGGTAACTG
>JANNHY010000081.1:0-8863 GCA_031404635.1 Ilumatobacteraceae bacterium
CGGCACGCGTGGTGATCACCACTGTGCAACGGCTCTACTCCATGCTCCGCGGCGAGGAAGAACTCCCTCCCGATGTCGATGAACTGTCCGGGTCAGAGATCGAGCCGGAGCGGCCAGTCGAGATCGCGTACAACGCGAAGATCCCGATCGAGACGTTCGACGTTGTGATCATCGATGAATGTCACCGCTCCATCTACGGGGTGTGGCGGCAGGTGATCGAGTACTTCGACGCCTACCTCGTCGGCCTCACAGCGACACCGGCGAAGCAGACGTTCGGGTTCTTCAATCAGAACCTCGTCGTCGAGTACGGCCACGCCGAAGCGGTCGCCGACGGCGTGAACGTCGACTTCGACGTGTACCGCATCCGTACCAAGATCACCGAGCAGGGCTCCACCGTCGAGGCTGGGCTCGTCACGAAGTTCCGTGATCGCGAGACCCGCAAGACCCGCCTCGAGAAGCTCGACGAGGACGTCGTCTACGACGCCCGCCAACTCGACCGTGACGTCGTCGCCCTCGACCAGATCCGCACCGTCATCCGCACGTTCCGGGACAATCTCTACAAGCCCCTCGATGAAGGTGGCATCTTCCCCGGCCGCAGCGAGGTCCCCAAGACGTTGATCTTCGCCAAGGACGACAGCCACGCGGATGACATCGTGCGGATCTGCCGCGAGGAGTTCGGGCGCGGCAACGACTTCGCGGTGAAGATCACCTACCGCACCACCGGCGTGAAGCCCGAGGATCTGCTCAACCTGTTTCGCAACAGCTTCAACCCGCGCATCGCGGTCACGGTCGACATGATCGCGACTGGTACCGACGTGCGTCCGCTGGAGTGCGTGATGTTCATGCGCATGGTCCGCTCTCGGAACTTCTTCGAGCAGATGAAGGGACGCGGGGTACGGATCATCGACCCCAACGACCTTCAGGCCGTCTCTGCCGACGCCACAGCGAAGACGCACTTCGTGATCATCGACGCGGTCGGGGTCACCGAGGGCGAGTTCAACGACACCCAACCTTTGGAACGCAAGAAGGGTGAGTCGCTCAAGAAGCTCCTCGACCAAGTCGCGGCCGGCGTGCGTGATGCCGACGTGGTGTCGTCGATCGCCGGCCGCCTGGCACGTCTCGATCGAGTGATCTGCCACGACGACCGCAAGCAACTCGCCGCTGCCGCCGACGGCATCGATCTCACCGACATCGTCCGCGTGCTCACCAACGCCGTCGACGTCGACGTCGCCTGGGAACGAGCCTCGTCCGCGAACGGTGGCGGCGACCCGACCGACGACCAGCTCGCCGAAGCCCGTTCCGATCTAATCGAGAAGGCCAGTCGCGTGCTTGCCGAACGACCGGCGCTGCGAGAGAAGCTGATCGAAGTCCGCCGCAGCTACACCCAGGTCCTCGACGAGACCTCCAAGGACGAGATCATCGACGCGGGCTTCTCCCGAGATGCCACCGACCGCGCTCGTCTGACCGTCGAGTCATGGCGGGCGTTCGTCGCCGAGCACAAGGACGACATCGACGCGTTGCAGATCCTGTACTCCCGCCCGTATGGCAAACGACTGACACTGAAGGCGATCAAGGAACTGTCGGCAACGATCGGCCGACCGCCGTACAACTGGACACCCGAACGCCTGTGGGCCGCCTACGAGGCGCTCGAAGCGCAACGGGTCAAGGGGTCGGCCGGAACAGTGCTGACCAATCTCGTATCACTCGTGCGGCACGCGCTCGAACCCGACGGTGAGCTCGTTGCCTACCCGCTCACGGTCGATCAACGCTTCCAGAGCTGGCTTGCTCAGCAGACCCAAGCCGGCACCGCATTCACCGATGACCAGCTGACCTGGCTCAACCGCATCAAGGACCACCTCGCCACGTCACTGGCGATCGCCCCCGGCGACTTCGAGCTCGAACCCTTCGTCAGCCACGGTGGCTTCGGCCGCGCTAACGGAACCTTCAACGGGCGGCTCGCCCCGTTGCTCGAAGAACTCACCCAGGAACTCGTCGCATGAGTGACCTGCCGTCCGGATGGACGCAGGCGCGTCTTGCCGACGTCGCGGAGGTTCGACTCGGTCGTCAACGGTCGCCCAAGACAGCGATTGGCGAGCGCATGCGGCCCTACCTGCGGGCTGCCAACGTGAAGTGGGAAGGCCTCGACCTTTCAGATGTGAAAGAGATGGCGTTCACGGCGGCTGAATCTGAGACATACGAGCTTCGGCCCGGGGATCTGCTGCTGGGGGAGGCCTCGGGTAGCCCATCCGAGGTTGGCAAGCCTGGACAGTACCGGGGCGAGATCGTCGGCTGCTGCTTCCAGAACACGTTGCTTCGCGTCCGGTTTCCTGACGGCCTACAGCCCGACTTCTATGAGCACTTCTTCAGGGAGCAGGCGATGAATGGCAAGTTCGCTGCTGGCTCGCGAGGCGTAGGCATCCACCACCTCGGCGCCGCCGCGATGTCGGACTGGGAGATTCCCGTCGCTCCGCTGGCGGAGCAGGTACGGATCATCTCGGCGATCGAGGAGGCGCTCTCCAAGCTCGACGCCGGTGAGGCCGGTCTGCGAACGGTCCGCCTACTTCTCAAGCGCATGCGAGAAACCGTTCTCAACGCCGCCATCACCGGCCGACTGGTCCCGCAAGATCCAACTGACAGTCCTGCGAGCGGCTGGCAGGAGTGGACTTCTGCCAAGGACGATCCCTTTGCACTCGACGCTCTCCCTGGACTGCCTGAGTCGTGGAGCTGGGTGCGCGCCGCGTCGCTGTGCGACGCGGTCGAGTGCGGAGGGACCCCGGCCGCTTCACACATGACTCAAGGGAGCGGCGACGTTCCGTTCGTAAAGGTCTACAACCTGACCATGAATGGGGCTCTGGACTTCTCGGTCAATCCAACGTTCATCGATGCTGCTACTCACGCCAAACAATCACGAAGCGCCGCTCGCCCTGGTGACGTGCTTACGAACATCGTCGGACCACCGCTCGGCAAGGTGGCCGTCGTGCCCCCCACGTCTTCTTCGTGGAACATGAACCAGGCAGTTGTGATGTTCCGACCAGGTGCCGCGGTACAGTCGGACTTCCTGGCGATCGCGCTGCAGACCACGGCGGTTCACGGGCGCCTTGCCGCGACGGCGCGGGCTACCGCCGGCCAGTTCAACGTGTCGCTCACCGCATGCAGGCATCTGCCGATTCCAGTCCCGCCGCTGCCTGAGCAGCATCGCATCGTGGACGAGGTTCACCGACAGCTGTCAGTCATCGTCGCGTGTGAGCGCGCCGTCGACCTCAGCGTTGTTCGTTCCGCGGGGTTGCGGCGTTCAGTGTTGAAGGCTGCGTTTGAAGGGCGGCTCGTGCCGCAGGATTCATCGGACGAGGCGGCGTCGATGTTGTTGGAGCGGATTCGGGCTGAGCGTGCTGCGGGTGACGCGTCGGGCGGCGGGCGCCGCCGCAAAAGGGTGGAGGCATCGTGAGCGGGTCGAACCAACTGGTGCAGAAGTTGTGGAACTTCTGCAACGTGCTCCGCGACGACGGGGTGTCGACGATCGAGTACGTCGAGCAGCTCACGTTCCTGCTGTTCTTGAAGATGGCTGACGAGCGGCAGAGGGCTGGGCTCGGCGAGGTCGTACCGGTCGGGCTCGATTGGCAATCGCTGCTCGACCGAGACGGCGACGAACTGGAGGTGCACTATCGGCACATCCTGGAGTCGCTCGGCAAACAGAGCGGCACGTTGGGAACTATCTACCGCAAGGCACAGAACCGTATCCAGGATCCGGCAAAGCTGCGGCGGCTCGTGGTGAACCTGATCAACGAGGAGACCTGGACTTCCGTCGACGCTGATCTCAAGGGCGACGCCTACGAGGGTCTGCTGCAGAAGGGCGCAGAGGATACGAAGTCGGGTGCCGGCCAGTACTTCACGCCTCGTCCCCTGGTCCGGGCGATGATGGCGTGCCTGCGGCCGATGCCGGGCGACAAGGTCGCTGATCCAGCGTGCGGCACGGGCGGCTTTCTGTTGGCGGCACACGAGTGGATCGTCGATCACCACATCGCCCAGATGGACGCGGATGACAAGCGGTTCCTGCGCGACGAGGCAATGCATGGCTGGGAGATCGTCGACGGCACCGCCCGCCTGTGCGCAATGAACCTGTTGTTGCACGGCATCGGCACGCCGAGCGGCAAGAGCCTCGTGACAGTCGCTGATGCGCTGCGCGGCGATCCGGGCTTGCGCGTGGACGTGATCGCAGCCAACCCGCCATTCGGTAGGAAGTCGTCGATGACGATGGTGAACGAGGCCGGCGAGGCGGAGCGCGAAGATCTGGTGGTCGTGCGTGACGACTTCTGGGCGTCGACGTCCAACAAGCAGCTCAACTTCCTGCAGCACATCAAGACGATGCTGAAGATCGGAGGCCGTGCCGCGGTGGTGCTGCCCGACAACGTGCTGTTCGAGGCCGGCGCTGGCGAGACGATCCGGCGGCGGCTGCTCGCCGAGTGCGACGTCCACACCATCCTGCGCCTGCCGACCGGCATCTTCTACGCCCAGGGCGTGAAGGCCAACGTGGTGTTCTTCGAGCGCAAGCCAGCGGCCGCAGATCCGTGGACGAAGGCGACGTGGGTCTACGACCTGCGGACCAACATGCACTTCACGTTGAAGACCAAGACACTGCAGTACACGGACCTCGCTGAGTTCGTGGATTCGTACAGCCCCGAGGACCGGAGCAAGCGGGTCGAGTCCGAGCGGTTCCACCGGTTCACCTGCGACGAGCTGATGGCACGCGACAAGGCGAACCTCGACATCACCTGGCTGCGCGATGAGTCGCTGGAGGACTCCCGCAATCTGCCGGCTCCGGGGGTGCTGGCAGCCGAGATCGTGGAAGAGCTCGAAGCGGCCCTCGCCCAGTTCGCCGAGTTGGCGGCGAGCCTGCCGACGTCGGACAGTGATCATGGAATGGAGATGTGATGGCGAAGCAGCCGGGTATCAGCATGGAGCGCCAAGGAGAACTAATTCGTGGCGTGTTTCAGATCTTGCTCGAACACCCTGAAGGTCTCAGCGGCCGTCAGGTCATGGACAAGCTCCCCGAGGTCGTGCCGTTCACCGAGTACGAACAGGGCCACTACGAATCGAATCCCGTCGAGGCCCGCGGCGTAATCGCAACGCGCTTCTGGAGCGTCAACTGCGTCAAGGCCGGGTGGCTCAACAAGTCGAAGTCGGCGTGGGTCATCACTGACGCTGGACGCGAGGCATTCACCAAGTTCTCTAGTCCAGGTGACTTCGCCCGTGAGTCGCAGCGCCGCTACGACGCATGGAAGAAGGAGCAAGCCAGCGCGGAAGAGGGCGGTCTCGCAGACGATCTCGGCGCCGAGGAGTCCGAGGCCGAAGCCGCTACCGAGACGATGAGCGTGGAACTTGCGGAGGAGGCTGCCTGGACGCACATCAGCGCGCATCTCGCGACGATGGGCCCATACGACTTCCAGAACCTCGTGGCCGCTCTGCTGCGGGCGATGGGCTACCACGTGGGCTGGGTGTCACCGCCGGGCCCGGACCGGGGCATCGACATCGTGGCCTACACCGACCCACTCGGGGCGACGGGACCGCGAATCAAGGCTCAGGTGAAGCGGCGTGCGGACAAGATCGCCGTGGACGGGGTCCGAGCCTTTCTTGCAGTTCTCGGCACGCACGACGTCGGCCTGTTCATCTCAACCGGCGGATTCACGAGTGATGCCGAGCGTGAGGTGCGAGGTCAGGAGAACCGTCGTATCACCCTGATCGACATGGAGAAGCTGTTCGACCTTTGGGTCGAGCACTACGAGGCGATCGCTGACGCCGACAAGACGCTGCTGCCCATTACCCCCGTGTACTTCCTAGCTTCGAGGGAGTGACCATGGAGGACGACGGCGCCGGCCATGTCGAGATGGTGCCATCGGGTCTCTTCTCGGACGAACTGTGCCGACGCACGGTCGACGAGTTCGGGAGCGATGGCGCATGGTTACTCCTGTCGATCGTCTCGTACGGGTGGAGGTCCTACTACGACCTCGCGGATGCCGTCGTGCGCGCAGCGTCGCCGTCGGCAGACCCGGCCCGGCCGGAGCCCATTGACGACGACTTTCAGATCGTTCGCGACCTTCAAGTGCAGTCCTTCATCTACGCCGCCGTCGAGCAGTTCGCCGGGCTCGTACGAGCTGCCCGCGCACACCGACTCGGCTCGTCTGCGTTCTTCGACGCCTACGTGCAACACAAGAGCGTTGGTGCGCTCGTCGAGGCCATTGGCGATCTGGCAATCGACGAGCTGTCGGATCTCGTCGGGCTGCCGGTGTCGGAGTCAGATCTGTCTCCGATTCCCGAGGACCGCAAGCCTGCGGGACCGATGTTGCTTGGTCACTCTGACACGAAGGTCTCTGACGTAGGCGGGATTCTCGTGCCAACTTCGGCGATTAAGTCGATGGCGAAACGCGAGATCCTGAATCGATCACGGGAACTGGCCGAGCTGATCCTTACCAACATTGGGGAGTTCCCGGCTCTTGTCGAGGCCCAACCCGCGGTCGCCGGGGCTCCGACGCCACAGCCGCTGCGCGAAGTCGACAACGCCTTCCGACATGGCCATCGGGTCTTGTTCCATGACGCAATCCCGGAGCGGAGGATCTTCCGGGCTCTTGGGGAGACAGGCGAGGCCGAGACGCACGCGGTCGATCTCTACACGCCGAAGGGGGATGACTCCATCCGCTTCGCCACCGTCTTCGCATCCCCTGAAAGGACGACTGAGCATCTCGAAGTACTGCGACAAGTGTCGTTGCGAACTGGTCAGTTCGCCCGCGGGTTCCTCGGTTGGAAGGCGCTCGGAACCCGTTCCCTCTTTGCCGCGGCTGTTGAGCTGCGACTGGGACAACCATGACGCTGCCCGAGCCGGACCTCGCCCGCATTCGCCGCTGGGTCGATGCGCGCAATGCGCGACTGCCCGAGCGCGCCCGTGACCAGATCCGCAACGAGATCGACATCGACGACCGGGCTGTGACGATCCTCGAGTGTCGGCCACCGTGGCGGGCCGACTTCGGCACGGAGTGGACACGCTTCCCGATCGCCCGGCTGCGGTACACGAAGGCACGCCGTGAATGGCAGATCTACTGGCGCGACCGGAACCTCAAGTTTCACTTGTACGACCTCGTCCCGCCGATGTCGAACGTTGAGTCGCTGCTGGCCGAGATCGACGCTGACCCCACCTGCATCTTCTGGGGCTGATGCCGCATGATCGCGACCGTCGCCCCGGAGAGGGCTAAGAAACGGGTTGGCGGTAGCTACGCGGCTGAGGCAATCGCGATGGCGCGCGACACCCACGTCAGCCGATTCTCGAGCGGTTTCGGATCGAGTACCTCATGGCCGGCGGCTTCGAGCGCCCCATTGATCGTCGCGAGGACGGAGCGCTGGCTGCGCAACCTCTCGTAGACCTGGGTCATCCTCATGCTGACGGGAAGCGAGTTCACGAGTTGTGCCTCCTGGACCCGCGTCCACAGCGAGTGTTCCCGGGCGTGTTCGAGAATGTGGTCGCCGCGGAATCGATGACACGGCAACCGACATCCACGCAGCTCCGCGGCTGTCCCCGGCACGGCCATCAGAAGTTCGACGACCTTGGCGTCGAGCGAACGGTCGATCTGGCCGAAGTACATTCGCGACTTCCGACCGCCGCTGGTGGATTGTTCGTCGCCGGCCCTCTTTCGCGGCGTACGCGTCGTCGACCGATCGAAGGCCTCGCCGGTCGCTAGCCCTGCATCCGCGGCGTGTAGCCCCATCGCCCGCAGAGCAGGCGCAATCGCGCCGGCATGGCCCGCGATGACCTTGAAGCCCCGGCCTGGCGGCGTGCTGGTAGACGGCCAGGAGCGCTTCGAGCTTGGATGGCCCATCTTTCGAGGGGGCGATCGGAGACAGCTGCAAGTACACCGCCTCCACGAAGTACGGCACCTCGTCGAGAAGGGCGGTCACGCGGTCGAGGCCCTTCGTGTGGCCGCCGACGAAGAGTACGAGGGGCTTCCCTTCGACTTCGTTGAAGGCCCCGGCCGTCTCGAGGATGTCTTCATATGCGAAACGGAGATCCTCTGATGGATCGTCGGGGATCCAGCCAGGAACCATGTACGCGTCGGCGCCGAGCTTCGCTTGGGCCCGGATACTCGACTGGACGAGAAGTCGGCCCACCGTTTTGTCCGCTAGGGAGACTGGCATGCCAGGTGCCCAACTCGCACCATGGAGCTTGGCCACCTCGAGAGCCGCGCCATATCGGTACTTCCACCCGTGTGTGTCCACGAGAAGCTTCGTGCCGTGGCTCCGCAGAGTGCCGAGCAACTCGGGACGGCCCTCGGCCCAAGCGCCGTCGACGATCGCCCACGGGAGATCCAGCGGGTCAGGGTTGAACAGGTCCGCGGGTCCGACGCAACGGTCGACCGCCTTGTAGTTGTCCTCGCCGATGCGGGGGATGAAGCCGTGGCCGAGATTGAGGTCCATGGATTTCTCCTTGACAGGTGTGCGACGTATGATACGACATACGCGCGACGTTTCGCTACACTTTAGCTCGACGAGGGAACTATGACGACACTTACTGCACTGCTCGACCATCTCTACGAGGGCGACGTGGTGGACACTGCCGACGTTGCACGTGTTAGCGACACGAACCCGCGCAGCGTCACCCGATGGAAGGCGGAAGAGGCCGCCCCACGCCGTGAGGCAGAAGAACGGCTCCTCGAGCTTCGCGCCGTAGTCGACCTCGCAAGGAGAGTGATGCACGACAACGCTGCTCGCCTCTGGTTGCGTTCTCCGAATCCAGACCTCGGATACGACAAGCCGCTCGATCTCATCGCTCACCAGAAGTGCCATGGGTCCACGCCAGTACGTTGCGCGGCTCGCGCGGGAT
>JANNHY010000082.1:0-3188 GCA_031404635.1 Ilumatobacteraceae bacterium
TCGTCGAGGGCTGGACCGGCGACGGACCGGGTGGCCACCACCGAGAGGGCGAACTCAGTTTCGCGGCCAAAGGCCCCGCCAAGGGAACGGCGAGCCTGACGATCGCAGGATTGCCTGAGCCCGTCGAGGCAACCTGGGAGCTCGACGGAGGCTGATCGGCCGAAAACGCGCCGCAACTGAGCTAATCAAAATAGGCGGTTTGTATCGGTCTCGGTCTCGGCGTCGGCTGGTCTCCTTGGCGCGGGGCGAGTGCGGTCACCGCGAGCCACGTCGTGATGGGGACGGCCGAGACGAGACCGATGGAGCCGACGAGCGACCGGACGATCTCGGTGGCAATGATTTCGCGCCCTGCAAGCGAAGCGACCCCCTGACCGACCTGCGAGAACAGCAATAGCAGCGGTAGCGCAGCGCCTGCGTATGCCAGGAAGAGCGTGTTGACTGTCGATGAGATGTGGTCGCGGCCGATTCGTACTGCTGATCGGTACAGCTGGCCACGTGTCAGTTCGGGTTGCGCGCCACGAAGTTCCAGCACGGCCGAGACCTGGGTTACCGTGACGTCATCGAGCACACCCAACGCACCGATCACAAAACCGGCAAGGACGATTCCTTGTAGGTCGACGTTGATGCCGAGCGACGTCAGATACAGGGCGCTTTCGTCGGAGAGACCAGTCAGGTTGCTCCACGCAACGAAGAGCAACGACAGCACCGCCGTCACCGCAAGGCTGGCAAAGGTGCCGAGCAATGCGACCGAGGTCGGAACCGTGAAGCCGTGAGCGAGGTACAAGACGATGAACGCGATGAGCGACGAAGCGACAATCGCCGCCATCACCGGGCTGTGGCCATCGAGAATCGATGGCAGCAAGAACTTGACGATGATCAACAGGCTCGCTGCGAGCCCGGCCACGGCGCCGAGGCCGCGCCACCGACCAAGCACGAGGACCGCGGCGACGAAGGCGATGGTGAGCACCCACATCGGCGTCGCCCGTTGATAGTCGTAGAACGAGAACGAAACGGTTCCGTCGGCAAGGACCGTCATGTTCACGTAGATGTCATCGCCCGGACGAAGGCCGCCGAAATCGGAGGCCCCTTGTTCGATCGTCGGTTGACCCGCAGACGTCGTCGGGCCGCCTCCGCGCGGAATGACCGGTCGTGTAATCGGTTGTCCGGCGATCTGCAGGCGGATGAAGTTGCACGGAGTTCGGTCTACCTCCGTCGTCCCCGTACAAGGAGCGGTCGTTACGTCGGTGACGCTCGCCTTGATCGGAGGATCTGGGAAGAAGTCTGGGTCGGCGACACTTCGACTGGTACCACTTGGCCAGAAAACGATCAGGCCCAGAAGCGTTATCAGCGCGGCAAGACCGATGGCGGAGCGAATCGCGACAGTCACGGTCCGACCGGGAACGAACTCCGGCATGGCTGCCTGATCGTCGGGCAGGCCGTGACGATGGCTGTAAGACATGGACCTAGTTTGGTGACCGCGACGCTCTCGTGTGTGGATGGTTCGCCGCGTAGTGTGCTTCCTGATTCACAACCGTGACCTGCGTTACGACAGGGTGTAAGAGCTCCGGGTGATCGCTCGTCGCGTGGCGACGACCGGGGGCGACGCGCAGGCCTGCTGAACGAGCGGATATGGGTTCGTTGCCTCGTCTCCGATTCGTGTTTCGAAGTGGAGGTGGTTACCTGGAGCGTTGCCGGTACTCCCGACATAACCAATTACCTCACCGGAAGACACGCGGCGGCTCGAGCCATCGAAGGCATCGAGGTGGGCGTAGTAGAAGCGCTGTCCAGAGGGTGTGACGAGCCAGATCGCATTGCCGCCGAGGTTGCTGCGCTTGAACTCCGCGTCACCAGCGCGAACGGCGAGCACCGGCGTACCGCGTTCTGCGGCCATATCGACGCCTTGGTGCCGACGTCCGCCTGAGCGTCGATCACCCCAACTGTCGGCATATTCGCTCTTGCCGCCAACAGGGCAGGCGTCGAGTGAAGTCAAGCGGGGTGCCGAGGACGGTAGCCCGACTACCTGGGCGGCTGCGGTATTGGCAACGAGCTGAGCGGCACCAATCACTGAGATCACAGCGAGGATACGCCCGACTACACACTTGGCGAAAGGCATGTCAGAAGGTTACGGAATGATGACGAATAGGTTGCGGTTCGGTGACGACAGTCACTTTGAACTTGCGTCGTCCAATCGACCGCGGCACCGAGTCCGGTCCGGGTGCGCGGCGTATCGTAGTGGCATGAATCCAAGGCATCTCGAGCTACTGGTCTCCGAAGATTGGCGGATGCTCCTCAAGGATTACCTCCTCCCGTTCGCATTCGGCGATCTCAGCCACGGAGATCTCGGTGACGACGTGCTCGAGATCGGCCCAGGCCCGGGAATGACCACCGATCTCCTGCGCGGTGATCTGGCCAAGTTGACCGCGATCGAGCTGGATCCCGAACTGGCAAGCGCGCTGTCCGATCGGATGACGGGAACCAATGTCGACGTTGTCGTAGGCGATGCCACTGCCATGCCGTTCGAGTCAGCCCGATTCACGGGTGCGATCGCTTTCACAATGTTTCACCATGTGCCAACCGTCGAGCTACAGGATCGACTGCTCGCAGAGATCTTTCGGGTCCTGCGGCCCGAAGGGCTTCTTGTAGCCAGTGACAGCGTCGCGAGCGACGACCTGGCCGCGCTCCACATCGACGACGTCTATAACCCCGTGGATCCCGCGACGCTGTACGATCGCCTCGAGACGATCGGATTTGCTGACATCGAATTGGAAACCAACAGCTTGGGTTGGAGGTGCCATGCCCGCCGATCGCCATAGCGGCCGAGTGGCCGAACTCGCCCTGAAGGAGGGTGCGTTCGCGCTCACCCAATAGCCGCCTATCGGAATTGGCAGGATTGCCTGAGCCAGTCGAGACAAACCTGGAGCTCGGCGGGGGCTGATCAGCCAGTTCTGGGCACAAGCTGGTGGCGCAGAAGTAGCGCCACTGCGGAAACCAGCACGCCCAGCCATCCGAGGGCCAGGGCCAGTTCACCCCAGGCATGGAAACCGGTTGAGAACCCTCCGTCGACGATGACACGGGTGGCGCCATAGTCGGGCAGGAACAAGGCGGCGCCAGTTGGTGTGCCGTTTCCGAACATCGGGTTGAGGAGTATTCCCATCCCGAGCATTCCGTAGAACAGCACGATGTAGGTG
>JANNHY010000083.1:0-1519 GCA_031404635.1 Ilumatobacteraceae bacterium
CTGGCCGCAATTGCGGCCGGCTGGCCGCGGGCGGAAAATGTGATCAGGCCGGTACCCAACACACAGAAGGCCGGCAGGGCCCAATCGAGCCCGAACTTCCAGGAGAACAATCCGAACACCACGCTGGTAAGCAGCTCAAGAATCAGCGGTTCCTTGCCGATATCAATATGACAGCGGCGACATTTGCCTCGCAGGGCGAGCCAACTGAAAACCGGAACAAGATCTCGGATACCAAGGCGCAGGCCACAGTTTCCGCACTCCGAACCAGGGGAGACGATCGATGCGCCACGCGGCACACGGTCGACCACCACGGTGAGGAACGAACCGAACAGCAGGCCGTACGCGGCCGAGATAGCAATCGTCATAACTAGTAGGCCACTCCTCGGGGCGGCGGGCAACACGGGAGGTTAGTCCGATGTTCAATCCAGACCAGACGTTGGTCACATTGCTGCAGGCAACAGTTGCCGCGGGGGCCAGCGACTTGCACCTGTCTGTCGGCCGTCCGCCGACGGCCCGTCGAGACGGCGTACTGGTGCCGTTCGAAGGTGTCAACGTGCTCACGCCGCGCGACACCGAGCGCATCGTGTTCTCGCTGCTCGAGGACTTCCAGCGCAAGGAGCTCGACGAGGCGCAGCAGGTCGACTTCTCCTTCGGTCTCGAAGGCCTCGGCCGCTTCCGTGCCAACGCCTTCAAGCAACGCAACACCTACGCCCTTGCCTTGCGTGTGGTGCCATTTCGCGTCCGTTCGCTAGAGGAACTCGGCGCCCCCGCCATTGCCAATGACCTCTTGAACCGCCCGTACGGTCTCGTACTCGTGGTCGGCCCCACCGGCTCCGGCAAGAGCACGACGCTGGCGGCGATGATCGACCGGATCAACGCCACCAAGCCACTGCACATCCTGACCATCGAAGACCCGGTGGAGTATCTGCACCAACACAAGATGTCGATGGTCAACCAACGCGAGGTTGGTACCGATGTGCACAGCTTCACCGAGGGCTTGCGTAGCGCCCTGCGTGAAGACCCCGATGTCATCCTGCTCGGTGAAATGCGCGACCTCGACTCGATCGCGATCACCTTGACCCTTGCCGAAACCGGCCACCTGGTATTCGCCACCTTGCACACCAACGACGCCTCGCAGGCCCTCGACCGTATTGTCGACGTCTTCCCATCCGAGCGCCGCGACCAGATTCAGATCATGCTCGCCGGCTCGCTGCAGGGCGTCGCCGATTCGGAGAGCACGACTGTGAACGCCGTAGTCGACATGGAGCTGCTCAGCCTGAGCGCGGTGCCGTCGCCCGCGAACGTCGCCGACCAGATCGTCTACACGGTCACCGTGAAGAACAAGGCCTCGACCTACAGCTACCCGGCGACCTCCGCCGTCGCGCTCATGAACATCCCGAACGGTCCGCCCGACGCGACATTCGTTTCCGTCACGAGCCCGGTCGCGGGCGCGCTCTGCGACTTCGACCCGCCGAGCAACCGCTACGGGTGCAACTTCGGCACGCTCGCGTCGAACGCC
>JANNHY010000084.1:0-2109 GCA_031404635.1 Ilumatobacteraceae bacterium
CGACGATCAAGTGGTCGCGGTGTTGCTGAAGCACAAGCAGCTCTTGCAGCGACCGCTGGTGGTGACCAAGAAAAAGGCGATCATCGGCCGACCGAAAGAGCGCGTCCGCCAACTGCTGGCCGGCTGAACTTAGGCGATCGACCTCTGTAGCTGCAAGCTGCAGCGCTATCGGCGGCGACTGTGGCCGCGGCCGCCGATCGCCTGCAACACCAACAGCAGCAAGATCGCTCCCAGCGCGGCCACGAGCAGTGACCGCACGCTGAACTCGTTGATGCCCGAGCGCCCGCCGGCTTGCATCAACGCACCGCCGATCAGGGCCCCGAGCACACCGACGACGACCGTATACAGGCAACCGCTGCGGTCATCGCGCACGACCCACCGAGCCAGCAGGCCGGCTACCAGGCCGACGACGATCCACGCCACGATGTTCACAGGCGAGCACTCTAGGGCGGTGGAAGATCGAGAGGCTACGTTCGCTCGAACACCAGCACGAACTCGAGCAGGCCGTTGTCTTTCACAGTTGCGACCTGGTTCGACGGATCGGGGATGTCGTAGTCGGAGAACAGGATCGGGATGCTGCCGAGAACGCCGATCCTGTTGTTCTCCAGCTTGGCCTGCACGTCGAACGTCACCGAGTTGGTCACCCCGCGCAGCGTGAGGTCTCCGGTGGCGGTGGCTGTGATCGTGGTGCCCTCGGCCGGAACCGAGCCGAAGTCGATAGGGCTCGTGAGCACAAAGGTCGCTGTGGGGAATTGATCGACGGTCATGATGCGCGTCCGGTACTGGCCGTCGCGGCGATCGGAGTCGCTGGTCATCGATGCCATGTTGACCGTGAACTCGGCAGCGGTTGCCGTGGCTCCATCGATGGTCAGTGTGCCTGTGGCATCGCTGGTTCGCCCGGCGGCCTCGGAGTCGAGCCCGCTGAGCACTTCTTCGATGCGATAGCCAAGCGTCGAGTCCGACGTCAACGTCCAGGTCCCCGTCGGTGTGTCGGTTGACTCGCTCGACCCGTCGGTTGTAATAGGCGCTGAGGTCGATACCGCAACCGTCGAACTGGGCGATGTGCTGCCGGTGACCGCCGTGGTGTCGGAAAGCGCTGCGTCGAGATCCGATGCGGTGAACGCTGGCGGCGGATCGTCTTTCACCACGTAGAACCAGAAAAGGAACGCTCCCACCCCGAGTGCGGCCAACAACACGAGGGCTCCGACGATTTGCTTCCAGTGGCGTTTCATGAATGTCCTACACGTCGAGGGTGGTCAGAAGGTTCGGACATCTTTGCACCCACAACGAGTTCGCACCGGTCGCGGCGGGGTTTACGCCAGACTGTGACCATGACCGTCAACGTCCACATTGCTCGAGCTGCGCCGAAGACCGCGGCGACGATCGGTATTCCTGTTGCCGCCAGCGGAGTCGTGCCGCGCAGCCTCGGCCTCAGCCGCGCCGCGCTGGCCGGCCATGGCTTCGAGGCGAAGGCCGGACAAACCTTGCTGTTGCCGTCTGCCACCGGGCCGACACATATCGCCGTTGGGATCGGCGACGAGAAGCTCACCGCGTCGGGCCTCCGCAACGCGGCTGCGGCTTTGGTGCGCGCCGCCGGCAAGTCGACGTCGATGGCCACGTCGCTCGCCGACCTTGAAGGTGTCGAGGCCGCCGCCGCCGCCCAAGCCGTGGTCGAGGGGGCCCTGCTGGCTGCGTACCGATACCAGGGTCTGAAAACCGAGCCGGTCACCGGCGGCTTGCAGGAGTTGACCCTGATCGTCGGCGAGCGCCGCGCCGCTGGCGCCAAGCTCGGAGCAGAACGCGGTTCGGTGACCTCCGCTGCGACAAGCCTGGCCAGGGATCTGGCCAACACCCCTCCCGCCCATCTCACGGCGCGGATGATCGCCGACAAGGCGGTCGAAGTTGCGGCGGCGAGTGGGCTCGGGATCGAGGTGTTCAACAAGGACCAGTTGGCGGCGCTGGGCTGTGGCGGGATGATCGGTGTCAACAGGGGCAGCGTCGAGCCGCCGCGCATGGTCCGTCTCACTTACGCCCCGCGCAATCCCCGCGGTCATTTGGTGCTGGTCGGCAAGGGCGTGATGTACGACTCCGGGGGCATCAGCCTCAAAC
>JANNHY010000085.1:0-3457 GCA_031404635.1 Ilumatobacteraceae bacterium
GACTCGATCGTCGTGTGCTATCAGGGCGATGGCGACCTGGCGTCGATCGGATTGGCCGAGACCATCAGCGCCGCCCAGTTGGGCATGCCGATGACGGTGATCTTCATCAACAACGCCATCTACGGGATGACCGGCGGCCAGATGGCACCGACAACGCTCCTCGGTCAGCCCACGACGACCTCACCCGGCGGCCGCACCCTGTTCGCCGGTCAACCGCTGAAGGTCGCGGAGCTGATTGCCGGGCTCGACGGCCCGCTCTACGTCGAGCGGGTGGCGCTCTACGACAACCGCCGCCGCACGCATGCCAAGCGCGCCATCAAGAAGGCCCTCGCGCTTCAAGTCGACGGCGCCGGATTCGCGCTGATCGAGGTCCTCTCTGAATGCCCGATCCACCTCAAACTCGAACCCGATGCCGCCGAGGCCTGGGTGCGCGACAGCCTGGAACCGATCTTCCCGTTGGGGGTCAAGAAAGACGTCACCGGCGGCTTCCGTTTCCCGCCCATCCCGAGGCCCACCTTCGATCCCGAACGAACGCTGGCCGCGCTGGGCACGACGACCGACCGCCCCGACCGGTTCGCAACCACATTCCCGTCGCACCTCGATCCGGAGGATGTCAGTCTCAAATTGGCGGGCGCCGGCGGCGACGGTGCACAGACGGCGGCGATGCTCATCACCCGGGCCGCCATCAGCGAGGGCTTCGACTCGACCCACATCCCGAGCTATGGACCGGAATCCCGCGGTGGTACGTCGTATGCCGACGTCCACGTCGCCGTGAACGAGGTGCTCTCCCCCGCGGCCCCGCATCCCCATATGCTAGTGGCGTTCAACGCTCCGAGCCTCGCCAAGTTCGGCTCGAGCGTGCGCCCCGGCGGCATCGTCATCTACGACAGCTCGGTAATCGGGGCGATGCCTGACACGCTGGCGGACGGGGTCCGCGTCGTCGGCGTGCCGTTCGCCGAAGTGGCCAAGGACCTCGGCTCGGTGCTCGTCAAGAGTGCGGTCGCCCTCGGCGCCCTCCAGGGCGTAACCCAGATCTTCCCGAAGGAGACGTTCCTCGCGGCGATACGGACTGCGCTCAGCGGTAAACGAGCCATGGTCGCCCTCAACGAGCAGGCCTTCGAGCGGGGCGCCAACCTGTCGGCCGAGTTCGCCAATCGATAGCCCAGTGGACGGAGTCCGGGCGATCGAATTGTCGAAAGTCGTGACCATCGAACGACACCGGCTCACTACGGTGGCCTTCGGAGGTACCCGTCATGCGAAACGCCAGCGCCGGAATGCCGAAATGACTTCTCAGCTCGTTGCTCTCTGTTTCGATGCGAACGATCCGCTCCGGCTGGCGCGCTTCTGGGCCGGGGCGCTGCGCTGGGATGTCGGTGACGAGTCCAGCGACGTGGTCAGTCTCGTGCCGACCGATGGCACGAGGTTCCAGATCGATTTCGGGCGTGTCCCGGAGCCGAAGGGGGCATGGGCGAACCGACTGCACCTCGACCTGACGACCACGTCCCTCGACGACCAGACGGAAACGGTCGAGCGATTGATCGAGCTCGGTGGCCGACACATCGACATCGGTCAGGGCCCAGACGACGAACATGTCGTGCTCGCCGACCCTGAGGGTAACGAGCTGTGCATCATCGAGCCGACCAACAACTTCCTGTCGACTTGCGGGCGTCTCGGATCGATCACATGCGATGGGACGCGCCAGGTCGGATACTTCTGGAGCGCAGCGCTTGGCTGGCCGTTGGTCTGGGATCAGAACGAAGAGACCGCGATCCGGGCACCCGACCTCACCGGTCCGATGATCACGTGGGGCGGCGCACCGCTGAACCCGAAGCTCGGGAAGAACAGACTCCATCTCGACATCGCTCCTCTCGCCGACGGCGATCAGCAAGCCGAAGTCGACCGACTCATCTCGTTGGAAGCGAGGCGAATCGACATCGGCCAGGGAGATGTCGATTGGGTCGTCATGGCCGACCCCGACGACAACGAGTTCTGCGTGCTGACTCCCCGCTAGCCGCCGCTCCAGAGCGATGCCGCCCGCGAGTATCGTGAGGCATGAGCTTCGACGGTGTCAGCGGAACCTTGACGGTGGCGGCGGTTCAAGCCACGCCGGTGTTTCTCGACCGCGCTGCAACCGTCGAGGTGGCCGCCCGTCACGTCGCTTCGGCGGACGCCGAGCTGGTCGTGTTTCCGGAGTCGTTCGTGCCTGGCTACCCGGACTGGGTGTGGCGGCGGTCCCCGATGAGCGATGGCGACTGGTACGCCCGGTTGGTTGCCAACGCCGTGCGCGTCGAGGGCACCGATCTTGATCCGTTGCGTGATGCTGCACGGGATGCTGAGGCGTGGGTTGCGCTCGGCGTCACCGAGCGATCTCGGTCGGACACGCTCTACAACACGGTCGTCTACATCGGGGCCGCGGGCGAGATCGTTGGCCGCCACCGCAAGCTGGTTCCCACCGGAGCCGAGCGGCTGGTATGGGCCAACGGCAACGATCACCTACTGACCGTCATCGATGTTGGCGGCGTGAAGGTCGGTTCGCTGATTTGCTGGGAGAACTACATGCCACTCGCTCGGATGGCGATGTACGAGCGCGGGATCGACGTGCTGTTGGCGCCGACGTGGGACAACAGCGACGAGTGGGTGCCCACCTTGCGGCACATCGCCAAAGAGGGCCAGATCTTCGTCGTCGGCGTGACCGCCTTCCTACGCGGTAGCGATGTGCCGCGGGATCTATCGGATGCTGATGAGCTGTACGGCGGCGAGGACGACCTCATGTCGCGTGGCAACACCTCGATTGTCGCTCCAGGCGGCGAACTGATCGCCGGGCCGCTGATCGGCGAAGCGGGCGTCGTGTCCGCCGAACTTGATCTGTCTCGCATCGCCGCCGGCCGCCGCATGTTCGACCCGACCGGTCACTACGCCCGCCCAGACGTGCTGTCGCTCCGCCAACCTATGAATCGCGAGCCCTCATGAACCCGAGGCCAGTCACGAATTGTTCGCTCTGGCCGAACATTCCGTGCCTGGCCTCACGACTGCCGGCGACCCGCCGGGTGCGATGACTCCGTCGAGCCAGTCGTTGAGCTGGCCGACGACAGTCGCGCCGATGCCGTGGCCGCCCGGATCACGCACTCCTGTGGTGGCGCTGCCGGCGTCACCGTGGAGGTAGGCCCAGGTCCGCTCGAGCAGGTCGCGGGGGATCACCGTGTCGGTGTCGCCGTGGGCAACGAGGACCGGCAGGCCGGCGAGGCGGCCGGGTGTGGTGGGCACGCCGGCGTCGAAAGGCAACGTCCCGAACAGGATCGCCGCGCCCTGGTATCGGCCCGGGTCGTAGACGTGATGGTCCCGGCGGTGCGGACGCCGCTCCAGCGCTGCACCTCGCCGGCCAGGTCGAGGTGGTCGATCGGGGCGGCGTTCTCGTATGGCCCCCACTCGGCGCGGGGGAGCATCCACATCAGCTCGA
>JANNHY010000086.1:0-20660 GCA_031404635.1 Ilumatobacteraceae bacterium
GCTCGCTCGTGCGCCCCTCGTCAGCGACGCCTGACGACCTTCTTGAGCCCACCGACACAACTCTTCACACAACTTCATCGATGCAACAAAGTGCCAAAGTCGGTCGAGTTCCGAACGGAACCGATCCCGTTGTCGGGTGCCCTCAAGCCGTTGAAACTGGAACTCCGCAAGCCCTACTGGGAAGGCCACGACGCAGCGGTCAACTGACTGCTGCGGCGACGCTCGAAGACGCGTAGGTATCCCTCGACCATCTGTTCGACGGAGAACCGCCGCCGCGCCTCTTCGCGGCAGACGCTGCGGTCGATCCGGTCGAGTGACAGCAGTCCGGCGACCAACTCGGCATCGCTGTCACCGAGAAACCCGGTGACGCCATGCTCGACAATCTCCGGGGCCGCGCCCTGAGGGCAGCCAACCACCGGCGTACCGCATGCCAACGACTCGAGCATGGCCATGCCGAACGGCTCCCGCCAACTGATCGGGTTTAGAAGCGCTGCGGCCGAGGCCAACAGTTCGCGCTTGCCGTCGACATCGACCTCACCAAGGTAGATCACCTCGTCTCCGAGATGCGGGCGGACGAATTCGTCGAAGTAGGCGCGCTCGTGGGGCTCGCGCATCTTGGCAGCGATTTTCAACCGCATCCCCGCCGACTTGGCGACGGCGATGGCTCGATGGACGCCCTTGTTCGCTGCCATACGACCGAGCAGGGCGACGTATCCGCCGTCGCCCGCGCCGCACGGAAAGTCGTCGACGTTGACGCCGTGGTAGACGACGGCGTCCACCGGCAGATGCGTCGACGCGGCGTGAGAATTCGAGATTGCGACCAGCGCGACCCGCGGGACAGCGGCGCCGTACACCGCGTTCATCGTCCGGCTGAACGGCCCGTGATTGGTGGTCACCACCGGGAGCTTCGGAAATCGCGCCGAGTAGATCGGGCCGGCGAGCGTGTGATCGTGAACGATGTCGCAATCCTTGACCAGTTCATAGGCGCCGATCGCGTGCTCGAGTTCGATGCTTGCCCGACCCATGCGCACGGTGTCCTCCACAGGTACGACCGACGCCCGGCGCACAGGGCATTCCGACTGCGGGTGGCAGACGAGCAGGACGTCGTGACCGGCGGCCTGCAACCCGCGGGCAAGTTGATCGAGCACTGCTTCCGTCCCGCCGTAGGCAGGTGCGGGAACCGGAAGCCACGGCGGGGCGATGATCGCGATCTCCATGTCATTTCTCCTTGGTGTTCGCGCCTAACGGAACCCTCGGCGAGTCTGCGCCCCGGCGACTGACCCGTCGTCGGCCCACGCCGCCGGATCGCCGGCACGCGCCGGTCTGGTCGTCTCGAGACGATCGAGGAAGTTCCTCGCCCAGCGGTGCACGTCGTTGTGTTGGACGACCGCGCGCATTGTCTCGAGCCGCGCCGCACGCTCGCCGAGCGGCATTTCGATGGCGGTCACGAGCGCTCCCTTGATCGCCTCGATGTCGTAGGGATTGACGATCAGCGCCCCCTCGAGATCCTGCGCCGCGCCGGTGAACTCGCTCAGGATCAAGCTCGCACCGAGGTCGCCGCGTGCGGCGACAAACTCCTTGGCGACCAGGTTCATCCCATCAGCCAGCGAGGTGACGACGAGCGCGTCAGCCGTTCGATACCAGGCTGCCATCTCGACCTCGTCGAGCGACGAGTCGATGTACAGCACAGGAACCGAACCGTTGGTTCTGCGGTGCGTGGAGTTGATCCTCTCGATCAGCTCCTCGATCTCCGAGCGCTCGTCCTGGTAGGCGGGCACGTCGGAACGGCTCGGCACGGCAACCTGCACGAATGTGCACGTCTCCGTATCGAGGCGCCCTTCGTCGAGCAGTTCCCCGAAAGCCTGCAGACGCTGCGAGATGCCCTTGGTGTAATCGAGACGATCGATCCCGAGAAAGACGGATTCGACACCGAGTTCGGCTCGGTTCTTCTTGGCTTGCGGTCCTGCTCGACCACCCAACGAGTCCCACTGGGCAAAGTCGACCGAGATCGGGAAGGCATCGACGTCGACCACGTGGAATCCGTCGACCAGCGTGTGTCCCTGAACTCGTAGGTCTCCCAGGCGCTCGGCGGCGGCGACGAAGTTGGCGACGTCGTCACCGACCTGGAATCCGACCACGTCGGCGCCGAGCATGCCCGTGATGACTTCCTGTCGCCAAGGCAACATCGAGAACAACTGAGCGTTCGGGAACGGGATGTGGAGGAACAGACCGATGCGCAGGTCGAGCCGCTTGGCCCGGATCAATGCGGGAGCGAGCAGCAGGTGGTAGTCATGGACCCACACAGTTCCGCCGAGCGGGGCGATGCCCGAGACAATTCTGGCGAATCGCTCGTTGATGATTCGGTATGAGCGCCACCAGGCGCGATTGAGCTCCACCGTCCTCAATCGACCGTGAAAGAGTGGCCACAGGATCGAGTTGGAGAATCCTTGGTAGTACCTCTCGACGTCTTCGGCCGACAGCGCCACCAGGTGGAGGCGTTGGTCGCCGTAGTCGAACACTCTCCGGCGCCCCGCCTCCGGACCACCCCAGCCGACCCACTGGGTGCCTTCGCCCGTGACCGACGACAATGCCGACGCCAGACCACCGGGACTAGTCGTGAGCTGCGCGTCGGCACTGATTTCGACCGGCAGCCGATTGGCCGCCACGACGAGTCCTTTCATCAGCACAGGCCTTTCAACACATCGAACAACCCGTCCCGCTGTACCCGATGGTATACCGATCGAGACGGTCAATCGCTCGATGTGTGCGCTCCCTCGTCGTTGCGGGTAAGAAAGAGCGTGCAAAAAATGGTGATCGCGGTCGACGTTGACGGAACGCTCTACGACGGTGTCGGGGTCGCCGAAGAGGCCGTCGAGGCACTACGCGAGGCGCGGGCCGACGGCCACACGCTGGTCATTGTCACAGGAAGGCGATGGGAAGAACTCGGCCACGTCGTACCGACGGTCCTGCGGCTGACCGACCGAGTCGTGTGCGAGGAGGGCGGGGTACTCGTCAATATCGAAACCC
This sequence comes from Ilumatobacteraceae bacterium, assembly GCA_031404635.1. GTDB lineage: Bacteria > Actinomycetota > Acidimicrobiia > Acidimicrobiales > Ilumatobacteraceae > JAENVT01. The sequence goes on from JANNHY010000086.1 coordinate 3,028, forward strand.
AACAGCTCACGCTGCTCGCCGAGCCGGTCGAACCCGACCTCATAGCCGATCTGCAGGCCGCCGGTGTGCCTTCGTTGGACATCGGCCATGTCGTCGTCGGTGCACCCACGACGTCGCTGGCGCTCGTCACCGAGGTACGCAACCGCGTGGGGAGCCAACGGATCATCATCACCAACAAGGGCTCGATCGCGCTCACACCGAAGGGCTGCGACAAAGGGGCCGGACTGCTGGCGGCCGTTGCCGATCTCCACGTCGAGGGGCTGCCGATACTGGCGATCGGCGACGCCGCCAACGACCTGGCGATGTTCAACGTCGCCACGATCGCTATCGGCGTCGCCAACGCCGACGAGGCGGTGCGAGCGGCCGGTGTGCCGCTGACCGAGGCCAGCGCCGGCCTGGGAGTGGCGGAGGCTCTGCGACGCTTCCTTCCCCGGCCGGCGCCGGGCTGACTGCCGGCGCCATCGACTCATCGCGCACGCTTACGACGCCGTCGTCTATGCGCACAACGAAACGTCGGTCGACGAGGCGCACACCGACCAGCCAGAGGTCGTCGTCGAAGGCTCCGGGAATCGGTTCGACCCTCAGCCCGTGCTCGTCGTCGGGTTCCAGCCCGAGCATGATGCGCAGCAGCAGGAACGGCGTTGCCGCGGCCCACGCCTGCGGGGAACATGAGGTCGGGAACGGGATCGGCGTCTCGACATCGGCTCGATCGAGTCCGCAGAACAGTTCCGGCAGCCGCCCATCCCACGCCTCCGACGCGGCGAGCAAACCCTTGGCCACGATCAAGGCGTAGGCGTCGAACCCGTATGCCTTCAACCCGGCGGCGCACAGTGCTCCATCGTGGGGCCAGACCGTGCCGCAGTGATAACTCATCGGGTCATAGGCTTGCTCGTCGGTGGCGAGCGTCCTGATCCCCCACCCGTTCCACATCTGCGGCGACATCAGGTGCTCGGCGACGAGCGCGGCGTGTTCATCAGCGACGATGCCGCTCCACAGGCAATGACCGATATTCGACGTCAACGAATCGACCGGCTCCTTGTCAGGGCCGAGGGCGACCGCGTACCAGCCGTATTCGGCAAGCCAAAAGTCGCGATTGAACCTCTCCTTGAGCTGTTCGGCCAGCTGCTGGCAGCGGGTGACCACTTCGGGTTCACCGAGTCTGACGGCGATCGCTGCCCTGGCCCGGTAGGCGGCGTAGGCATAGGCCTGCACCTCGCAGAGCGCCAACGGCGCCTCCGCGATCCGGCCATCGTGATAGCGGATCCCGTCGGCGGAGTCCTTCCATCCCTGGTTGGACAGCCCTCGTTCGGAGGTCTTCTGGTACTCGATGTAGCCGTCGCCGTCACGATCGCCGTAGTCCGACATCCACGACAGAGCGCGGTCGGCGTGCGGCAGCAGTCGTCGGAGATCATCGTCGCCGAGTCCCCATCGGCAGAGTTCACCGAGCAACACGACGAACAATGGCGTGGCATCGGCGGATCCGTAATACGTGCTGCCCCCGGTCAACGTCGGTGCGTCGACGCCGAGATAGCGGGTCTCGTGCATGATCCGCCCAGGCTCCTCCTCCGACACCGCGTCGACCTCGTCTCCCTGGAGTTCGGCAAGCGCCTCGAGCACACCTATCGCCAATGTCGGATCGATCGGCAGCGCCATGTACGCGCTGATCAACGCATCGCGACCGAACAGCGTCATGTACCACGGCGCCCCGGCCGCGATCACAGGCCGGTGACGGCCTGTCGGATCGTGTAAGCGCAAGGCGCCGATGTCTTCGATCGAGCGGTCGAATGCATCACTCAACTTCCTGTCGGCCGTTCGCAGCTTCGGTACCGACGCCAGCCACCCATGGTTGCGGCTGGCGGCATTCGGCAACGTCGGATGATGGTGTCTGCGCTCGATCCATGAGTCGCCGAGCGCCACGGTAAGATCGAGTTGGATAAGGCAGACGCCGTGGCGCTCGATGTTGACACTCCACACAAACCCGCGCGCCGAGACCTGTGCCGGCGGGCCTTCAACGCTCAACTCGGCCTGCCGGTGCAGGTCTCCGAGGCGCCAACCGAATAGCAGGCTGTGTTCCTTGACCTCCAGCGAATGCTCACCTTCGCTACTCTGCCGCCCTTCTTTGACCGCAAACACATCGGCGAAATCCGCGGCGACCTCCAACTCGACGACAGCCGACACGTCGGACCCGCCGGTGTTGCGCAGCTCGATCTGTTCGTGCCAAACCGAGGCGAGCTGCCGGCGGCGGACGACGAGCAATCGGGGCTCGGCCCGGCCCGCCGGGATCGAGCGCCCGACAAAGGTCGCACCGCTGGCTTCGGCCATGCTGACCGCGAGCGGTTCGACGGTGTGCCCGCCGACAAGAAGCCGAGCCTCGCTCAGCACTCGCATGTCCGCGAAGAAGACCCCGTGGGTGGGGTTGGTGCTGAAGTCGCCCGATCGACCGCTGAGGCAGAACGTCTGGCCGTCCACCAAAGTAATCAGACTCGTCGGGTCGCCGAGGCTCGTCGGCTCGGCAGCGAGAACCCACGGACTCGGCTGCACAGTTCGCGGATTCATGGAATCATCCTTCAGGCCGCTGACAGACAACGTTTGATACGACGAGCATCACCGGCCCTCGATCTCCGTGCGACGCAATGGCCGGCGGCCTAACGGAAACCACTTGAGGAACAGTTTGCTGCCTCGCTGCAGTTCCGGGAGCAGGCGACTGCGCAGCGCTGGTTCGTCGACCCACTCGTCGATCGCCCTGAACTCCCAGGCAACCTCCTTCGGTTCTGTAGCCAGTGGGTGAGGCCGAGCTGCGAGAGCGTGCGTCGTGAGGCGGTAACCGCAGGCCATCAAGGTCCAAGCTTCAGCGATCGTGAAGCGGTCGAGATCGGTGCGCAGCGCGGCAATGGCACGCTGAACGTCGTCGGGTATGGCCGTCATCGGTGTTGTCTCGTCCCGACTTCTCTGCGGAGTCGCGCCGATCGGGTCGACACGTTGCACTGGAAGTCCTTCGAGCATGTGGATATGCCAGAAGTGCCGCACCTGGCCTGTCTGGGCAGCGTTGGTGGTTCCGGCGGCGGCGGTCGTGCGCACTGTCGACATCAGAACCCCATTGACCCTCAACAGCACTCTGGGCACGAGTCGGCTTGGTCTGGTGATCTCTGGCATCAGGCCGCTGGCGTCGCTGACGAAGACCTCGGTGCAGTCATGCTCGAGGAGTCCGGTGACACCCTGGTTGTCGAAGACGCCACCGTCGACCAGGCTGACTGTTCGATCGCGGTAGAGGCCCTTCAGCCGCAGCGGCGGGAACAAGGCGGGCACGCACGCCGAGGCGGCGACCGCATCTCCGACAGTGGGCAGTCGTGCTGCGGGCGGAACGTTGCGATCCAGCCAGATCGGTGACAGCTGGGCGATCGGGTCAAGCTGTGAATCGACCTCGTCGGGTTCTCCCAATGACGTTGCGCTGAATCGCCAGGGCCGGCCGGTGCCGAGCGAAGTCGCGTTCAACAGCAGAGTGGGCACCTGGGTGGCGCGATTCCAATTGTCGCGCTTGGGGCGGAATTCCAAACAACCTTTCGGCGTAACTTTCATCCCGGCGAGGCTGTCAAAATCACCCGTGGGTCTCAGCGGCCGTATGAGGTGTTGGACGAAGAGCCATCCTGCGCGTTTGGTCCGCGAGAGCGCGCCGGCGCGGGCGAGAGTCGCCGGACCGAAGAATGCTCTCATCCGGATGTTTCTCTCGCCGACTCCATTCGTGAACACGTCCATGCATTTCGCCAGTGTCGCGCATACGTCGTCGCGTGTGATCTCGGCGTCGGTGTTGGTCTCGACGAGGTGTGCGAGCGCGGCGTAGTACGACGCACCGGCGATTGATCCTCCAGACACGCACGACAACACTTCGACCTTGCGCAGCACGTCGAGTTCGGCCAGCCGAGCGAGCACGCCGAAGTGGAACAGTGATGCGCGGAACCCACCGCCGGACAATGCCACACCGAAACGCTGACCGAAGCCTCGCCAGGCGTCGGAATGGCCATCGGCGATGATCGCCGTGAGCACACTTTGGAGTTCGGCGGGCGGAAGTGGCGGGTCGACGATCTGGGCCAGGTTGACCAGCTGTGTGGCGGTCGATTGACGTTCCCAAGCGGGCACCGTCGCAGCGAGCTGCTGCACGCTCGGCACGAGTGCGTCGACTGCGCGGAGGTCGCGATGGCCGAGTTGCGCTTCGAGTATCGAGGTGAGATCCCACCAACTGCGCAGCTCGCTCTGCGGAAGGCGATCGATCACGTGGCGTCGAAGATGCGTTGCGCGGTTGCGAAGCAGCTCGCTGGACTCGTCGTTGCGGATGTGGGCTAGAAGAGTGGCGGTGTAAGCGGCGTTGACGACCGGGTAGACATCGAACGTCGCCCCCTCGGCGAGTACGAGTTCGGTTCCCCGCTCGTACCAGCGCAACGCGTCGCGCAGGTGCGCCTCACGGCCGTCGAGTTCCCACAGCCGCTTGTGAATGGCGCCGGCGATTCCAGCGGTCTCGGGACTGGTGATCTGCGGCGGTAGCCGACGCTGGCCAAGCAGTGCCGACAGGGCTTTGCGGAGCGCAGTTGTTCGACGCAGTTCGGGGTCCTTGTAAGTGCAGATTGCCAGCTGCTGGTTGATGTACTCGATTGCGTCGGAGTCAAAGTCCTCGCTCGGTGCTGCGAGCAGCAGCTGGCGGGCCAGCCACCAGTCCTTCGCGCCTTTCAACTCATCCAACCGTGCCCTGAGCAGTCCGATCCCGCTGTGATCCTCCATGGCGTTACGCCCAATCTTCTCCATCTCAGCGTCTTGCCGCAGCGCGCAGTTCATGCTCGAGGTCGCCAACCCAGGCGGGCGCGGCATGGGCGACGAGCCGCGCCAATGTGTCGGCCGTTGTCTCGAACATCCACGGTTCCGCTTCGTTGGTGAGCGCTGCCGTCAGCGCGTCGCGTGCGGCAGTCTCGTCGCCGGCGAGGACGGCCAGCTCGACCAGTGTCGCATGGTCCCAGTAGTCACCCGCCCCAGTGGCGATCTTGCGCCGCACTGCGTACTCGACGACGGGGTGCAGCTCGCCAGACCGGGGATCGTGGGGATCGCGCTCGTTGATCAAGCGCAGCGCGTTGATACCTGGATAGGCGTCGCGCCAGTCGGCCTCGAACCCGAGCAGGTAGGTGTCGATCGACCTGTCGAGAAAGCGTCGGGCCATCTCGGCGTCACCCGCTTGCTCGGCGTCACCGCTTCGATCCTTGTAGACACGGCCGAGGACCGCGCACGTCTCGGGTGACGGCCCTCGCCCGGCGATCAACTCGGTCAGAACAGCCTCGGCCTCGTCGCGACGCTGCTCGCGGTTCAGCGCAAACCCGTATTGCTCGCGCACCAATGTCTGCGACGCAAGTATTGGCGGCATCCGCTCGACGAGCGCAATCACAGCAGAAGTGTCGTCGACCGCCCGATAGGACAACAGCAGATCGACGACGACCGCCGTCTCGACATCGTCGAGCGGGCCGAGCTGAGCCTCGACCGCGTGGACCGCGGCATGGTCGTTCGCCGACCGGGCGCGGCTGAGCGAGTCCTTGATGTCGGCGTCGTAGCGCACGCGATCGCGGAACACGTCGGTCTTGGTGTGCGACAACTCGGGCCAGTCCCCCAGCAACTTTTCGATCCGGGTGTCCGATACCGGCACCTTCGCCTCTTCCACCAATCCCGTCAACTTCTCGACGAACGGCCTCGCTTCGATCGGCAGCCCAGCGTGATCGAGCTTGTAGGCGGCGCTGCGCTCCGAACCAAGATCGAACTGCAAGGACTGCCCTTCGGCGAACACCGAGATCGTGGTGTGTGGCCTCACGGCATGGCGCACACCCAGCTCGTAGAAAACCATTGCGTTCGCTGTCGTCAGATCAGCGATGGCGAACTCGCAGAGTTGGAACCGATCGAACATCGGACCGTGAGTGCTCGCGCCGATTTCCCCTTCGGCACGTGCGGCCTCCAGCCCGGCCGCCTCGATGGCAGGTCGAAGCAGGTCGCGATACACCGAGTCGAAATCGATCGAGCCACCCGACGGTCCCGGCTTCACACCTGGCGGCATCAACACGAAACAGAACGGCTTCACATCTCCCTCTTCCGCAGCGGCAACGCCGACCTCGCCTGCCAACAGTAGGCCACCCCGCCATGCAGGACGATCGACTCCGTGACCGGTTGAGCCTCGTGGATCGAGAATGTAACGTAGCGGCGGGATCATTCGCGGTCGCGCGGATCACGCCAACTCCTTACCCCGTCGAGTCGAAGCTCGAGGTCGAACCGATGCTCTTCGTCAGCTATACCAGGGCCGACCGGAACGCGATGCAACTCCTTTTTTGACCGACGTTCGCGCCCTTGGACACGTTGTCTGGCTCGACGAAGAACTCTCCGGCGGTCAGGTCTGGTGGGATGAGATTTTGGCCAAGATCCGCGAATGTGAGGCTCTGCTGTTCCTGGTCAGCCCGTCGTCGGTGGAGTCAGAGGCCTGCCTGCTGGAATTGCACTATGCGGGCGATGCCCTCTGCTCTTGAAACGCATCAGACGGTCAGCTATCGCCGCGGCGACAAGACCGAGACGATGGCTCTCGCCAGGGCGCTGACCCAGACCGAGGTCGATCGACCACTTCCCGACCCACGACCGCCGCAACCACCGCTGCCAGGCTCGTATTTCGGGTCGATTCGCGATCAGATCAAATCGCGGGATCCGTTGAGTCTCGATCAGCAGCTCGGATTCCTGCATCGCCTGCGAGCACGCGCCGACGACGGCGGGCGCGACGACGTTGTCTCGCTGCTCAACAGCCTAGGTGCGAGAGACGACCTGTTCGCCTCGGTGGCCGCACAGATCGACGCGCTCCAGACGTCGCTCGTGCCACCGCCCGAACCCTCCGACGTGCCCAGCAGCGCCAGCTTTGGTGCTCGATTCCGCCGGCCCGATGCATTGATCGATCGAGTCACGATCGCCCTGATTGCGGTAGCTGTCGTCACCGCCGGGATCGCGATGGGTTCCGACCTGTGGGAGGTCGAGACCAACGGACCGACGTCGTGGGGCTCCGATGGAATCGACCTGCAGCGAAAGAATCTTGCCGTTCTGCTCTGCGTGTTCGTCGTCTTGGCGGGACTGGGCTTCAGCAAGCGTCAGACCGTGCGCAGGGTGGCGAGCCCGGCAGCCGTCTGTGTTTCGCTGGTCGGGCTGTTGGCCTGGTGGTGGCGTGGCGGGATCGTCGACGGCCTTCTTCGCGAGGGGTACATCGCCACCGATTCAGCGGATGTGAAGCTTGGCTTTGGCATGACCGGAAGCGGATACTCGCTCGCGCTGCAGGTGTTGGCAGGGGTCCTACTATCTGTAGCGGCGTTTTCGAGTGGAGCCGGGCCCTCGGATCATGTCCGTGCCATTTCCCGGAACCACTAGCAGCTAGTCGCAATGCCGTTCAGTTAGCGATAGCCCTCCCCGGCCGCCACCCGCCCCAACCCGCTGCGATGAGAGATATGCGTCCTCCGACGGCTCATCTCTCATCGCGTCCGGCCGGCCTTCGCCGGCGATGAGATATGTGCGTCCTCCGACGGCTCATTTCTCATCGCTGGGTCTAACTGAACGGTATTGGGGCTAGTCGATCACCCCGCACGCAATGCGCGCCCCGGCGTTGCCGGTTGCCGCTGTTGCGTCGAGTGCCTTCTGATCATTCGCCGAGTACTGGTCGAGCGCGCCTCCGACGGGAACGTTGCCGAAGTTGTCCGCCCCGGCGTGGAGGATCACGACCTTGCCATGCAGGTCTGCCGGATCGATGCGGTCGATGGTGAAGCGTGACTCCACGCTGCCGTCGACATTGACGTACACACTCGGCATGTCGCCCACGTGGTGCCCATGCGTCTCGCCGGCCAGCTTCCAGTGCCCGTCGGCCGAGACGAAGTTGCCGCCGGCGATGCAGCCATCACCATTGGACGGGTCGTTGTTGGCATGGATGTGGAAGCCGTGGAAGGCGTTGACGCCTGGCGCGCTGTCGAGATGCACACGCACCTCGGTGTGATCGTCGTCGGTGCTGAAGGTGACCTTGCCAACCTTGGCGCCAGTCGTCGAGCGAAGAGTGGTCCGCGCTTCGGGCCCGTCAGCGCCGGCGACGGAACTGATGGCCACCGCCCCGAGGCCGAGGCCCGCCGAAGCGATGACCGCGCTGGCCAGATGTGTCGTTCGAAGTCTCATGATCTGTCTCCTTGTGCTGCCCGCCCGGCGGCGCCGGTGAGGGATCCAACAGGACAGACGTCCGGCGCAGCGCTGCGGGTGACAACCTCCGCTCCTTTTCGGGGCCGGGTATCGACGATGTTGCGAGACCTTGTCACCCGCGCTCGATTCTCAGACGTCTGTGTGGTTCATGACAGCAATCATCGAGATCGAAGGCTTGCGCAAGGAGTACAAGCGGTGGCGGGGAAGGCCGCTGCGAGCGGTGGACGGGCTGGACCTCTCGGTGCCCGAAGGCGGTGTGTTCGGCTTCCTCGGTCCCAACGGATCGGGCAAGACCACCACAATTCGCTGCATGCTCGGGCTGGTTTCCGCCACGTCGGGCACTACAGCGGTGCTCGGCCGCGCCACGCCCGCCGAGTTGGCGACGATCATGCCCCGCGTAGGCGCGATCGTCGAAACCCCAGCGATGTTCCCGACGATGACCGCGCGGGAAAACCTTCAGCTCCTCGGTGCCGTCGACGGCATCGGCCGCCGACGGGTGGCGCAGAGCCTCGAGAAAGTGGGGCTGGGTGAGCGAGCCGACCACAAGGTCCGCACGTACTCGCTCGGCATGCGCCAACGCCTCGGCCTCGCCGCCGCACTGTTGAAGGATCCGGCTCTGCTCGTTCTCGACGAGCCTGCGAACGGTCTCGATCCGGCGGGCATGCGCGAGATCCGTGAGCTCCTTCGCATGCTGGGACGCGAAGGCCACACGGTCTTCGTATCGAGTCATCTCCTCACTGAGGTCGAGCAGACATGTGATCGGGTGGCGATCATCGACCGCGGCAAGCTGATCTTGAGCGGCCGCGTCGACGACGTCTTGGCGGAGGCCTCCCGCCCGTCGCTGCTGGTCGGGGTCGATAACCTCGATGCCGGCGCCGAGACGCTGCGCAACGCCGGGCTGTCGGTCGAGAGCGACGGCAGGTATCTCCGCGTGGCGCTGCCCACCTCGGACGCGGCGCACGTCACCAAGCTGCTGGCGGACGCGGGCTTGTACCTCAGCGAGCTCAGACCGGATTCGGTAAGCCTCGAGGAGTTGTTCTTGAGCATCACAGCACACGAGGAGGTCCGGTCGTGAGGTTTCTACGGTTGACAGCTGTCGAGATGCGGCGCGCCCTTCACCGGCGGCTCGTGCGATGGATGATCCTGATCGCCGTCGTATTCAGCGCGCTCGCCGGACTCATCGTGTTCTTGTCGAGTCGAGATCCGATCAAGTTCGCCCTGGACCAAGCGCATCCTGCGCGGATGGTTAACTGGTGGACATCGGGCGGTGAGGACGATCTGCTCGGCACCGCCGCCATCTTCCTCGTGGTGGGTGCGGCAATCTGTGGCGCGTCCGTAGCCGGGGCCGAATGGCGGTCTGGAACCATGACGACGATGCTGACATGGGTGCCCAGTCGTGTTCGCCTGCACGGCGCCCGCACTCTGTCGGCCGCGCTGCTGGCATTCGTGATCAGCTTCTCGATCCAAGTGTTCTACCTCGCCTGCTCGGTACCCGCTGTCGCCGCCAACGGAACCACGTCGGGAACCGACGCGTCGTGGTGGGGTGCGCTGCTGTTTGCAATGCTGCGGATCTCGCTCGTCACCTCGCTCGTCGCAGTTCTGGCCGTTAGCATCGCCACGATCGGACGCAACACGAGTGCCGCGCTGGTGGCGCTCGCCGCTTGGGCGCTGGTGATCGAGCGACTGGTCGCCGGCTTCTGGCCGAAGCTTGGCCGATTCATGATCGCTGAGAACGTGGCCACTGTGGTCCCCTGGGTGCAGTTGAGTGACGTCGACTTCGAACGTCCGCCGATCGTTGCTTTGCTGGCCCTTCTTACCTATCTGGCCGCGGTGGTCGCAGCAGCCACAGCGTTGTTCGCCCGGCGTGACGTCGCCACGACGTGATCGCACACTGTGCCAGCATGGCGCTGTTGAGATCCATCGAGTTGCGACTCCGCGGCGCCTTGTTCGCCTGGTGCTATGTGCCTGCCCTGTGCGCAACCGAGATCCCGCTGACCCTCGACGCCGCGATCGTGGCGGCACCGCCGGACATCGACCGATTCGTTCACGACATGTTCTGCGCCCACGGCGTGTCGCTCGTTCGCCTCGCCCGGCTGTTCGTAGACGATCGCAACGCAGCCGAGGATCTCGTGCAGGAAGCGTTCATCCGCCTGGCACGGAGCGCGCACCGAATCGCCGATCCCCAGCGGGCGCCGGCGTACCTGCGATCCATCGTGCTCAACCTCGCCCGCGACCACAACCGGCGCGGCCTTGTTTCGATGCGCCACCGCCTCCCGTTGACCCAGCCACTGCAGGGGGTGGAGGACGAGGTCGATCTACGTGACGACCAACGGCGTGTGCTCGACGCGTTGCGCGAGCTACCGGCCCGGCAGCGCACGTGCCTGGTCCTACGCTTCTACGATGAACTCGGCATCGACGAAATTGCTGCGTCGCTCGGCGTGTCACGCAACTCGGTGAAGACCCATCTGCAGCGCGGTCTGGCGGCCCTCGAGTCGCGCTTGGTGGAGATGGCCGAGCCGTGAGTGCGACCGAGCAGCGACTCCGCGAAGCTCTGCGAGACAGCGCCGATGCTGTCCGCGAAAGCGACGATCTGTTCGCCCGCGTCGAACTCAGCATCGAAGACGATCGGCTGCTTCGTCGCCAGCACGGCGCGATCATTGGTGCGCTGTTCTGCATCGCCGCCTCGATCGCCTCGATCGCCGTCGCCGTTACCGATGTACAACAAGGAGGTCTCCTCATGGATTGGTGGGTGCTGGAACTCATCACTGTCGGTCTGCTGATCGCGATCGCGTTCTGGCTCGGGCCGTTGATCAAGAGGTTCGGGCGCAGCTACGCGGCAGACGTCTTCCGAGCCAATCCACGCACGGGCAAGAGCTTCATCATGCTTACTGACGTCGCCTACTACCTGATCTTCTTCTCGTACATCTTGTTCACAGTGAGCTTCAAGCCGAAGGGCTCGTGGGCGGCGACCGTTGATGCCGCCCAGTTGCAACATGAGACCGCTCGCGTCGCCGGCATACTCCTCATCATCGGCGTGCTCCACAGCGCCAACCTGCTCGCGCTACCCGTCATGGGCCGCCTCCTCACGATGAATCGACAGCTCGACGACTCCACCCGTCCGCACTCCGGGGCCGACTGAGGCGTCGTCCAGATGTTGGCGCGCCTGGCCGCCACGGTCGTGATGCTTGCGATCCCGCTCACGAACCCTGGCGCGTCCCGGGAGGTCCACCTCCATATTCGACCGATCACGGAGCGCTCGGCGGTGGCGCCCGTGCTCGATCGGCTCGAGGCTGGCGACGTCGTGCGCGTGTTCGTGGATGGCGGCCTCGCCGGCGCCAGCGGCATCGTGCACCAATGCCACCGCGCCGCCGACGGCTTCACCGGCTGCACAAATGGCTTCCCCGTGCAGTTCAGCCCCGAAGGGAGCACCGCCTTTCAGTATCAGATCGAGGACGCCGGCGACTGCGGCGTCAACGATTCGTGTGCGATCGTGGTCGACGATGCGAACGGCGGAACGGCGTACGCGCTTGCAGTCTTCGGGGCGCCAGCACCATCGCCACCTGAGGTGACGTTGTCGCCGCTCGGGCCCCATTCACAGGGCGACACGGTTCGCGTCGACGTCGCATCACTCCCCCCAGGAGCGGCGCTGCACGTGGCGTTCTGTGATCCGAGATGTGGAGCCTTCAACACAGCCGCCGCAGGCGCCGACGGGCGAGCCACGGCTTCGGTCGTCATCGGCAGGCGTTGCACCGACTGCGGCATCGCCGTCATCGGTGGTGCACGGGAGGTGCTCGTCGACGTGAAGTATTCGCCCTTGCCCACCCCGCGCTACTCACCGACGCGGCTGGTGGTTGGGCTCGCCGCAGCGGGCGCCCTGATTCTCGCCGCGTGGTGGGTCATCGCAACGGTGGATTGGAGACCACCCTCGGAGGCATCGACGCCGGAGTTCGACAGGTTCGAGCTGTAGGCGCAGACGCCGGCGATCCACTGTGTCTCCGAGCCACACCCAGGTGTCAGGGGCGGTTGCGGCCGAGCTGGTCGTGGCTGGCGACCCAGTCACCGTGCACCACAGCGCTGCTGAGCGAGATCTCGCCGGCCAGCACCACCCCGGCACAGACCTCGGCGAACTTGTCGACCATGCCCGAGCCGTAGCAGCCGAGCATCTCGAGGCACTCGCGCTGGGTCGGCAGGCCGGTGCCACCCCCATAGGTGGCCACGATCAGCGACGTGAGGGTCACCGACCAGTAATAGTCGCCGTTCGGAAGCAGGTCTGCGTAGGTAAGGCCGGCGTGAGACTCGGCCACGTTGGCTGCGTCCTGGCCGGTGGCGATGAACAGAGCAGCCAGGGCGTTCGCCGCATGCGCTCCGTTCGACGCTGCCCCTGCCATGAACGCTCCGACGTTGGAGATCTGCCGCATCCGGAACAGCTGCGCTGACTCCACGCCCATGTGATCACGGAGCACATCTTGCGGGATGACCACCTCCGCGACCACTCGCTTGCCGCGGGTCTGCAACATGTTGATCTGCGAATGCTTCTTGTCGGTGTCGATGTTGCCAGACAGCAGGAAGTCGGGCCGGGCAGGATGGTGGCCCCGGATCCACTCGCACGCCGCCAGCGTGGCCTTGCCGGTCATGTTCTGACCAGCGGCGTCACCCGTGGTGTAGTTGAACCGGAGGTAGCGCAGCCGTCCCACCGCGTATTGGCCGATGCCGACCAGATGGCCCGAGTGGGTGGTCGCCTCGGCTTTGGCACGGATGTCGTCGAGGTGGTCCTCCACCCAGTGCCCGAAGTCGCGAGCCTCGAGGGCGTCACCCAGCATGAACACCGGCGCCCTTTGCATTGAATTGTCGACCACGGTGGTCTTCACGCCGCCGCACTCCGACAGCAATCGCATGCCTCGGTTGTAGCTGGCCACCAACGTTCCCTCTGTGGTGGCCAGTGGCACCAGGAAGTCGCCGCGTGCGTGCTCGCCGCAGATCAGGAGTGGTCCGGCGATTCCGATGGGCACCTGGGCGACTCCGATGAAATGCTCGATGTTCCCCGGCAGTACAGAGGCGTCGAACGAATAGCGGGTCACGTGATCGAGCATCACCCCGGTCTGGTCATGCACGAACCGCTGTCGAGCCTCGATGACAGCGTCGCTGATGTCGATTGTCTCGCGCGGGATGTGCGGGCGAGGCCCCGTTGGGTGACCGGCCATCGTGGACCTCTTTTCGTGGCTGTGGCTCGCGCACCAGTATGCATGCTCTTTGCAGCAGGTCGGCACCGGCCCCGCCGACGGTTCACCGGATATCAGCCGGGTGCGATGAAGCCCTCGACGTCGATCACCACATCGGTGTCGACGGAGCTGTAGAGACAGAACTGGTTCGAGCCGCCGGTCGCCACGACCGCCCGGTTGGCAACGATCGTGCCGGCGACGACGTTGAGGTTCGACGCGGTAGGCACCGCCTCGCCGCACGGGTACAGCGTGATGAACCCGCTGCCCGACGGGTCGACCGCGGTGAGGTTGACGATCGCCGCTGCGGGCACCGTGTCGAGGCCGACGGCCAATGACTGGCCGGGGGCGATCCGCTGGGTGTTGCGAGTGTCGAGGATCCGCTGTGGATCGACGGCGCTAGCAAGGCCGCCGACGGTGCCGTGCAACGCATGGAGGTCGACGACTACATCTGTGTCGGTGCTGGCGAAGATGCACAGCTGGCCGCCGCCGAGACCGACCGTGGCAGAGGCGGCAACATCGCGGCCGGCGGTGACGTTGAGACTCGAGGTCGACGGCGGGAGATTGACGCTCGCGCACGGCCCGGGCAACACGCTGATGAAGCCATTGCCCTCCGGCCCGGCGGCGGTCACGTTGACCGTGGCCGCCGTGGCCGCAGCGTCGACTCCGGGCAGCGCGGCGACATCGACCGTCAACAACTGGTTGGCGGGCAGACGCTGCCGCGCGACCGCGAGCGCCTGCGGTTCACCCGGCCTGGTGTCGACCAACCGCACCGGCGCCACAGGCACCGAGCGCAGACCGTTCGGCCCAATCCAGCCGCTGACATCGACGATCACGTCGGTCGGCTGCAGGGTGTAGACGCACAGCGACCCACCGCCGAGACGCACCACGGCCGAGTTGGCGACGATCGACAGCGCCACGGCGTTGACCATCGACGCGGTAGGTAGGGCGCTGCCACACGGGAAGGCGGTGAGAAATGTGTCGGCGCACGGCTCGATGGCGGTCACCGAAACCACCGCCGCGGCGACATCGGTCGGCACACCGTTGATGCCGGCGATCTGAACGGTCAGCATCCGGCCGGCGCCGAGCTTGCCCGGCAGGTCACGGGTGTCGACGACGCGCACCGGGGTCGGCATCAGCGTGACGCCGCCATCGGTCGAGACTCGCGTGCCGGCGGCACCAACTGGCACTTCACCACCAGACCACACCCCCGACGTACAGCGGACCGGTAACAGCTGATCGAGAGCGTCGCCGATCAGGTCGGCCATCGCCGCCGCGGCCTGCGGGCCGAGATGGATGCCATCGCCGGAGAACCAGCTTGTCGGCAGGCCGGCGCTACGTGATGCCCAGTCGGCCAGCGACAGCTCTGGATCATGCCTACTGCGCAGCACCGCGTTGCTGGCGCGGAAGCGGGCGACGTTCCCGGCCGTGCCGGCCTCGCGGTAGGTCAACCAGATGACGTGGTCAATGCCCTGCAGGTGGGCCTCGGCGATCATCGCGTCGACCGCGGCGTCGATTCCGTACGGGCCGGTGGATGGATCGTCGTAGCCGGCGGCGATCACCAACGCCCGGTCGTATTGCCCCGCCCAGGCGCGCAGCACGGTGATCGCATTGGTGGGCGCGGCTGCGGGCGGGATCCGGCAGCTGGTCGTGATCAGCCGCCGGCAGCCTGCGGCGTCGAGGATGAACGAATGCCGCGCGGCCAGCGCCGCCCGGCCGGACGAGCTGTATCCCTGGGCCAGACCGTTGAGCACGGAGTCGCCGATCAGCAGCGCCTCGACGCTTCCCGGCGCAGCGAGCGTGATCGGGGGAGCGGTCGTAAGCGTCGCTGCGCCGAGCAGCGCAGCGATCAACACCCGTGCCGCACCAGCTACCAGCCGATGGCGCACAGCACGTCTACGCATTCGTCGCATTGTACCGACGATGCTTCGAGCGCGGGTTGTGCGAGTCAGGTCCGCACCACCCCCCAGGCTGCCGTCCTCATCCTGGCGGGATGGGCGACCCGGCCACCCGGCGCTACAACCCGCGCATAGATATCAAACAACGCTTGGGGTGCGCGGACAAGTGACGTACGTCCCGAACTCGTGGCTACCTTGGGCTGTTAGCCCCCGGCACACAGGTCCCGAAGCGGCGTGGCGAGTGACGCCCGCCGCACGAGATAGACGCCACCGAGCGTGGCGTACCTCGCGACGCGTAGGGTTGCAGTCGATGAGCGAGGCCGATAGCGAGACGTCTGAGGCTCGGCTTTCACCGTGGGCGCCCCTGCGTTATCCGGTGTTCCGAGCGCTGTTCGTCGCTCAACTGGCCTCGAACATTGGCACACTCATGCAAAGCGTCGGGTCGGCATGGCTGATGGGAGATCTGGGCGGGTCGGCATTCCTGATCGCTCTCGTGCCGACGGCCAGCATGCTGCCGGTCCTGATCGCCGGTGTGCCCGCCGGCGCCTTGGCCGACATCTTCGATCGCCGTCGACTGTTGATCGGCGGCCAATTTTGGATGCTGATATGCGCGGCGGCGCTCGCCACGGTGTCGTTCCTCGATGTCGTCACGCCCACCAGCCTGCTTGCGCTGACCTTCGGGCTCGGGATGGGCGGCGCGCTCACGTTCCCTGCGTTCCAAGCCATCCAGCCCGACCTGGTGCCCCAACGAGAGTTCCGTCAGGCGATCGCCCTCGGGTCGCTCACGTTCAATGTCGGGCGGGCGATCGGGCCCGCCATCGGTGGCTTCGTCGTCGCCCTCGGCGGCCCGGGATGGGTGTTCCTCATCAACGCCGTGTCCTTCCTTGCCATCGTCGGGGTCCTCGTGTGGTGGCGGCGACCGGTCCCAGAGTCGAATCTGCCGGCCGAAACGCTCAGCGGCGCCATGCGGGCCGGGCTTCGATACGCCGTGCATTCGCCGGCGCTTCGCGGCGTGCTCAATCGAACGGCGGTCTTCACTCTTCCCGCAGCCGCGCTACAGGCCCTGCTTCCGATCGTGGCACGCGACCGCCTTGGATTGACCAGCGGCGGTTACGGCTTGCTCCTCGGATGCTTCGGCATCGGCGCCGCCGGCGCCGCGGTCGTGCGCCCCCGCCTCGACGACCGCTACGACCACGATCAACTCGTCGTCGGGTCGTCAGTGCTGCTGGCGGCGGCGCTCGTGATCGAGGGAACAAGTCGCATCGCCTGGGTGACTGGCCCCGGCATGGTCGTAGGTGGCTTGGCCTGGGCGACGGCGTTGACCAGCACCGGCGTGGCCGCGTTCTCGACACTGCCCGAGTGGGTGCGCGCCCGCGGCATGGGCCTGTACATGCTCGTGCTCGCCGGTGGCATCGCCCTCGGCAGCGCAGCGTGGGGAATACTCGCGGCGGCGAACCTGACGGCCGCACACGTGGTCGCGGCCGCCGCCATCCTCCTCACCCTGGCGACGACCAAGCGGTGGCGCCTCGGCTCGGTGACCGGGCTCGACCTGCGCCTCGTCCCGGCCGACGACCCGACGGTGGCAATGGTCCCTCACCCGACAGACGGTCCTGTGCTGGTCACTGTCACCTACGAAGTGCCCGGCGACGACGTCCACGCCTTCGCCGACGCGATGCGGTTCGTCGAGCGCCACCGACGGCGGACGGGCGCCTACCGATGGGGGCTGTTTCGTGATCTCGCCGCTCCGCATCAGTTCATCGAAACCTTCGTCGTGGAGTCGTGGGGCGAGCACCTTCGCCAGCACCAACGCACCACGGTCAATGCCGACCGTGTTCTCGATCCGGTGCGTCGCTACCTCGGCCCCACCGTCGTCGTCGCCCACTACCTGTCGGTCTACAGCCCGAGGGGACAGGACCAGATCGGACACTCCGAGCCTGAGTCCCTATAGGCCCCTCACCAGTTAGAGGTCGTCATCCAGGGTCTGGAGGCACGTCAACTCGTCGACGGCGCGGAGTGAGAGTCGACCACACGAGGACGCACCCCGCCAGGGTCAGGCTGAATGCCACGAACAGCAGCGGACCGTTCGCCGAGCCCGTGGCGGGTAGGACCGCATCGGGAGATACCGCCAGCGCCGCCGAGGCCGGAGCCGGAGCCGCAGCCGGCGACGACGCTGGCGCCGGGGTCGGCGTCGGCGTTGGGGTCGGCGTTGGGGTCGGGGTCGGCGTTGGGGTCGGCGTTGGGGTCGGGGTTGGCGTTGGGGTCGGGGTTGGGGTCGGGGTTGGGGTTGGGG
>JANNHY010000087.1:0-10053 GCA_031404635.1 Ilumatobacteraceae bacterium
CAGCTTGATTCGAGGTTGGCGACCCAGGCCCGCAAGGTACGCGCGTAGTGCTCGCGCAACGACTCGACGTCACGCACCTCGAAACCGGCGCGTTCCATGGCCAGCGCCACGTCGCCGACGTCGATGAGTTCGCCGTCGGGAAACACGTACCTTCCGACGAACGAAGTTCGACCAAGCGTTGATCCGCCGACCGATGAGATGGCGTGGTTGAGGAGGCGTCCCTGCGGGACGAGCACCGAGCGAAGCGTGGTGAAGTACTGACCGAGCTTGCCGTGACCGACGTGTTCCGACATCCCGATCGACGAGATCGCCTCGAACGACTCAGCCGACAGATCCCGGTAGTCCTGAAGCCGGATCTCGACCCGATCAGCGACGCCGGCTTCGTCGACCCGCCGCCGGGCCAGCTCAGCTTGCGCTCGGCTGATGGTGATGCCGACAACCCGTGCGTCGTGATGGACAGCGGCGTGGATTGCCATCGAACCCCAGCCGCAGCCGACGTCGAGCAGGCGGGCCCCTGGCCGTTGGTGCAGTCCCAGCTTGCGGCACACGAGTTCGTGCTTGGCGGCCTGGGCCTGCTCGAGCGTTGCATCTGGCTGCGTGAACCGGGCGCACGAGTAGGTCATCGTCGGGCCGAGCACCAGATTATAGAAGTCGTTGCCGACGTCGTAATGGTGGCCGATCGCCGTCGAGTCGCGTCTCAGCGAGTGGCGCCAGCCACGCAGCCGCGCCTCTTCCGGCGGCGGCGGAAGCGGCCGACGCAGCGCGCCAACACGCTTGGCCGCCGTCGCTGCGGTGGGCAGCACCCTCCACGGCCGCGCCTTGGTCGTCGGTTTTGCGTCGCGGAGTGCCACGACAGTGGCAAAGATGTCGCCGTCGAGATCGAGCTCACCCGTGACGTACGCACGTCCGAGACCGAGCTCGTTGGGCATCCACAGCAGCCGTCGAATTGCGTCCGGCGAGTTGAACCGAAGCGTGGCCACCGACCGCTCGGGACTCAGCGTCGACCCGTCCCAGAACTCGAAGCGCAGCGGTACGTCGCGGCCCAGGGCGCTGTCGATGAGCGGTCGCATCGCCGCCGCAACCTCGCCCGGCAGGAACGTCGGAGCCGACGTCGCGCCGTTGGTCGTGAGTGTTGACTGGGCCGGCGGAGCCATCTGGTTACCCCCATGTGTTGCAGTGCACCCAGATTACGAGGTCCGCCATCAGCCGACGAGCGGGAGCACCGCTGCCGCGCCCGCCGACGCGGATCAGTCGTCCTCGTGATCGGCGAGGAGGTTGGCGCTGAGCGCCAGGGCGGCGGCGATCGCTACGGCTCGTTCGATGACGCTGGTGAAGTAGTGGGCGGCAGCTGTGCCGTGAACCATCGGTGGATCGCCGAGCGATCGGAGTAGCGCGCCCGGCTCGGGGGGAACGGTGATGGGTTCGAGGTCAGGCAGCGGCCCCGGTTTGCGCCAGATGTCGACGGGGACGGGTCGCTTTCCAGATGGTTGCCGGCGTTGGTTGGTGCGTGTGCGTTGCGGGTGGTTCATCGATTTGCTCCTCACTCGTCCTGGGCGAGCAACTGGTCGGGTCGCAGCCCGAGGGCGAGGCGGAGTTGGTCGTTGTTCAGATCGGAAAGCGAACTGGAACGAGGCAGCACGAGTTGGGCGATGTGGCGCTTGCCGGCCACGATCTCTTCGACACGTTCGTCGATGGTGCCGGGGCACACCAGCCGGTGCGAGATCACCGTGCGGGCTTGGCCGATGCGCCAGGCACGGTCGCGTGCCTGGTCCTCAACCGCCGGGTTCCACCAACGGTCATAGAGCACGACGTGGTTCGCCGCGGTCAGGTTCAATCCAGTGCCGCCGGCCTTCAGCGACAGCACCATCGCTCCGGGCCCATCGTCGGTCTGGAACTGGGTGACGAGGCGGTCGCGGACAGCCCGGGTGAGGCTGCCGTCGTAGCACGCGATCGGGATCCCGGTGCACTCGGTGAGGTGATCGGCCAGGCGGCGGCCCCAGGTGGCGAAGTGCGTGAACACAAGGATCCGTTCGCCGGCGGCGAAAACCGACTCTACGATCTCCTCGAGGCGGGCCAGCTTTCCGGATCGTCCGGCGAGTGGCTGCCCGTCGTCGCGGTACGCCGCCGGGTGGTTACAGATCTGCTTGAGGGCGGTGATGGCCGCGAGGATCGCCCCCTTCTTCGTCTCACCACCGGCGTCGGTCTCGGCCACGTTCTCGACGAGTTCGTCGAGAACCGCCTGGTAGAGCCCGATCTGCTCGGGTGTCATGGTGCAGTGATCGAGCTCGTCGATCTTGTCGGGCAGCTCGGCGGCGACCTCCGGCTCGGTCTTGGTCCGGCGGAACAGCAGGATCCCGTTCAAGGCGCGTAGGGCGACCTCGCCGTCGCCCGACATTTGGGCGATGAACGAGGGCCGGGAGCCCACGAGACCGGGATTGGTGAAGTCGAGGATCGCCCAAAGGTCACCGAGCCCGTTCTCGATCGGTGTGCCGGTGAGCGCCAGACGCGTGTGGGCGTCGATGCGACGCAACTGCTGGGCGGTGTCGCTCGCCGGGTTCTTGATCGCCTGCGCTTCGTCCAACACGAGCGTCCGCCAACTTGTCGCGGCGAGCGCCTCGACGTCGCGAACAGCGGTGGCATAGGTCGTGATCACGATGTCGGCGCCGGCGATCTCGGCTTCGAGCTCACCCGCCGACGATCGCGACGCGCCGTGGTGGACGACGACGCGAAGCCCGGGCGCGAACCGAGCTGCTTCCGCTGCCCAGTTGCCCACGACCGCTGCCGGTGCGATGACCAGGGTGTTGCCGTCGCCTGCCAAGGGGGCAAGGTGGGCGAGCACGGTCGGGGTCTTGCCGAGGCCCATGTCGAGTGCGAGACATCCGCCGAGCCCGGCCGCATCGAGGAACCCGATCCACGCCACGGCTTCGGCCTGATAGGTCCGCAGCGCGCCGGAGAAACCCTCCGGCCGAGTGATCGGCACCAGCGATGCCTCGCCCGCACGCCGGACGATGTCGTTTGCCCAACTGTCGCCGTCGACGACCACGCCGCCGGCCAGCGCGGACCCGCCGAGACCGATGCTGTGCCGCAGAATCTCGGCACCGCTGAGCTGCGTGATCGCCTCACGCTCGGCGAGCGCCGCCGCCGCCTGTTCGAGGTCGACCCGGTCGACCTCGACCCAGCCGCCACGCGATTGAACGAGTGGGCGGGCTTGGCGGGCGAGCCGCTTCACGTCGGCCGCGGTGAGTTCGACGTCGTCGAACAGCACCGACCAGGCGACGTTGCTGAGCTGATGTGCACCCACCACCGAGCCCGCCGGGATCTCGGCGAACAGTCGCAGTGACGGCCTCGCCTTGCGTCGCGACAGCGCCGGTACCCGCACCTCGAATCCGGCGCTGGCGAGGGCGGGGCCCACGACGGTCATGAACTCCCACGCCTCGTTCTGGCTGATCGCCAGTTGTCCGCGGCGAGACCCGCCAGATCGATCGAGCGTCGGGAACAGGCGTCCGAGCCGCTGCCACTCGGCGGCCAACGACCGTCTCGGCCCGTCGGCTCGAAGTGCAGCGTCGATCGGTATGAGCGTGCCCTTGCCCGACGGCGCCGAGACGGTCACGAGCCACACGCCCCCGGCGGGCGGCGCGGCGAGTTGAACGACCAGCCTCGGACGTGCCGGGTCGGTCACCGAGCGGGACCATTGATCGAGCCTCCTCGACAGGTCCGTCGCCGGTCCGGCATGAGCGCTGAACGGTGAACCGTCCATGCGGGCGACGACCGTGTCGGCCAGATCCGTCGGCGACTTCGCACTCGGAGGCGACGCCGGCAATTCCATGCGTTCGATACTCTCGGTGACGATGGCCTCGACCGCGGCGGCGATCACGGCCGTCGTCGTTGTTCGACCATCGCCACCGCCGACCGCAACGACTGTCCCTGGCATCGCTGCGGCGAGCGCCTGAACGACGGCGCCCTCGACCAGCGCTGGAACCCACCGCACGGTGGCTTCGACGAGTCCACCCCCGGAACGCCCGGTGACGCGAACGCTCGGCACGACCGACCCGCTCGCCACCAGCCGGACGCCCTCCAGCGCGGCGCGGCCCAGCCACAGCACGCTGGCGCCCACTTCGGCACGACCGTGTCCCCCACCGACCGCCACCAGCCATCCGAGCGCGTCCTTGATCGGAATGGCGACCGCCTCGGCGCGCTGACCGCCGGGGAGGGCGACGCTCGGGTGAAGCTGCCAGCCCACCGACGGACCGCCGATCGATTCCAACCGTGCTGCCAGCGCCTCGTTACGCTCCGCCGGTGCCCCACGGCCCGCCGCCCAGACCACCACCTGGCCCGCCGACCACGATGCCTGGAGCTGCACCTCGTCGGCCTCGACGTCGTCCACCGGAATCGACACGACTTCGCCTACGTGCGGCGCGCCGGTCGTGGTCGGCGACGGGCGCAGCCGGGCGACTGTCGCCCGGAGGCTGTCGAGGGTGTCAGTGAAGTCGGCGACCACCTGATCGCGCTCGCCTCCTGTCAGGGTACGCACGGCGGCGAGGTCGGCCGAGGCCTCGGTGATCAGCCGGTCGAGGGCGCCGAGCGACGCCCGATGATCGGCGTGGAGGCGCGCCAGGTCGTCTTCCGAGCCCCGGCCACCGGCGATCGACCAGATCGCCGCTATCAATTGTTGTGAGTCGAGCATCACAGTCTGTCCTGGGTCGTGGCATGACACCGCCGGGCGCGGCGCAATGGCAGCACCACAACCGTTCGGGCCGAACACCCGCCCGCAGCGCGTGACGGCACGTATGTATGGCCCGCACGCCTCGCCCGGCGGGCATTGTCGCCATCTTCGATGGCGACGACCCGTACACCCTACCTGGCACGCGGCCGTGACGGCGCGCGGTTACAGGGCGCAGCGGTTACCCGGCGAGGTGTTGGCCGAACCAGGCGAGCAATGCCTGGTAGGCGTCGGCGGCTACGGCGGCGTTGTAGCGCGCCCCGGTGTCATTGAAGAAGGCGTGATCGACGCCGGGAAAGACCCGGATTTCGTAGACGAGGCCGGCGGCCTCGAGGGCGCTGCGGGCAGTCTCTTGCGAGGCGTTGACCCGTGAGTCGAGCTCGGCGTAAATCCCCAGGACAGCCGCATTTGGTGATCCGCTGAAGTCGGGGTCGGCTGGAGCGGGACCATAGAAAGGCGCAGCGGCGGACAGGCGCGGTTCACCGGCGGCCAGCAGTTGCCAGGTCATGCCGCCACCGAAACAGAATCCGATGGTCGCCAGCTTGGCGCCCGGAGCGCGTCGTTCGAGTTCGTCGAGTCCGGCGCGCAAGTCGTCGATCATCCGTTCCGCCGGGGCGTTGCCAAGCACGGCGGTGGCATCGCCCTCCGACGGCAGCGAAGCGGTTCCTCCCTCCTCGGAGAGCAGGTCGATCGCCAGCGACGTGTAGCCGTCGGTCGCAAAGCGCGGCGGGATCGAGCGGATGTGGGCGGTCAGACCGCGGTTCTCGTGGATCACCAGAACGGCGCCTGTCGGATCCGGCGCAGTGGCGAGCAAGCCGATCAGCTCACCTCGAGGGCCGGCGAAGCGGATCTCCTCGGCGACCGGGCCGGCGGCAGCGTTCGCCGTCGTGCTCGGATCAGCGGGCGCGCTGTCGCCGACCGGTTCGGTCGACTCCGGCTGGGCGGGGATGGTCCCGTCCTGGCCCGATGTCGGAGCCGCTGTGGCCGCGGCGGGCGCAGGCGGCGTGGATGCGGGTGTGGCCGAATCGGCTGCGTCGTCGTCGCTTCCACACGAGGCCAGCAACGCGGCTGCTGCCGGTGCCGTCACGCCCAGCAGCATCAACCGTCGCAGGGCTTCGCGGCGGCTGAATATCCCATCGGCGCAATCAAGGGCTATCTCCGTTGCGAGGTATTCGTCGAGTGCCATTCGCGCAGCGTAGAACGGCGCTTCTAGGTCGAGAAGTCGGGCAACCCCTAGGTCGCCAGAAAGGCGAGGCTCGATACCGCCACCTGCGACAGCATGTCGACGACTGCAGCCACCGGTTTGCCGGGGCCGGTGACGGCCGCCAGCGCACGTCCCGCCGATGCCCTGGGGGGCCGACCGACCGTCAGAACGGCGAAACCGGTGGAGGGATCGGCCTCACGCACCACTGCGCCCTTGGCGATCGCCCGCCACAGCAAATCGGTTCGCTGTGCGCCCGGCCGATTGGATGTCCGACCGCCGACCACCTCGAACCACCACGGCCTGCCGGCGGTGTCGACCGCCCGCAATGTCGGCGCGACACCGGGCATGACCACGGCCTGATCGTCCAACTGGGTGAAGCCGGCCTCGGTCAGCAGCCATTTGGCAAGGTCCTTCGACGACCATCCGCCGCTGAATGGATCGGTCGTCCGGCCATCGTTGGCCAAGACCTCGACCGTCGACGTCGATCGTTCACCGGCCACGCGTCGGCGGGCGGCCTCGACGTAGCCGGCGTCGGTGTCGTAGCCGATGTAGTGACGCCCGGTTCGCACAGCGGCGACAGCGGTGGTGCCGGAGCCGACGAACGGGTCGAGGACGAGGTCGCCTTGGTAGGTGTTCAAGTGGATCAGCCGTTCCGGCAACGCAACAGGAAAGGGCGCGGGATGACCGACGCGCCCAGCGCTCTCGGGCGGGATCTCCCAGACGTCGACCGTCGCTTCCATGAACTCGTCGCGTGAGATCGTGCTGATCGAAGGCAGGCCGAGCTTGGCCCGGTGCTTGGCGTCGATCGCCCTGTCAAACCGACCCTTGGAGGCGATCACGACCCGTTCGCTGAGGTCGCGCAGCACGGGGTTGGCCGGACGCTGAAAGCTACCCCACGCACAGTTGCCGGCAGCACCGCGCTGTTTGATCCACAACACCTCGCCGCGCATCAGCAGCCTCAGGTCGTCCTGCAAGATGGTCGTGACGTCGGCGGCCAGCGATCGGTAGGGACGGCGGCCGAGGTTGGCGACGTTGACCGCAATACGACCACCGGGTTCGAGCACGCGCACGCATTCGCTGAACACGTCGCGGAGTTGTTGGAGATAATCGAGATACGTAGCCGGCACGTGCCCCCGACCGAGGTCGGCCTCGTATGCCTTGCCGGCGAAGTACGGCGGCGACGTGACGACTAGGGCGACACTGTTGTCGGCTACGTCGGTCATCTGCCTGGCGTCGCCAACGATCAGTCGATCGACATGCGACGGTCGGGCAACGTGGTCATCGGTGCTGATCGTCGGCGGCTGGAACCGCTCGTAGAAAGCCGTCGAATCGTGCCCTTCACGCCGGCCGACGCCAAATGCCGAGGTGCGCGTGCTGCGTCGCTTGGTCGTTGCCTGTCCGGCGCCATCGTCCACCGAGGCAACGTTACGTGCTTCGCCCCCGACCTGGCGATACGCGCCAGTCGTAGTCCTGGTCGTAGCACCATTGTCCACTGTCGCCAGTCTCGTGAAGAGACTTTGGTAAGTGGAACCGACCACGTCGGCGCATCAGAGTGGGCGTCACGATGCGACAACACAAGGTGCTTGTGTCTACGGTTGCATTCGGCTCGATCGCTGTCGGGGCGGTGGTCAGCGCCAGCGAGCGCGAGTGGCGGGCACGGCCGATCAACGCTGCTCAAGAAGTGCCGACGCCGGTCGGTGAACCGACCGCTGAGGCTCGTGCCGAGTTCGACCTCGATAACGGTGTCATCAAATACAAACTGCGGATGCGCGAGCCAATCGATGACGCATTCATGGCCCACCTCCATTTCGGCAGACGCGGCACGGGAGGCCCGATCGTGGTGTGGCTGTTCGGTGGTGCGCCTCCAGATCCCGGCAACGCCACCGACTTTGCCAAGGGTGACATTGTCGCCTCCGGCAAACTCGTGACATCGGATTTCATCGGGCTGCTGGCCGGGAAGCCGATCGAAGAGATCGCCGCTGCTCTCGACACCGGTGCGTACTACGTCAACGTCCACACGCTGCGCAACAGGTCGGGCGAAATCCGCGGGCAGGTCGCCGTTCACCACTGATCGACGGCGGCTCCTGTCGGCGCGATGATGAGGCGATGATGGGTGTCGAGAGCGAAGTCAATCGGTTCTTCAATGCCGATGGGGGCATGGGCAGCCCGATGGAGATCGAACTGATGCGCCTGTTCGCCCATGATCTGGAGGAGTGGTCGTTGGCCAAGCGGATCGGCTATCTCGATCGTCACCACACGGCGCCGTTCGAAGTGCCGCCACCGCTACCGTTCGACTTCAAATCCGATCTCACATCGGTGCCGCAGATCTTCACCTGGCTGGTGCCCAAGACAGGCGCTCACCTTCCTGCCGCGCTGCTGCACGACGGGCTGGTGTGGGATCCGAGCAAGGAACCGCAGTCCTACGTCGGAGACACGATCGATCGCGTCGAGGCCGACCGCATCTTTCGTGACGCGATGGCCGATCTCGGCACACCATTGATCAGACGATGGTTGATCTGGACTGCGGTGAGCTTGGCCACGGTTGCCGGCATCAAGCCGAAACTGCGGGCGGTGGCGTGCTACCTGACGTTGGTCGTCGTGGTCGTGCTCGGTTACATCGCCACGCTCGACCTGTTCGACCAGATCGAGGTTCTGCCGTGGATGGGCCGCCGTCGTTGGTGGATCGAAATGATCGCCGGGATCGCGATGGCCGTCGTGATACCAGCAGTGTTGTCGCTGGTGTGGTTCAACAAGATCCGCTGGGCCGGGTTCATAGCCGGCATCGCACTCGCCGTGCTGTTGCACGCCACCGTGATGGTCGCCGCTACCACGGCTGTATACCAGGTCGCCGAGCGTCGCCAGCACGTGCTGGCACCACCGCACGCCGCCTTGAAGATCGGCGGGGTCATCGCCGTAGCCGGGTTGACCGCGCTGACGATCTGGCTGTGCGTGCGCTGACCCCGCTAACACCAGGCGCGTATCCTGGCCAACGATGGCCTATCGGTACCTTTGGACTCCGTTGTCGCTCGGCCCGATCGCCACTCGAAACCGCATCGTCTTCAGCGCCCACCTCACCAACTACGCACGCGACGGCAAGCCCACGCAGCAGCACGCTGCCTACTACGCAGCGCGTGCTGCGGGCGGCGCCGGCCTGATTATCACCGAGGAACACTCGACTCACGAAACCGACTGGCCATACGAGAAGCTGATCCATGGTTTCCGTGGCGATGTGATCCCCGGCTACAGGGCGATCACCGACGCGGTTCACCGGCACCGCGTGCCCATCTTCGCCCAGATCAACCACAACGGCGGCCAGGCCAGCTCGATGTACTCGCGCCAGGCGGTGTGGGCACCGTCCGCCGTCGCTGACCCGCTGTTTCGAGAGGTGCCCAAGGCCGTCACCCACGGCGAGATCGGCCAGATCGTGGCCGGGTACGCGCGGGTGGCCGAACATTGCGCCGAGGGCGGCTTCGACGGTATCGAACTGCAGTGCAGCCACTCCTCGATCGTCCGCTGCTTCTTGTCACCTGCCACCAACAAGCGCACCGACAACTACGGCGGTTCGCTCGTCAACCGGGCCCGGCTCCTGATCGACCTCGTTGCCTCCGTCCGCGGGGTGATCGGCACCGGTCTGGCGCTGGGCGTGCGCATTTGCGGCGACGAACTGATCGAGGGTGGCACCACGATCGACGACGCTGTCGAAGTCGCCCGTCTAGTCGAAGCGACAGGACAGGTCGACTACATCAACACCTCGATCGGCGTTGCCACGGCCAGCTTGTTCATGATCGAGGCGAGCATGCACATCCCGCCCGGATACGCGACGTTCATTCCCTCGGCGATTCGCAAGGCCGTCGACCTGCCGGTGGTCGGAGTCGGGCGTTTCAAGGACCCGCAACAGGCCGAACGGGCCCTCGCCGAAGGTCATTGCGACCTGGTCGGTGTCGTCCGCGGCCAGATCGCCGATGCCGACTTCGCCGCAAAGGCCAAAGCCGGTGCAACTGACGACATTCGCCTGTGCCTGTCGTGCAATCAGGAATGCGTCGGCCGGATGGGTCTCAACCGCTGGCTCGGCTGCATCGAGAATCCAAAGACGGGGAGAGTGGATCAGTACGAGCGCGCGGCGAGGGAA
>JANNHY010000088.1:0-6419 GCA_031404635.1 Ilumatobacteraceae bacterium
CGGCGCCCGCACTCACAAACAACTGGACGACAACCTGGGCGCGGCCGGCGTGCACCTGTCCGACGACGAGGTCCACCGGCTCGACCGGGCCAGCGACCCCAACCCGGCCGACTACCCCTACGGTGGCCCCGGCGTCGAGCAGCGGTCTCGCCGGATCTCCGGCGGCGTCTGAGCCGTTCCATCTCCATGGTTGGCAGCGACGTGGCGGCAGCGACGCGAAGGGGGCGAGCCGCAACCCGGCGTCGATCAGGCGCATCGGCGCCGGCGCGAGGCGCCGCTCGATCGCATCGCGGCTGAGGCGGGTGCCGGTGATGGTGGGGAACAGCGGATCGTCGGGAGCCCCGCCGCGTCTTTGAGCCAGGTTTTGAGGATAGCGGTGGTGGCGGGTAGGAGTGGTGTGCGTCGTTCCTTTCTGCCTTTGCCGATGGTGTGCACGTTGGCTCCGGTGGTGAGGGTGAAGTCGTGGCAGTTGAGCCCGACGATCTCAGAGATCCGCAGTTCAGCGTGACATGCGGACGCCGCAGCTCGACGTGGACCTTTGGAGGGGTCCGGAGAGGTGTAACTCCGGACCCGGTGTACGGAAACGCCGGAATGCTCACGATGTTCCTAGCAGTCTCACTATCGACGCCGTACGCGACCTCTTTCCGATGCTCTACCCGACATCTCAATCATCGGTGACTTCGTCCGACGAGCCAAGGACGCGGTCCGTCTTCATCCATCTGAGTCAGCACGCGAGGGAATGGGCTCCACATTGGTCGGCGCACTTCTGGTGCGAAACGCCGATGAGACTCGGTGGTGATCGTCAATGTTGGCGATTCTCGCTGCACGCGCTGATTGATGAGTCGCAGGGCTTCGACTTCTTGGGTTTCCACCATCATCTGGTGGAGTCCTGGAAGTGGCGAGGTCGCTATTACCTCAACAAGTAGCCGTCCGACCGGGCGATGAGCTCCATCCGAGCCAAAGTCCGGAAACGAACCGATCGACGCTACGCCAGCGCTTCAATGGACGTCGGCGTCGACTACCTCAACTCCGTCTTGCGGGGATGGGGCAACTACTTCCGGCACGGAAACTCGAACCGGAAGTTCCACACCGTCGACAGCTACGTTCATCAACGACTGGCTCGATTGGCAAGCATCAACTACGGCCTCTGAGGAATCAACTGGGACGGCCGGTTCAACCACCGGTGGTTCGAGAACCTCGGTGTCCACCAACTCACCGGAACTGTTGGCCGACGGACTGCGCATGCATGAGATGAACGATGTCGGAGAGCGGGATGATGGAGAACCTCAAGTCCGGTTCGATAGGGGGCCGCTGGCGAGGTCGCCGTTGCGGAACCAACGCCACGGTGGGCGAGAAAGCGCAAGCCCCGCGCCCGGCGTCAGCACGGAGCACCACACCAGCGGCCTACCTCACGACGGTTTGAAAGGGGCCGCTGGCCGAGCGGATCGACCGAGCCGACAAAGGGTGAGAAAGCCGAGGCCCAGCACCCCGACGCTCGACACGAACAACCAGCCAGAGGCCTACCCGACAGTACTAGCCGTGCCGCTGAGGACACCTTGTTATGTACTGAGGCACTGTCCTTAGGAGACCGCTGAGTAATTCGTCGAGGGTGCTCGCGTTTTGGGCTCGGATGTAAAAGAATGGTGTCCATGCAGGGCACCTCGGATCCGAACCCGGAGTTGTTGGACGCGTTGGCGATGTGCGGGCATTTGGTGGCCCGCGACTCGGTCCACTGGTTCCTCGCTGAGCACCGTCAACGGCTCTTCCCGGACGACATGTTCGCTGATCTGTTCGCCTCCGGTCGGGGTCGCCCGTCGGTGCCCGGCGATGTGATCGCGACCGTGATGGTGCTCCAAGCGCTCGAGGGCCTGTCGGACCGGGACGCGATCACACAGCTGCGGAACTCGATCTCGTGGAAAGTCGCCGTGGGCCGGTCGTTGGCCGATGAAGGTTTCCATCCGACGGTGTTGACGTTGTGGCGCAACAAGCTGCGTGTCTCGGATCGCCCGCAACGGATCTTCGACGCGGTCCGCGAAGTGATCGACGCGACGAACATCCTGGCGGGCAAGACCCGCCGGGCGTTGGACTCGACCGTGCTCGACGACGCCGTGATCCGTCAGGACGCGATCATGCAACTCGTCGCCCAGATCCGTCGTGTGCGGCGCTTGGTCCCCGCCGCGAAAGCACTCGTGCTGGTCGCTCACGACTACGACAATGACCCCGGCAAACCGGTGTGCGCGTGGAACGACCGGGCCGACATCGACCGTGTCGTCACCGAACTGGTCAACGACGCGAACACGATCCTGGCTGCCCTCACCGGCGTCAAACTCGACGACGTGCAGACCGAAGCGGTTGGCCTGCTGGCGTTGGTCGCCGGCCAAGACGTCGAACCCGGAGACACCGACTGGACGTGGCGGATCGCGCAAGAAACCCGCCCGGACAGGATCGTGTCGGTCCACGATCCTGAGTCGCGGCACGTGCACAAGACCACGTCGAACTATCGTGACGGGTTCAAAGCGCACGTCGGGATCGAGCCAGACACCGGGTTGATCACCGCCTGCGAGTTGACTGCCGGCAACGTCGGTGACGCCCAAGCCGCCCCCGGCCTGCTCGCCGGCGAAACCGAACCGGTCGAAGTGCTCGCCGACTCCGCATACGGGTCTGGCGCATTTCGCCGGCACCTCGCCGACCACGGTCACACCGCGACGATCAAACCGGGTCCGCTGACAGCTCCGATTCCCGGCGGGTTCACCATCGATGACTTCATCATCGATCTCGCGGCGATGACCGTCACCTGTCCGAACGCGATCACCGTCACGATCAGCACCCGATCCCGACAAGCCCGGTTCACTCACCGCTGCAACGGCTGCCCCGTTCGTCAACGCTGCACCCGAGCCGCCGGCGGCAAAGTTCTCAGCATTCACGAACACCACGCACTCCTCGCCAGCGCTCGAACCCACGCACTCACACCAGCGTTCACCGAGCCCTACCGGCAACACCGCCCGATGGTCGAACGATCCATCGCCTGGCTGATCCGGCGAGACGGACGCAAAGTCCGCTACCGGGGCATCACCCGCAACCGCATCGGTCTCGCACACCGCTGCGCCGCTGTCAACCTTCGCCGCCTCATCAACCTCGGCATCGAATGGGACAACGGCTGGACCATGACCACCTGAGACAGCGGGCCCGGGGCTGACAACGAGGGAACGACACCTACGGGAACAATCCCAACCAGCGCGACCGGCTCACACCCTCAAACACCGGCTCTTCGGTCGGTCATACCCCGGACCCAACAGCAACCCTACGCCGACCCGGCACGCTCCGAAAGATGCGACTTGCTCAGCAGTCTCCTAGGGAGCGGTGTATGCCCAGGTTGCGTAGATCCACTCGTCGCTGTTGTCAATTCCGGCGGGGTTAAAAAGAACTTGGAACGAACGCGTCGGCAGGGATCCGGCGATGCCAGTGAAGGAAGCGACTATTATCCCGCCGGTGCTCTCCAAGTAAATGCAGACCTTGCCAGGTGGGGCCGTGGGCGCTAGGGCCGTCCCGACACAGGTTGCGTCGGCATCGCCTGCGGGATCGAACGCGCCGAAGTTGACCATCGTCGGTACGAGCGCGAACGGCGCGACGCCGGGCAAGTCGACGCCGATCGCGTCCGTATCTGTGTCAGTACTGCTATGCGTGTCGTAGGTGATGGTGCCGGTCACGGTTTGTCCGCTGGGGATGACGTCCCAGGCCGAGAAACCACGTGGGCCGGCAACGCCGGGAGGGCCGGCAACACCCGGAGGGCCGGCAGGACCGACACCGCCGCCACCTGCTGGGAGGAGGTAGCCGGTGATGTCGAACAGGGCGTTCACCGGACCGGTCAATGTGTACACCCTGATCGCACCCGTGGCGGACAGTCCGACGATCCCGCTGTTGGCCTTTACCCCTTCGCCGCCGACAGGGTTGATGTTGGAAGACAGTGGACGGATGGCATCAGCCGGATACACCGTGAGGAACCCGTCGACCCCCGTCGGGACGGTCAAGTTGTAGCTGATTCCGGTCGCGGTGGTCGGGATCGTGCAGTTCCCATTCGTGCCCCGCACTGGGCGCTCGAAATCCTCGCCGGCAGTCAGGGGGGTATTGCGGTTCCCGACGTTGTCGGGTGCCGGTCGAGTGTCGAAAAGTCGGCAAGGGGTGATCGACACGAAAGACGAAGGCGCCGAGTCGGCCGCCAGAGCGATCAAGCCAATACCGCCGGCACCCAACGACACCGCAACCGCGGCACCGACGGCAGCCCAACGTGAACGCGCCAATACGGACCCACCAACATTGCCAAACATGGAAATCCCCTTTTTCAGCAGCGGCCCCTGACCGAAGCGGCAGAATCCTACATCGTCCGGCAAGCATGGGACGCACCCCGAACGCCGGGCAGACGCCCGTAGTCGGGTCATCAAGCCGTCCCGGCGTTTACGCAACTGTGGTTCGTGTCCGACAAGGCCTCAGTCCGCCTCATACCACTCGGGTGCGGTGCCCATCAGCGGCGGCCCTGCCGGTTATACGGGTGATGCACCGCCTGGGCCGAGGGCTCGGGAGCGATCACTCGTCGTGGAGGAGTGGCAGTCGTCTGACGCGGATGCGTTCGTCGGTGATCACGGCCACGGCTCCGTTGGTCAGGTCGTCGCCGAGGTCGTCGAGGTGTTCGAGAATGACGCCGGCTTGTTGTTCTGCGGTTCGGTGGTGGCGGCTTCGGAACAGGATGACCGAGGGTGACTTCTGTCGGGCGAGCGCGAGGAGCGCTCCGAAGTCTGTATCGCCAGAGATGACGAGCCTCTGTTCCTCGCGTGCCACGTCGAGAAGTACGTCATCGTCTGCCTGCTCCAGTCCGCGCTCGAGGGTATGGACAGCGTCGTGACCTGCGTAGCTCAGCAGTTGAGCACGTCGCGGTGCCGTTCTGGTCGACGAGGAACTTCACGCGGTGGGTTGCAGGGGAATCTCGCTATCAGCGACGGCATCGGCAGCGAATCGCAACGCGGCCGAAACATCGTCAAGTTCCAATGGCGGAAGTTCGGCGACGATCTGGTCGGGTGTCATGCCATCAGCGATCATCCCGACAACGGTGGCGACGGGAATGCGCAGCCCGCGGATGCACGGCACGCCACCCATTTGTCGCGGGCTGACGGTGACGCGATCCATCACGCCATCGTATCCGTGCGCTCGTTGGCGAGCAGCAGGTTTCGTTGGCGGCGGCGATGGTAGACCGGTATACGGAATGGGCGGACTGGACGGGCTGGGCGGACGAATGGGCGGACAGGAGCCCATGTCAGGGGACTGGGACGGACTCAGCGGAGGGTTCTCTTCACGTTGCCAAGGTGAGGGTCGCGGGTTCGAATCCCGTCGTCCGCTCCACAAAATCCTGCCCCCGCCACCGTCGTCCGCACACCCGTCGTCCGCACACCTGTCGTCCTCCCCATTCAGCCCCAGCCCAGAGGCCAAAACGGGATGCTGGCGGTCGCGTGTCGAGATGCCAGCGGGCCGATATTGCCCATCATCTGCCTGTGCTGTGCCGCGAGTGTTGACGGGAACAACGGACAGGAGTAGAACGAATCGACACCCGAGCTGATGAACGACTCCCAGAGGGGGCATGGATGCCGACGATTCGGATGATCCCCGAAGATGAGGCTACGGGCGTGGTCAGGGAGATCTACGAGGAGATCAAGAGCACGCTCGAGATCGACTTCGTCCCCAACCTCTACAAGGCGATGGCCCCCAGTCCCGCCTACCTCCAGGCGAACTGGAACAAGGTCAAGGCGGTGATGGTCGAATCGAAGAAGCTTGACCGCCTGACGAAAGAGATCATCGCCGTCGCCGTCTCCGCGGTGAACGGCTGCGAGTATTGACTGCGAGTCCATACTTCTGCGGTGCAGAGGCTAGGCCTGGACGACGAAGCCGTCGTCGAGTTGATGGCAGTTGTCGACTTGTTCAGTGGCTTGAACAAGCTCATGGACGGGTTGCTCGTCGAGCCCGATGAGAAGCCTTGGTACGGTTGAGCCGCGGGAGCATGAGTGCCGTGCGCATTCGCTGACCAGAACCGGCTCTCAGACTCTGCGGACCCGCCGTTAATGAATCATGCTCAGAAAACTCACAGACCTCCATAAGGTTCCGTTCGAGTCTGAGATGAAGCCCGGCCTATCGCTGCCGACCGCTGGTTGTAATCACCTCTCGCTGTTCGTGGTACAGCGCTTCGGCGAACCGGCGCACTCGGCCAGCTGGCGACGTCGATCTGGTAGACGTTTCAGGAGCGTGCCTTCTGGGCGACGCCGCGCCATGCCCGTAGCGTCCGCGACGAGTTCTCGCAGATCCGCACGACCATGTCGGAGGCGCAGGCGCTGACCACACTCGGCGATCGACCCCTCGTCGTCCTGACCGCGGAGAAG